>JAJNAU010000012.1 GCA_021462625.1 Shewanella sp.
TTGGCGTCAAGCCCTTTTTCCACGAGCATTTTCAACTGCCGAAGAAACACTCAGAAGCGACTTTTATGCCAGGGTCAGTTGCCATTAGCAAACTCCCCTTCGACCGGCTCATCTGACGCTATCTCTATCAGAGAAACCCGCTGTGCCGTGTCGATGGAGGCGCATTATAGGGAGCATGTTTTTTTGCGCAAGCCCTTTTTTCAAGAAAATCCGCACTTTTCGATGATTCACAGATTAAACACAAACTAACTACGGCTTACCCCCAAAGTTATCAACAGTAGACTTATTTTTAGCCGGTTTTGCCCGTTTCAATAAAGCTAAGTTAGCTCAATCCTCTACTCAGAGTGAACTTAATTACCGCTTATTGGGTCTGTTGACCCTAGCTATAAAAGTAAAAAGGCGACCCTAGGGTCGCCTTTTCGATGTTTGTACTATTGCTATCAGCTCAACTTACCACAGCATTGCTTGTATTTTTTGCCACTGCCACATGGGCAAGGATCGTTACGACCGACCTTTTCACCCTGACGAACCACCGGGATCTGTCCTTGCCGTTCGGGCATAGCTGGCTCGCCAGTCATTGATTGAACTTCAGCATGTTGAAACTCGCGCTGCAGTCTGGCTTCTTGCTCGCGGCGACGTTCTTCCATTTCATCCACATCGGACTGAGCCTGTACCTGTACCTTAGACAGAATACTGATCACGTCATGTTTGAGACTTTCCAGCATCTGTTGGAACAGCTCAAAAGATTCACGCTTATATTCCTGCTTGGGGTTCTTCTGAGCATAACCGCGCAGATGAATACCCTGACGTAGATGATCCATGGCAGCCAGGTGCTCTTTCCACAGGCCATCGAGGGTCTGCAGCATCACTGCCTTTTCAAACTGACGCAGTACAGGTGCACCGACCATCTCTTCTTTAGCTTTGTAAGCAGCACTCCAGGCTTCAACGATACGCTCGCGCAGTGTGTCTTCGTACAGTTCTTCCTCTTCATCCAACCATTTCTGTACCGGCAGCTGCAGCGTAAATTCCTGATGCAGACGCTGCTCCAGACCCGGAACGTCCCACAGCTCTTCAACGGACTGAGGTGGAATGTACTGATCGATTAGGGACGCCAATACGTCTACTGCAATGTTCTTGATGGTATCTTCAATGCTTTCGGCATCCATCAGTTCGTTACGCTGGGCATAAACTACCTGACGCTGATCATTGGCCACATCATCAAACTCAAGCAACTGCTTACGGATATCGAAGTTACGGGCTTCCACTTTACGCTGGGCATTCTCGATAGCGCGGGACACCCACTTGTGCTCGATCGCCTCGCCCTCTTCCATACCCAGTGCTTTCATCATGTTGGATACACGCTCTGAGGCAAAGATGCGCATCAGACTGTCTTCCATCGACAGGTAGAAACGGGAAGAACCGGCGTCACCCTGACGGCCGGAGCGACCACGCAGCTGGTTATCAATACGACGGGATTCATGACGCTCGGTACCCAGAATGTGCAAACCACCGGCGGCAACCACTTCGTCATGACGCTGTTGCCAGTCGGTACGGATCGCCGCAATTTGCTCTTCAGTTGGGTTATCCAGCGATTCAACTTCGGCTTTCCAGCTACCACCCAATACAATGTCAGTACCCCGACCGGCCATGTTGGTAGCAACGGTAACTGTGCCGGCACGACCGGCTTGTGCCACGATTTCAGCTTCTTTCTCGTGGAACTTGGCGTTCAGAACCTGATGCGGAATTTTTTCCTGCTTGAGCATATGCGACAGCAGTTCAGACTGTTCAATGGACACAGTACCCACAAGCACGGGCTGACCACGATCACGACAATCTTTGATATCAGCAATAATGGCGTTGTATTTTTCAGCGGCGGTCAGATACACCAGATCCGCCATATCGTTACGGATCATTGGTCGGTTGGTAGGCACCACCACAGTATCCAGGCCATAAATATGCTGGAACTCGAAAGCTTCAGTATCGGCAGTCCCTGTCATACCCGCCAGCTTCTCATACAGACGGAAGTAGTTCTGGAAGGTAATAGAAGCCAGCGTCTGGTTTTCGTTCTGGATCTTCACCCCTTCTTTAGCCTCTACCGCCTGATGCAGACCTTCGGACCAACGACGACCCGCCATGGTACGGCCGGTGTGTTCATCAACAATCACCACTTCACCATTTTGCACCACATAGTCCACATCTTTTTCGAACAGGGTGTGTGCACGTAAAGCAGCATTCACATGGTGCAGCAAAGAGATATTGCCCGCTGAGTACAAAGAGTCACCTTCAGGCAGCATGTCACGGTCGATCAGCAGTTGTTCAATCTTCTCCTGACCGCGTTCGGTCAGGTGCACCTGCTTGGCTTTCTCATCGATGGTGTAGTCACCATCACCAATGTACTCTTCTGTATCTTCTTTATCCTGACGCACCAGCAGCGGGATCAGACTGTTCATCTTGATATACAGATCGGAACTGTCTTCAGCGGCACCGGAGATAATCAGTGGAGTACGGGCCTCATCGATCAGAATGGAGTCAACTTCGTCAATCAGGGCGTAGTGCAGTGGACGCTGAACCCGTTCGACCGGAGAGAACGCCATGTTGTCACGCAGATAGTCGAAACCAAACTCGTTGTTGGTACCGTAAGTAATATCTGCGTTGTAGGCGTCTTTCTTTTGTTCCGGGCTCATACCGGCAATGTTGATACCGACAGTCATACCCAGAAATTCAAACAGGGGACGGTTAGTTTCGGCGTCACGGCGGGCGAGGTAGTCGTTGACCGTGATCACGTGAACCCCTTTGCCTGTCAGCGCATTCAGGTAAGCAGGTAGAGTCGCGGTAAGAGTTTTACCCTCACCGGTACGCATCTCAGCGATGCGGTTGCTGTCCAGCACCATACCACCGATAAGCTGCACATCGAAATGGCGCATCTCAAAGACCCGCTTGGAGGCCTCGCGTACTATGGCGAAGGATTCGGGGATCAAGTCCTGCAGGCTTTCACCTTTTTGCAACAGCTCACGAAATTCTGCGGTTTTTGCTTTCAGTTGTTCATCGGTGAGCTTTTCAAATTCGGCTTCCAGTGCATTGATTTTGGCGACGGCTTTATCAAGGGATTTAAGGGTGCGGTCATTGCGACTGCCAAAAACTTTTGTCAGTAAATTACCAAACATCTGATTCACTTATTATCTTTGTAGGCTGTTCCACATCATTGGGATAAGCCGGGATTAATTGTTTGCTTTGCGGTAGACGTACTTACTCGGATCGATCTGATGTCCACCCCGCAACACCTCATAATGCACATGGGGGCCTGTCGACCTGCCCGTGCTTCCCATACTGGCAATCTTGGCACCTTTGGCTACTACGTCACCTACGCTGACATCGATATTCTTATTGTGGCCATAACGGGTTCTCAAACCATTACCATGGTCAATTTCAACCAGGTTGCCATAACCAAACATACTGCCAGCCCAAGTCACTACCCCACTGGCGGTGGCAATAACCTTTGCCCCTTCACTGCCGGCAAAATCGATGCCTTTATGCATGGTGCGACGTCCATTAAATGGATCGTTCCTCAATCCATAAGGCGAAGACAACCAACCCTTACTTATGGGACGTCCGGAAATATACCGCTCCTGCTCTATATGGAGGTTGGACGCCACAGTTTCAAGTAGCGGAATTTGAACTTTGGCGTAGTCCATCCGCTGTATCATCGCGTGCATATCTTGGATCAATTGATCCAGTTCTATGCTCTGCCCGAGATCGCTTACACCACCAACACCTGCACGGACGGAGAAATCAAATTGATCTTCGAGGTTGTAGGTCTGCGCAACCTGTTGCCCCATGGCTTCCAGGCGGGTAACTTCAGCCTGCATGCGTGCTACATGGGCGGCTAGGGTAGCCAGTTGGGATTCGGTCGCGTGTTTAAGGTCTTCAACTTGCTGTAGCTGGACCTTACGGGCCTGACGCTCGTTGTCTACACGCGTTTGCTGACGTGAAAATTTATCGACGGAATAGTAAACGACACCAGCGCCAGCGACCAGCAGCATAATTGGTAAGATAAGCCATCGTTTACTAGGCTGCCAGCGGGCGATCCCGTTCCGACCTTGAATTAAAACTGTTATACTCATAGCCTTAATCAGCCATCTCTTTTTTGTATGAAAAATCGCCCGCAGGATCTCAGTCTACTCATGCACCACTCAGGCAAACTGCCGAGTCTGGCAGAAAAAGCAGAGTTACTGAGACAATTGGATCAGCAGGTAAAACAAATATTATCAGATCACGTTGCACAGCAGCTACAGGTAGCAAATCTGCGCGACAGTGTGCTGGTGATTGAAACCACCTCATCAGCCTGGGCGGCCCGCATCAACTTCCAAAAGGCGATGTTATTAACGCAACTTCAGGCTCAAACGCTGCCAATGCTCACTGCTATCGAGGTTAAAGTCAACCCGGCGTTGGCAAGAACAGAGCCTGCGCCCAAAATCCCACAACCTCAGCTATCTGCAGACGCTGCAGCCCATATCCAGGCACTGGCAGAACACACCGATGGCAGTCTGGCGCAGAAACTAAAACGGCTGGCTGCATTAGCCAGCCGTTCACGGCAGTCATAACATTCGCGCCTACGCCAATGCCAGAGCACCGGGTGCAAATCGAACCGGCACTTCCACTTCGTTGTCGAAACTCACCAGCTCCCATGCATCGGCTTGGGCAAGCACTGCACGAACCAACTGGTTGTTCAGTGCATGACCGGTTTTGAAGGCACAGAACTCACCGAGAAGAGCGTGACCGGATACATACAGATCGCCAAAGGCATCCAGAATTTTGTGCTTAACAAACTCGTCCTCATAACGCAGGCCATCGGGATTGAGGACGCGGTATTCGTCAAGCACCACTGCATTTTCCATGCTGCCACCCAACGCCAGGTTGTTGGCTCGCAGGTACTCGATATCACGCATAAAGCCGAAAGTACGGGCGCGACTGATATCCTTTACAAACCCATCGGTGGAAAAATCCATCACCATATGCTGTTGACTGCGGGCGATTTCCGGATGCGCAAAGTCAATGCCAAAGTTTACTCTGAAGCCTTCAAACGGACGCAGCTCCGCCCACTTATCACCATCTTCCACGCGAATGGTACGCTTAATACGCAGGTATTTCTTGGCAGCACGCTGCTCTTCAATGCCAGCAGACTGCAGCAGGAATACAAAGGGGCTAGCACTGCCATCCATAATCGGGATTTCAGGCGCATCGACTTCGATAATGGCATTGTCGATCCCCAGGCCAGCGAGTGCGGCAAACAGGTGCTCGATAGTCGAGATACGAACGCCGGCATCATTCACCAGGGCAGTGCACATGGTGGTCTCACGCACCTGATCTGCCAATGCAGGGATAACCACTGCAGGCTCCAAATCGGTACGCACGAGCTTGATACCCGAATTGATCGGTGCGGGTTTGATGGTCAAAGTCACCTTGTTGCCCGAATGCAGGCCAACACCGGTTGTCTTTACCATTTTTTGAACAGTTCTTTGAAAAATCATTCAGTTACCCGTGTATGTCTCAACAAAATGCAGGTGTTATCAAAGCGCATAGCAACATTCCAGCTTTATCTGGTCGGATATGCTAGCACAAATACCCCAATTGGCAAAAATTTCTGCAATTGACGGGCGAATATCTACAGGCAACATTGGAACAGTTTCGCCCTGTCAAAACAACTGTTATCAGTCTGCCTGCTTACGCAAAAACGCTGGAATATCCAGGTAATCCAGATCATTCTTCGGCGTTGCCGCTGGCTGAGGCTTGGGCTGAGACTGCTGAGCAGCATTACCCATGGCCCCAGACGAAACAGAAACCGTCTCTTCGGTATAAACTTGAGTTTCCACCCGAACTTCCGGCTCAGGACGCGGAGCGGGTTTGGACACCAGTTGGATATCCGGCTTTTTCTCGGCACCGATACCGGTCGCCACGACAGTCACACGCAGTTCATCACTCATTTCAGGATCGATAACCGCGCCAACGACCACAGTGGCGTTGTCAGAAGCATAAGCCTTAACATGGTTACCCACGGTCTCAAACTCTTCAATGCTCATATCCATACCGCCGGTAATGTTCACCAGTACCCCGCTGGCACCGGCCAGATCGATATCTTCCAGCAGCGGGCTGGCGACAGCCGCTTCAGCCGCTTCTTCGGCACGGTCTTCACCGGAAGCCACACCTGTACCCATCATGGCATTACCCATTTCCGACATCACAGTCTTCACGTCTGCAAAGTCGACGTTGATCAGACCCGGACGGGTGATCAGCTCGGCAATACCCTGCACTGCGCCCAGTAATACGTTGTTAGCAGCAGCAAAGGCATCCAGCAAGGAAGTGCCACGGCCCAGTACTTTGAGCAGCTTTTCGTTGGGGATAGTGATCAGTGAATCCACATGCTTAGCCAGCTCACAGATCCCCTGCTCTGCATAACCCATACGCTTCTTGCCTTCAAAAGGAAACGGCTTGGTAACCACGGCTACTGTCAGAATGCCTTCTTCGCGGGCGATCTGAGCCACCACAGGCGCAGCACCGGTACCTGTACCACCGCCCATGCCAGCCGCGATAAAGATCATGTCAGATCCTTTGAGCGCCGCGCGGATGTTCTCTCTGTCCTCTTCAGCAGCCAGTCGACCGATTTCCGGGTTAGCGCCAGCACCCAGACCTTTAGTGACATCACAGCCCAACTGAATGGTTGAACCGGCTGCAGATTTGCGCAATGCCTGCGCGTCTGTGTTAGTGGCGATAAACTCAACACCTTCAATGTTGTGCTTCACCATGTGTTCGACGGCGTTACCGCCGCCGCCACCAACGCCGATGACTTTAATCACCGCTTCGTCGGAATGGGTTTCCATGATCTCAAACATGGTCAATTCTCCGTTGTTGCCTGCGTTATTTAAAACTCACCTTTAAACCAGCTCTGAACCCGATTCCAGAGGCTGGCAACCCCCTGACGCTCAGGACGTTCCTGCTGTTTTTCCAGCAGTTGCCTGGCGCCGTAATGCAACAAACCTACCCCGGTTGCATAAATAGGTTGGCCGACATATTCGTACAATCCTTTCACCGGCAGAGGTGAAGCCACCCGCACCGGCATGCCAAAAGTGGCCTCGGCCACTTCGACAGCGCTCTCAATGGACGCGGTACCACCGGTCAACACGATACCGGCGGCAACCTGCTCTTCCAGCCCGCTGTCCCGCAGCTCCTTGAGGACCAGCATAAACAATTCCTGATACCTTGGCTCCACCACTTCAGCCAGGGTATGGCGTGACATGGTGCGGGATGGACGACCACCCACAGAAGGCACTTCAATGCTGTCTTCACGGCTGACCACGTCACTGCGGGCACTGGCATACTGCACCTTGATCTGCTCAGCATGAGACAGCGGCGTGCGGAATATCTTGGCGATATCATTGGTGACCTGATTGCCCGCCACAGGTACCACGGCGCAGTGACGCAGCGCGCCATTGGTGTATACGGCAATATCAGTAGTGCCACCACCAATATCCACAACGCATACACCCAGATCTTTCTCATCATTGGTCAGCACTGAGTCGGCCGAGGCAATACCGGAAAACACCAGATCATCCACCTTCAAACCACAGCGCTCGACGCTTTTGGTAATGTTCTTGGCCATATCGTTAGCACAGGTGACGATATGCACCTTGGCTTCCATCCGCATGCCCGACATACCAATGGGGCTGCGAATACCTTCCTGCACGTCGATGGCATATTCCTGCGGCAGCACATGCAGGATGCGTCGCTCGGTCGGGATCTTCACCGAACGGGCTGTGTGGATCACATTGTCCACATCATCCTGGGTCACCTCTTCATCATTGATGGAAACCATGCCATTTTCGTTTTGGCAGGCGATATGCCTGCCGGAAATACTCAGATACACGGAAGACACCTGGCAGTCCGCCATCAACTCAGCCTGATCCAGCGCCCGCTGCACACTGCGCACGATGGAGTCGAGATCATTTACCCCGCCCTTGTCCATCCCGCGGGAGGGATGACTGCCCAGGCCAATCACACTGATTTCGCCATCTGGCATCACTTCACCGATGATTACAGCTACCTTGGACGTTCCTATGTCTAGGCCAACGATGAGACTTCTATCCAGGTTTTTGGTCATTCTTTAATGATTCTCTTGTTGTGCATCTTCCCAGCCAACGGCCAGACCCGTGTCATACCGCAAATCCATCCGAGCAACCTTATCAGGCTGCTTGGCCAATACCGGATAGACATTGATAAATCGCTGTATCCGGGCCATTGTGTCTTCCCGTCCCAACTCCAGCGTGACACCGTTGTCGAGCACGGCCCGCCACGCATGACGGGGATTTAAACTTAAGCTTTTCAGTCCGTAGCCATTGATATGCAAAAGCTCACGGATCTGTTGATAACTGGTCAGGACTTCTGCGGCCATGGCATCGGGCCCGGACAGCAGCGGCAAACCATCCAGCCCTGGTGGGTGCGGCGCCGTAAACACCTGACCATGGACATTCAGCCAGCGATCACCATTCCAGTGAGCAGCCGGCTGCTGCTCCTGCAAAAACACCTGCAATCTGGCTGGCCACTTGCGTCTGACCGAAGCCCGATAAACCCAGGGCAGTGCTTCCAGTGCCTGCTGAACCTGATTCACATCGGCACTGAAAAAGCTCCGGCGCATCAGGTTTTGCAATGCACGCTGCACTTCAGTATCGCTGGTGTACTCGCGCTCGCCCCTGATAATAACCGCCTCAATGGGCAGTGCCTCTGCATCCCCCAGCAGGCCATGTAATCGCAGGGCGCCGAGGGCAAAGGCAACGATAACCAGTAACAAAAACGTCAGTCCAGTGACCAGGTACCAGTTCACTGCAGTCAGCCGTTGCCGCCTGTGCTGCATCCTATCCTTCCAGCTCACATTGCTCCTACCCCAAAATACCGGCCTTGCTAGGCGAAAACCGACAATTATATAGCGCTCAATCCCAGGGTCAAAAATTCATTTAAAGCACAGGGTTACAGTTCAAATTTCGAACCGAACACACGATTTTCTAGTTTTTCTTAAAGCTCAGCCCTGTGCTAGCCAGTTGCCGCGACAACGCACCAATATTACCAGCTCCCTGAGTCAACAGCAGATCTCCCTCCTTCAGAATATCCGGAAGGATTTCAGACAGTTGATCGGATGATGTCACAAATATCGGGTCAACCTGACCACGCAGGCGAATCGAGCGGCTCAGTGAGCGGCCATCTGCGCCAGCTATCGGCTCCTCACCGGCGGCATACACATCAAGTAACAACAGCACATCCACCTGCGACAACACATCCACGAAATCTTCATACAAGTCGCGGGTGCGGCTGTACCTGTGTGGCTGATAAACCATCACCAGGCGCTTGTCCGGCCAACCCGCGTGGGCAGCCTTAATCGTCGCGGCCACTTCGCTTGGGTGGTGACCATAGTCATCAACCAGCATCACCTTACCCTTGGGAGTGTCATACTCACCCAGGTGCTGGAAGCGACGACCAATACCTGCAAAACTCGCCAAAGCACAGGCAATAGCTTCATCGTCAATATCATCCTCAGTGGCCACAGCAATGGCAGCAAGCGCATTCTGCACGTTATGACGCCCCGGCAGATTAAGCTGTAAATCCCGATCCGCCCGGCCCCTGCGATGCAGGGTAAAACGACACTGATGTCCGCGCTGCTCAAAATTCAGCGCCTGCACATCGGCATCATCACTGAAGCCGTAGGTCACCACATGACGACCCACCCGTGGCAGTATTTCCCGCACCACAGGATCATCGATGCAAAGCACAGCCACGCCGTAAAATGGCAGATTGTGCAGGAAGTCCACAAAGGTGGTCTTCAATTGCTCGAAATCACCGCTATAGGTATCCATATGATCTGCTTCAATATTGGTGATCACACTCACCATGGGCTGCAGATGCAGGAAGCTGGCATCACTCTCATCGGCCTCGGCGATTAGATAGCGACTGCTGCCGAGGCGGGCATTGGTACCTGCGCTGTTGAGCAGGCCTCCAATCACAAAGGTCGGGTCGCGCTGCGCTTCACCATACACACTGGCGATCAAACTGGTAGTCGTGGTCTTACCATGGGTACCGGCAACAGCCACACCGTGACGGTAACGCATCAACTCCGCCAGCATTTCAGCGCGGCGCACCACTGGGATCCGCTGCTCTCTGGCGTACAGGATTTCGGGGTTCTGTGCATTGATGGCGGTGGAGACCACCACCACATCAGCATCTTTTATACACTCCTGGGTGTGACCTATGGTGATATCAGCGCCCAATAGCTCCAGACGTTCAGTCAGTGCGCTTCTGGCAATATCCGAGCCGCTGACCTCATAACCTTCATTCACCAGCACTTCCGCGATGCCGCCCATACCAGCGCCACCAATCCCCACAAAGTGGATGCGGCGAACCCGGCGCATTTCCGGGATCATCTTGCGAAACTGCTTGTATTTATCTGTCGTTCTCATGGTTAACCTTTCTCGGCCAGGGAGTTACAGATATCTGCAACACGTGTGGTTGAATCCAGCACTGCCACCGCCCTGGCTCTTTGTCCCATACGGACCAATTCTTGTCTGTCGCTGGCCAGCATCTGCAGCTTGTCCGCCAGCTTCTCTACATTCACTATCGTTTGCGGCAACAGGAATGCTGCTCCGGCATCAACCAGTACCTTGGCATTCAATGTTTGGTGATCATCCACCGCGTGGGGATAAGGCACCAGCAAGCTGGGCAGACCCACAGCGGCCAACTCTGATACCGTCAGCGCACCACTGCGGCACACCACAACATCCGCCCAGCGATAGGCCGCTTCCATATCGTCAATGAACTCGGTGACCTTCACACCGCCATCCTGGCCAAGCTGTTGATAACTGGCCCGCACCTGCTGTTCATTGTCACGCCCAGCTTGATGCCAAACTGTGATGGACTGCTGCTTACTGAGCACAGACACCACCTGAGGCATCAAATCGTTAAACACTTTGGCACCCAGACTGCCCCCGACAACCAGCACCTTGAACGCTTCTTCATCACGGCAGATTCTGGGTTCACTGCCCAGTTGCATCAGCTCTTCACGGATTGGGTTACCGACCACAAGAGCATCGTCCTTCAGTCCCCTGAAGGCGCCATTGTCAAAGGCACACAACACCTTGGTTGCGATGCGCGACAACAGCTTGTTGGTCATACCGGGAATGGCGTTCTGCTCATGCAGCACCAGCGGCAAACCGGCCAGCCTAGCTGCCACACCGCCCGGACCACTGGCAAAACCGCCCATGCCCAGCACCACGTCGGGCTTAAATTCTTTGATAACGGCTCTTGCCTGCATAATGGAGCGCAGGATTTTAAAGGGAGCCGCCAATTTGCGAACCACTCCATTACCACGCACGCCTTTGATGTCGATAAAGTTGATGTCAAAGCCATACTGAGGCACCAGACGCGCCTCCATGCGTTCGGCCGTTCCCAGCCATCTGACATGCCATCCCTGTTTGGCCAATGCTTTGGCAACCGCCAGCGCCGGGAATACGTGGCCACCGGTTCCGCCCGCCATTACCAGAATTCGTTTTTCCATTGCATTCTCGGCCATGGTTATTTGCCCCTGCCTGGTAGCACCTGTATCTGACTAAGGCGTCTTTCATAATCTATCCGCAGCAAAATTATGGCTGCAGCCGTCATTACCCATAAACTAGTGCCGCCGTAGCTGATAAACGGCAGGGTCAACCCCTTGGTCGGCAACATGCCGATACTGGCACCTATGTTCACCACAGTCTGAAAGCCGAACCAGATACTCAGCCCGTAGGCCAGGTAGCCCTCGAAAGCTTTGTCTGCAGTCAGACACCAGTTGCCTATCTGCATAGCGCGGATCACCACAAACATCAGTACCACCAGTACACAGATAATGCCGACAAACCCCAGCTCTTCCCCCACCACGGCGAAGATAAAGTCGGTGTGAGCCTCAGGCAGATATTCCAGTTTCTGGATACTGTTCCCCAGCCCCTGTCCGAACCAGTCACCCCGGCCATAGGCCATCAGGGACTGAGTCAGCTGATAACCTGAGCCGAATGGATCTTGCCAGGGATCCAGAAACGAGATTACCCTGCGCATCCGGTAAGGCTCTGCCACAATCAGCGCCACAAACAATGCCAACGCCGCCATGATGAGGATGATAAAGTCCTTCAATCTGGCACCAGCGAGCCACAACAGGCCCATAGCAATCACAAACAGCACCACCACTGAGCCCAAATCCGGCTGCAGCAGGATGAGCAAAGCGTAAAGCGCCAGCACCGCAATGGGCTTGTAGAAACCCTTGGCATTTTCCCGGATCTCCTCATGCCGCCTGACCAGGTAGCTCGCCATATAAATGGCGAAGGCCAATTTAGCCAGCTCTGCTACCTGAATACTGGCCGGGCCTACCACCAACCAACGGGTTGCCCCGTTAACCGTGTGACCAACCAGCAGTACCAGTACCAGCAACCCCAGTACGGCGATCAGCAATTTATTGCTGTACTTGTCCAAAATGGCAATCTTAACCCTCAGCATACCCGCGGCAATGAGCACACAACCCACCAGGTACGCCAGGTGCCGCTCCACAAAGTGGAACGGATTGCCGGTCAAGGTCTGGGCTTCTGCCAGCGAAGCCGACATCACCATCACAAAACCAAAAGCAATCAAGGACAGCACTGCAGCCAGCAGACTCCTGTCGTACAGCTGCATCCCCGGCGAATCATCGCCGCTGAGCCAGTTGCGCCACGACCAATTGGGACGGCGTTCAAACAGCCCCAACTGCCGTTCATTACTGGCCATCTAGGGCCTCCACCTGGGCGCGAAAATCATCACCCCTGGCCATGAAATTGGCATACATGTCCAGACTGGCGCAGGCGGGTGACAGCAACACCAAATCACCGGCCTGAGCCAGTGCATCAGCCTGAGCTACAGCCTCAGCCATGCTCTGTACCTCGATAGTGCCTTCCTTGAGTGCCGCAATTTTATGGCCATCTCGCCCCAGAGTAATCAGATAAGCCACTTTCTCCAGCAGGGGTGCCAGCGACGAGAAATCCGCGCCTTTGCCATCACCACCGGCGATCAGAATCACCTTGCAGGGATAATCCTCAAGACCTGCCAGGGCCGCAGCAGTGGCGCCCACATTGGTGGCCTTGGAGTCATTCACCCAGGTGATGCGGTTACGGTGAACAACCCGCTCACAGCGATGGCTCAGCCCAGTGAATTCTGACGCCACATGGATCATCGCCTCTTTGCTGATCCCGGCGGCCGATGCCAGTGCCATGGCGGCCAGCACATTGGCCACGTTATGACGACCGATCAGTGCCACTTCACCCACGGACATGATTTCCGATCCGCCATGTACCAGCATGCCGTTACGGATCCCCCAGTCGTCGCCCTCTGGCTCATTCAAACCAAAGCTTTCGCGGTGACCGGCTTCCAGTGGTATGGTCAGCTCATCCTCTCGGTTGAACAGCTGCAGATGACTCTGGCGATACAGCCCCATCTTGGCATAGCGATAACTGGA
This sequence comes from Shewanella sp., assembly GCA_021462625.1. Classification (GTDB taxonomy): domain Bacteria; phylum Pseudomonadota; class Gammaproteobacteria; order Enterobacterales; family Shewanellaceae; genus Shewanella. Next base: position 13,547 of record JAJNAU010000012.1, read on the forward strand.
AAGATCTGTGTATCTGTCCATATGGTCTTCCTTGATGTTCAGACAGCTGGCTGCAATACAGTTCAGGCTCGCCGTGGTCTCCAACTGGAAGCTTGACAGCTCCAGCACATACAAGTCATATCTACCGAGCAGATCTAGTGCCGGCGTGCCGATATTGCCGCCCACGCCCACGGATTTGCCGTCCGCCTGCCCCATCATGCCCACCAGGGTGGTCACTGTACTCTTGCCGTTGGAGCCGGTAATCCCCAACACGCAGGGTGGCTTGTCAGCGATTGAGCGGGCAAACAGCTCAATATCACCGATTACTTCGACGCCCATATCCAGTGCCGCACGTATTTCCGGCGTGCTCAGAGGGATACCCGGGCTGATAATGATCTGCTGCGCCTGCACCAGAAAACGACAATCAAACCCTCCTGTGCTGAGCACGACTTGGGGAAACTCCCGCGCCAATTGTTCGGCACCGGGAGGATTGTCACGACTGTCCATCACCATGGGTACAACACCCCTGGCGCAGAGGAAACGAACCACAGACAGGCCAGTTGCGCCCAACCCCAATACCAGATGGGTGGGTACTTGACCGGTCATCGAGACACCTGCACTGCTCATCAAAATTACCTCAGCTTCAGGGTTGCCAGACCGAGCAGCACCAGGAACAGAGAGAGGATCCAGAAACGGACAATCACTCTGGGCTCCGGCCAGCCCTTAAGCTCATAGTGATGGTGGATTGGCGCCATGCGGAAGATCCTCTGCCCCCGCAGCTTATAGCTGCCCACCTGAAGGATCACTGACAGGGTTTCCATTACGAACAGACCGCCCATGATCACCAGCAAAATTTCCTGACGCACCAGCACCGCTATGGTGCCCAGCGCCGCGCCCAGCGAGAGGGAACCTACATCTCCCATAAACACCTGAGCGGGATAAGTGTTGAACCACAAAAAGCCCAGACCCGCACCAACAATAGCGGTACAGACAATCACCAGTTCACCGGCGCCGGGCAGATAGGGAATATGCAGATACGCGGAAAACTGCACGTGGCCGGACAAATAAGCGATCAGTGCAAAGGCCGCCGCCACCATCACTGTTGGCATAATTGCCAGACCATCCAGACCATCGGTGAGGTTCACAGCGTTGCTGGAGCCCACTATGGTGAAGTAGGCCAGCAGAATAAACAGGCCACCAAGCTGTGGAATCACGTCCTTGAAGAAAGGCACCACCAGTTGGGTGTTCCCTGGCACGGCCGCGCTGTAATAGAGGTAAAACGCCACCATCAGCGCTGCCAACGACTGCAGCAGATACTTCCAGCGGGCGACCAGACCATCAGTGTTTTTGCGCACTACCTTGCGGTAGTCGTCAATAAAGCCAATCAGACCAAAGCTACCGAGCACAAACAGCATGACCCATACATAGCGGCTATTGAGATTGCCCCACAGGAGTACAGAAATAAAGATACCCGCCAGCACCAACAGCCCACCCATGGTAGGGGTGCCGCGCTTAGTGAAATGGGACTCAGGACCCTCATTACGCACCACCTGACCTATCTGCAGCAGTTGCAGACGCTCAATCAGACGAGGCCCCCACCAGAGACTGAAAGAAAGGGCTGTGAGCAGGCCCAGAATCGCTCTGAAGGTCAGGTATGAAAATACGTTGAACCCGGTATAAAACTGGGTCAGATACTCAGCCAGATAAACCAGCATTAACAAAACTCCCCGCGCCCAAAGGCGGCTTTCAAGGCTTCAACAACGCGCTCCATCCCAGCGCTGCGTGACCCTTTTATCAATACGGTCACCTGTCCCGGTGACACTCGTATATGGCTGATGAGTGCTGTTACCAGTGCATCCAATTCAGTGAAGTGGCGCGAGCCAAAGGTTTCACTGGCGGCACTGGACAGTTGTCCCAAACAAAACAGTTGGTTAATTCCAGCTTGCTTCGCTTTGACACCCAATTCGCCATGCAAAAGGGACGCATTGTCGCCTAATTCGCCCAAATCGCCCAGTACCAGGAAGCGATTTTTGTCAATTTCTTTCAGCCAGTTGATGGCAGCGCCCACTGACGCCGGATTACCGTTGTAGCTGTCATCCACCACCATCACCCGCCCAAGCTCCACCGGCATCATGCGGCCTTTGACAGGCTTGAGCTGTGCCAGTCCGGCAGCAATCTGCGCCAGCGAGAACCCCGCCGCCAGACACATGGCAGTCGCCGCCAGCGCATTGGAAACCTGATGACGACCGGCCAGTGGCAGGGTCATGGCTTGAGTCTGCTGCTGATAACAGCAGTCAAAGCAGTAACGGCCGAAGGTATCGGCCTTAAGGTTCAACCCCTGCACATCGGCGGCATTGTCCACACCAAAGGTCAGTTGTTGATGCCCTGCTGCCGCAGCCTGCATAACACCGGCATAGCGATCATCGGCATTAATGATGGCGGTGCCATCCGCAGCCAGATGATTAAAAATTTCCGATTTGGCCTTTGCTACACCGGCTTCGGAGCCAAATCCCTCAAGGTGTGCGCTGGCAACATTGTTCACCAAAGCCACATCCGGGCGTACTAGTGCCGAGGTGTAATCAATCTCGCCTATGTGACTGGCACCCAGCTCAAACACACCGATTTCATCATCCTGCTCCAGCCGCAACAGGGTCAGGGGCACGCCAATGTCGTTATTGAAATTGCCTGCGGTATAAAGCACCTGATGCTGTTGACCACAGATAGTAGCCACCATCTCTTTCACCGAGGTTTTACCATTGGAGCCGGTCAGTGCAAGGCACCTGGGATTCACAACATCGCGCACCAGAGCGCCCAATTTACCCAGTGCTTGGTGGCAGTTGGCCACCAGCAGTTGCGGCACAGACACAGGCAACTCACGTTCAACCAGCAGTGCGACAGCACCATTGTCGATTGCGGTCTGGGCGAAGTCGTGGGCATCAAAGCGCTCACCTTTCAGCGCCACAAACAGGCCATCTGCCGCCACATCACGGCTGTCAGTCGTCACGCTGGCGATGGTAAGGTTCTTGCCCACCAGTGTGGCAGCCAATGGAGTCAGCAGCTGAGTTAATTCAACAGGGATCATTGCACCTCCCCGGTTATTTGTGCAGCCAGGAGTGCCGCCAGAGCCCGCTCATCATAGTCATGCTTCACACCAGCTATTTCCTGATAAGCTTCATGTCCCTTGCCGGTCAGCAGTACTATGTCACCGGCGCGGGCACGGCAGAACACTTGTTTGATTGCCTCACGGCGATCCGGATTCACCCAGGCAGCCTGCGGCTGTTTCAGCCCGGCCTGCATATCGGCAATGATCGCCATGGGATCTTCACTGCGGGCATTGTCGCTGGTCAGTACAATTTCATCGGCAAACGCCTCGGCGACCGCCGCCATCATGGGGCGCTTGCCTTTGTCACGGTCACCACCACACCCAAGCAGACACCAGAGCATGCCCCGGCTGTGAATGCGCGCGGCTTTCAATGCCTGCTCCAGACCGTCCGGGGTATGGGCATAATCCACCACCAAAGTCGGTTTACCCGCTGCCGCAAAACACTCCATCCGGCCAGCGACAGGCTTGAGATTTACCACTTCGGCACAGCAGGCTTGCAGATCATAACCGCAGGCATGCAGCGCACTGAGCGCCGCCAGCAGGTTGGAGAGATTGAATTCTCCCAATAGTGGCGAAGCGATTTCGGCCTGACCTTCCGGCCAGTGCACTGTGGCCGTCACACCGGCGCGGTGATACTGCACCTTGCTGACGCCATAGCTGGCGTCACTGTGTCGGTGAATGGAAAACCCTTTGTATTTACCCGGAAATGCCTGATACCAGCTAAGGCCGGTCGCATCATCCAGATTCACCAGCGCCGCGCGCAGACTGGCAAAATTCAGCAGACGCTTCTTGGCCTCCCCGTAGCTGGTCATATCACCATGGTAATCCAGATGATCCCGGGTCAGATTGGTAAACACAGCCACCTCAAAAGGCACAGCATCCACCCGCCCCTGAACCAGGCCATGGCTGGAAACTTCCATGGCGCAGGCGCTCAATCCCTCACGCTCAAAACCTTTGAGTTGACGCATAATGGTCAGAGGGTCTGCCGTAGTATTACCCGCATCCAGCAGACTGGTTGGGTTGGCATCCAGCCACTCACCATTGCCCATGGTTCCCATAACTGCCGCTCTTTGACCAATGAGTACCAGCAGCTGGGCAATCAGTTGACTAACGGAGGTCTTGCCATTGGTGCCGGTAATGCCGATCACCTTCAGCCTGCCCGGCATCAAAGGCCAGGCCTGCGCCGCCAACACTGATACCTGATGGGACAGGCCATGGAAATAGATCTTCAGCCCATCTTCACGGCTGACCTGAGCATGCTGGGCGGCATCATCTGTGTGCACCAGTGCCGCCACTGCGCCTTTGGCCTGTGCACTTTCAATATACTGACGGCCATCAGCTGCATGACCAGGCAGTGCCACAAACACAGCGCCGGGCTGAATAGCCCGGCTGTCTAACGTCAAATCACTGAACTGCTCATCGCCGGCGTAATGCATCCAGGGAGCCAGCAGATCCCGTAAGTACATCATTCTGCTCTCCCCCCAACCGACGCCAGCTGTATTTGCTCGCGCCGGGTTACAGGTTCTACATTTAACATCTGCAACGCACCTGACATCACATTTGCAAAGACAGGGCCTGCCACATCGCCGCCGTAGTATCTGTCCCCTTTGGGATCGTTCACGACCACGGCGATAGCCAATCTTGGGTTATTCACAGGCGCGATCCCGGCAAACAGCGCCCAGTAGTCATCGCCATAGCCACCGGCCACCGCCTTACGACTGGTACCGGTTTTACCGGCCACCTGATAGCCTTTAATATGTGCCTTGCGTGCGGTGCCCCCCTTTTCGGTCACGCCGACCAGCATGTACATCACATCACGCGCCACTTGCTCCGACAACACCCGCTCGCCTGCCGGCGGGGTTTTCAGCTTGAGGATAGACACAGGATGCAGCACACCACCAGAGCCCAAAGTGGCGTACATACGCGCCAGCTGCAGTGTGGTAGTCGTGAGACCATAGCCGAAGGACAAAGTTGCTCGTTCAAAATCAGACCAACGATATCGCTTGCGGATAAGACCGGCATTCTCTCCAGTCAGCTCACTGCCGGACTGGCTGCCCAGCCCCATGCTGTAATAGGTTCCTAGCAACTCCTCCACCGGCATTGACAGGGCGAGCTTGCTCACCCCTACGTTACTGGATTTAACCAAAATTTTGGCCAGCGACATGTCACCATAGTTAATGGCATCGCGCACCTGACGGCCGCCGATACGCATCCAGCCCGGGGATGTCGGGATCAGCTCATTGGATTTCACCACGCCGGATTGCAGCGCCGCTGCCACCACAAAGGGTTTGAGGGTAGAACCAGGCTCGAAGGTATCTGTCACTGCCCGGTTACGCATGCGGAAGCTCTGCAGCTGATCCCGGGAGTTGGGGTTGTATGACGGAGTGTTGACCATAGCGAGGATCTCACCCGTGTGCACGTCCAGCACCACCACACTGCCGCCTGTCGCCTGATGCAGTTCAGTGGCCTTTTTCAGCTCACGGTAAGCCAGCGACTGAATACGCTGATCTATGCTGAGCACCAGATCATTGGACTTTTCCCCTTCCTCCACCACCCCCAGACGTTCTACCACTTTACCGTCACGGGATTTACGCACTTTCTCTTTGGAAGGTTTGCCGGTCAACCAGTCGTCATAGGTCTTCTCAATGCCTTCAATACCGATATCATCGATATTGGTGATGCCCACAAGTTGAGCGCTGATCTCACCACTGGGGTAATAACGGCGGGACTCATCACGCAACGAAATACCCTTGAGTTTCAGTTCCTTAATATATTCGCCAACCTCCGGTGTCACCTGACGCTTGAGGTACACAAAACGGCTCTCCGGGTTGCGCTTGATGCGAGCGATCATATCGTCCACATCCAGATGCAGAACGTCCGCCAGCGCCTTCCAGCGCTTTTCGTTATCGGCGTCAAAACCGCCTTTGTCGAACACATCATAGGGATCGGCATAAACCGCTTTAACCGGCACACTCACGGCCAACATTTCACCATTGCGATCGGCAATCAGGCCTCGTTGCACATCACTTGAAGTCGTGCGCAGCGTTCTCATGTCACTCTCGTACCGCAGCCTGCCCGGCTCGATAATCTGGATGTAAGCCGCGCGCGCCACCAGACTGGCAAACAGCAGACAAACGAAAAACACCGCCACCTGCACCCGAATGGGGAACAGGGTTGGTTTTTGATTGCGCTTGGCCTGTTTGGTTTTTCTACTCATGGCACTCTCACGACCACTTCTTCACTCGGGGCAGGTCTGTGCATCCCCAATTCTTTGGTAGCGATGCGGGCAATTTTGCTATGCTCAGTCTGCGCCTGCTCTTCCAGCAGCAGATTACGCCATTCGATATCCAACCTGTCCCGCTGTTGCAACAGCTGATCCCAACGGCTGACCTGCTGCCGGTTAATATGGCTGGCATACACCACTGCCACCGCATTGAGCACCACGGTCAGCGCCAGCAGGCATAACCACTTGTGATGCCAGAGATCCAGCACCACTATACGGGTCAAATTAAGCTGTGGCTTGTTCACGATCACCGTCATCCCTGTCAATATTCCAGCCGCTCGGCCACCCGCAGCACGCTGGAGCGGGCTCTGGGGTTACACTCCAGCTCAGCTTCTGATGGCTTCATCGCCTTGCCCACTGGCATCAACTTGCGATTACCGCTTAACTGCGCCTCAGTCACAGGCAAACCGTAAGGGACTTCCTCTCTCTGGGAATGCTTACGGATAAAGCGTTTTACAATTCGGTCTTCCAGCGAGTGGAAGCTGATGATAGACAGACGCCCATGTGGTGCCAGCGTGGTCAGCGAGCCTTCCAGCGCCTGTTCAATCTGCTCCAGCTCGCTATTGATGTAGATGCGGATCGCCTGAAACACCCGGGTCGCCGGATGTTTGTTGCGCTCTTTAGTCTTGGCGACACGGGCGATTAAATCCGCCAGTTGCTTGGTACGCAGGAAAGGTTCTTTTTCTCTGTCGGCCGCGATACAACGGGCGATATGTCGGGCATTACGTTCCTCCCCGAAGGTCTTGAACACCCAGGCCATATCTTCAATTTCAGCGCGGGCCAGCCACTGAGCAGCGGTTTCCCCCTGACTGTTGTCCATCCGCATATCCAAAGGGCCATCACGCAGAAAGCTGAATCCCCGTCCGGCATCATCCAGCTGGGGGGATGACACCCCCAAATCCAGCAGCACGCCATCGATTTTCCCGGTCAGGCCAAGCTCTTTCACATAGTCAGCCAGTTGACCGAAGCCACCATGAACAATCTGAAACCGTTTGTCATCAGCAAACTGTTTGGCCGCTTCAATCGCCTGCGGGTCACGATCGATAGCAATTAAGCGGCCATGCTCGCCTAACTGAGCAAGTACCAGACGCGAGTGCCCGCCACGGCCAAAAGTACCGTCGATATAGATGCCGTCGGATCGGATATTGAGACCCGCGACGGTTTCATCCAGCAGTACAGTTAAATGGGCAAATTCCTGGCTCATGGCACTCTTCTTTAAATTCAATTACTACAATGAGAAATCCGCCAGTCGCTCATTGGCGTCCAGCGCACTGTTTTGGATAACCTGTTGATCATCTTCGAGCTGCTGCATCCAGCAATGCTCATCCCAGAGCTCAAACTTGTTCAGCTGCCCCACCAGCATGGCCTTTTTGCTCAGATCCGCGTGCTGCCGCAAGGGCGGTGGCAGCAATAACCGGCCATGGGTATCCAGTTCAAGTTCATGGGCGTGTCCCAACAACCTGCGCTTGAGCGCACGTTCGGTGGGTTGGGTATCGGACAGGGTCAGCAACTTGCTCTCGACCTTGACCCACTCCCACAGGGGATAAAGCAACAGGCAGGCAGAGTTGATGTCCACTGTAATGACCAGACGACCGGCCATCGCAGGATCCTGATGATCGCGCAGGGCATCGCGGTATCGCACTGGTATGGCGATCCGTCCTTTAGCATCGAGATTAATCGAGCTGGCCCCACGAAACATGCGTCTTGATTCCCTATCCGATTATATGATCCACAAAAATCCACAAATTCCCACACTCCTAAGTTTAGGGACAGGGTGCAAGTATTGTCAAGCTGGCCAACTTCAGTCAGCAAGCGGGTTATACAGGAGTTTGCAAGCGGGTTATACAGGAGTTTGCAAGATATGAACGCCAGATTATCGAAGTGGGAACTAGTGGAGCAGGTGAACACTAATCAACCTAAACTCTGGATAAGAAACAGAGTAATCTTTTGATTTAAAAGAAATCTGTATTTAATTCTCTTGCTTGTCGGAGGTTTTTGTTGATCGCAAGGCGAATTTGCGCGTCAAATAGCGGGCTAATGCAAGTAAATTCAACGTAGCTAGCTGCAAAAACAGCCATTAGAAATCCATTCTGTTATCCTGAGCTGAGGTTATTTGGGAAGGTTCGAATAAGTCCCGTGCGTGCTCTGCGAGTGATGACAGCCCCGAGATGGGCGACGCAGCTCGACGTTAATGGCCTGAGTCCTTAGCAAGAGCTGCAACAAGGCATAAAAGGCTTTTACCCCAGCCCTATGGGCAGCGTTTGTGGCCCTTTTCTCCTGCGTTATCGGTTTCTCTATGTAGGCTAGCTACACATCGAAGCCTCTGCCTTGGATAAAGAATCCACAAACTGCTGCAAAAACAACCCCAAAGGTCAGCAGACCCTAGTGAAAAAATGCTCCGCCTGTGATTTTTTCATTGAGGCCAATCGACAGCAATGGCTTATCTCTGCCATTACCGGACTGGAGCTACCGCCTTTGCTGACTGAGTCCCAAGCCATTGCACAATGGCGTACCCGCTATACAGGCGCAGTCAAATGAGAAAATACCCAACTGTTACTGGAAAATCCTGGTGACGAAATGCGCTGGACGACTCCGCCTGTGTAGCAGGTCAACTGTATAGGTGTGGGCAAACCCAGGCTCTACCTAGATAGCCAAACCGGCCAACTGATCAGCAAGCCCCATGATCATTGGCGGTGGTTTGATTTCCTCCGGGTGCCGCAAATCATGCATCTATGACAGCCGCGAAGATATTCACAATCCCTTGCTGCAACTGGCCAGCTCACTGTCGCTGCTGTCGGCACGGACCGGGATTCTGTTGCTGTGGCTCGGTCGCTGATGACAGATAATATGGACTGGCAGAATCCGAAGACTTCAGAGCAACAGGATGAAAAGATTAAACTTTAACCACAATAGCCGATATAATTGCAGAACCTGATGACGGAATTATTTGTGAACCATGGGACTGGATGCACTCTATAACATGCTGGCAAAACCTGTGCGGGCTGGAATTGAACGGGCTCGCAGGGTGCAGCGTGTCATGCCAGAGTCCGCCATCGACGCCGATGACCACCAAACTCAGACTCAGACTCAGGAGCCAAGCTATCGCCTGGAGCATCGCAAACGTCACTCAAGCCGCCGTAGGTTCCGTGCAGACGGGCGGCGAAAAACCGACAAACAACCGTCAAAGCAAGCCCAAAGAGACAAGTTTGTGCCCGCCACTGAAGAGCAACTGGCACAGGAAGCTCAGGCGCTAGCGGATGAGCAACATGGCAAACACAGCACATCACCAAGAGACAGCACAGGCAAGCATGTGGATATCGAGATATAAATCTTGCGGGCAAGCCTCCAAGTAGCAAAAAGCCAAGACTGGCTTTTTGTTACCTGCTCGGTAATCAAATCGCTTACTGACTGCGGGTTCTGGCGACTGCATTCTGCCAGCCCTGATACAGGGTCTCTTTGGTCGACTCGTCTATTTGAGGTGTGAAACACCGCTCAATGCTGGCCTTGTGGCTGAGTTCTTCGGTCGATTTCCAGAAGCCAACGGCCAAACCGGCAAGAAAAGCGGCGCCCATAGCGGTGGTTTCCGTCAGCTCAGGGCGCAGCACCTCAGCATGGGTGATATCCGCCTGAAACTGCATCAGAAAATCGTTTGCCACCGCACCACCATCAACCTTGAGTTGTTTCAGTGGCACACCACAATCCCTAGCCATGGCATCCAGCAGATCCCGACTCTGATAAGCGATAGACTCCAGTGCTGCCCGGATGATGTGATTACGGTTAGCCCCCCGAGTCAAACCAACCAACGCGCCTCTGGCATTAGGGTCCCAGTAAGGCGCCCCCAGCCCCACAAAGGCGGGCACTAGATATACTCCATTGGTATCTGTCACCCGGGAGGCAAAATATTCGGTGTCCTGGACATCACGAAGAAGCCCCAACTCATCCCGCAGCCATTGAATGGTGGCGCCGCCCATAAACACGGCGCCTTCCAGCGCGTAATTCACCTCACCTTTGGCACCGACTGCTACAGTGGTCAACAGCCCGTGATGGGAGCATACCGCCTCGGAGCCTGTGTTCATCAACAAAAAACACCCTGTCCCATAGGTATTCTTGGCCATGCCCTTGTCGGTACACAGCTGGCCAAACAGAGCTGATTGTTGATCGCCCGCCATGCCGGCAACCGGGATCTCCTGCTCCTGCCCCTGCCCCGTGATCCGGATCTTGCCCACTATCTCCGAGGAGCCTTTAATCTCTGGCAGGATAGACGCCGGAATATCGAAGATTTCCAAAAGTCGCTCATCCCACTTAAGCTCATGAATGTTATACAGCAAGGTGCGCGAAGCATTGGTGGGATCGGTGACATGCGCCTCGCCTTCGGTCAACTTCCAGGTCAGCCAGGTGTCTATGGTGCCAAACAGCAGTTCTCCATTTTCGGCCTGCTGCCGGGCACCGGGCACATGATCCAGCAACCACTTGATCTTGGTTGCCGAAAAATAGGGGTCGAGCACCAGCCCGGTACGGCTGCGGATTTCATCTTCCAGCCCCTGCGTCTTGAGGGCATCGCAGATATCCGCAGAGCGGCGACACTGCCAGACAATGGCATTGTGAATGGGTTTGCCTGTAGTTTTATTCCACAGCACGGTGGTTTCGCGCTGATTGCTAATGCCAATAGCCACAACTTCCCGGCTGCGGATCCCCGCCCGGGCCAGCGCCTCGATCAGGGTCGATGACTGACTGGCCCAGATCTCCATGGGGTCGTGTTCTACCCAACCTGGCTGGGGATAGATCTGGGTAAATTCGCGCTGAGATAGCGAGACGATATTAGCATCATGGTCAAACACTATGGCTCTGGAACTGGTTGTGCCCTGATCCAGCGCAACCACGTATTTCTTTGTCACCCTTGGGTTTCCTTGTGAAACTTTGCTTAAGGAAGTTATACCCAAGCCCATGAAGGATGCAAAGTTTCCCGCCGTATTTTAACAAATTTTCGGTCTCAGCCATCTTCGGGGCGACGCAGCAACGGCGCCAGTTTCAGCAGCTCAGCCATGTTGGTCACCCCCAATTTCTTCATCAACTTGGCTCTGTGGACTTCAATGGTCCGCACCGCCACAAACAGAGCTTCGGCCATCTGTTTATTGGTGTAACCATTAACTACCAGCCGGAAGATCTCCTGTTCGCGTTCGGTCAGGCTATCAATCAGCGCCTGATGCCTGAGCTTCCAGCTTTGACGTCGACTGTGAGCCAGTCCCTTTTCGATAGCTTCCGCCAGCGCCTTACCCTGCACTGGCTTTTGAAAGAAGTCGAAGGCCCCTTTCTTGAAAGCATCCACCGCCATGGGCACATCTCCATGGCCGGTTAAAAAGATCACTGACAAGGGACTGGCTTTGTCATTCAGCAATTGCTGCACCTGCTGACCGGATAGTCCCGGCATACGGGAGTCAAGGATGGCACAGCCCGGCTCCTGTAGATCAACCGAGCTTAAAAAAGTCTGTCCATCGCCGAACCACACCACCCGATAGCCAAAGCCTTCCAACAGAAAACAGAGGGAATCGGCAATCGCTTCATCGTCATCAATCAAATAGAGAATTTGTGGCTCGGGAGATTTCATGGCAGGTCCTGATCAGAAAAACAAACATCACAGGTGATGTTATATCTCAGTTTTGCACCCGAGACGAATCCAGTCTCGTTTTGCACCCGAGGCGAATCCAGTCTCCGGAAATTTGAATCGCGCCACACTACTCTATACACACTGTGAGTTAATATTTCACCTTTACTCATCGTTGTGGGAGCCCCCCTATGCACCTGCGCGCCTCAGTGCTGTTGTTAGCCTACATCCTATTTAGCCTGATTGGGCTGATGACCGCGCCTGTGGTATCGGCGACGGAGTCAACCACCAAGCCCATCTCTGGCCAGCCTGCATCCAAGGTAAAAGTTTACCGGATCGGCGTGCTGGCCAACTGGGGTTACCAGAAAGCCAAAGAACGCTGGCAACCCATGATGGACTATCTCAGCACTCATGTACCAGAGGCAAGATTCAAGGTCCAGCCAAGTACCTTTGAAGAGTTGAACCAAGCGCTACTGGACAATCGCATCCAGTTCATCATCACCAATCCCGGCCAGTATCTGTATCTGTCCAACCAGTACCCACTATCATGGCTCGCGACCATGAGATCCCTGCGCCACAATGGCACCACCAAAGCCATAGGTTCGGCCATTCTGGTACGCGCCGACAGCAACTACCGCACTTTGCATGACCTCAAAGACAAAGTCATCGCCGCCAGTGCCCCCCATGCCCTGGGTGGCTATCAAGCGACGGTGGGGCTGATGCACAAACTGGGCATGGATCCTGAAAGCTGGTTTAAACGGGTTAAGTTTCTCGGCTTCCCGCTGGATCCGCTGGTCTATCAGGTCAGGGATGGCAATGTGGATGCTGCCATTACTCCCCTGTGTACCTTGGAAGATATGGCCAAACGTGGTCTGATTGACGAGCAGGATTTTCGGGTGCTCAACCCCAGCCGCCCTGACGGGTATGACTGTCAGTGCTCCACCAATCTGTACCCCAACTGGTCATTTGCCGCCAGTGAGTATGTAAACGTGCGTCTGGCCAAGGAGGTCACCCAGGCGCTGCTGGCCATGCCGGCGGATGATCCGGCGGCCGTGAAGGCGGAACTCTCCGGCTGGACTTCTCCAATAAGCCTGTTGCAGGTGAGCCAGCTGTTTGCCGAGCTGAATGTCGCCAAAAATCAGCCCCCAAAATGGGAGTCGGTAATTGATTGGCTCAGAGCCAATCAAAGCTGGGGCATACTGGCGGCACTGGTGTTTCTGATCGCCACCATCTATCACCTGTGGATTGAATATAAAGTCCGCCAGAAGAGCGACACCCTGGTGGAAACCGAGCGCCAGCTCAAACTCAAGGCCGTTGCCATGGAGCGGTTACAAAGCACTGCCATCCTAGGCGAAATAGGCGCAGGTTTAGCCCATGAATTGAACCAGCCTATCGCCGCCATCACCAGCTACAGCGAAGGGGGCATTATGCGACTGCAGGCCAAAGGCGAAGGCTATGAAGAGTCTCTGGCGCTGCTGGAGAAGATTAATCGTCAATCAGTGCGCGCCGGCGAAGTGGTGCACCGCATCCGCGGTCTGCTTAAACGCCGCGAAGCGGTGATGGAAGACGTCAACCTGCTGACGTTGGTGGAAGAAAGTATCGCCCTGCTCAAGCTGGAACTGGATCGCCGGAGAGTAAGAGTCAGCACCAAAGTCAACGGCGAGCCCTTCATTGTTACTGCCGATCGGGTCGGTATGCAGCAGGTATTGGTGAACTTGCTGAAGAACTCGCTTGATGCTTTATCTGACATGCCTGCAGGCCATGCCGGACATATCGAAGTGCAGTTTGATTTTCTGGCGCAGCAGCTGAACTTAACCTTGACTGACAACGGCCCCGGCCTGAGTCTACCCAGCAATGAACTGATCACAACCTTCTTCTCTACCAAAGCTGATGGTCTGGGATTGGGGCTGGCTATTTGTTCAGATGTACTCAAGCAGCATGAAGCCAGTTTCAATTTGAGCAACCGGTGCGACGGTCAAACCGGCTGCACCGCCACCCTCAAGCTCAAGCGCAGAGGCAGCACAAAAGCTGTTATCTAAGGGATCCAAAGCTGCAAGCCCACCCCTGCATCTACAGGCCACTCTCTTAACCTTTGGTTCTGATGCTGTCCAGACCCTTTCTGACATGGGCGAGTGTTCATCAAAGATGAACACCCAGGAGCGAGAGCCATGGAAGACAAACTGACATTTGTACAGGGATGGATTTGTCAGTGTAGAGCCATCAGGGAAGATTTCACGGCGAGTCGAGGCAGCAACAGGACATAAAACCATTCTCAGATATCCTGCCTTCCATCGCATTCATGCCACCCTGCACGCCCTCCTGCGGCAAGCAATTGAATTTCAATTGCCCGGCAGCAACTCCCTCGTCATGAGCAACTGTCATTGTTGACAGAGAGCGCGACATAAAAAGCAAAGTTCCAACTCACGTTAAAGCCTATATGTGGTTTACCACAATAGACAATCCCACCAGCCCGTGCGGTCAAGAAGTTGACTTTGAATCACCTCACAATCGTGAAAATTTTTTACCCTGTATGTGGTTTACCACAATATCTCCATCCAAAACCCGGCGACATAATGCCCCCATATGACGGGCTGACCCGCCCGTCGCATCAGCAATAAAACGGGGATATGAATAATGAAATTAGATCGGCGAACCTTTATCAAAGGTGCCGGTGTCGGCACCGCGACCTGTGCCCTGGCAAGCATGTTGCCAGGGTCTTTGGCCGCGCTGGAGCGCACCGAGCTGAAAGGCTCTGGCAGCCAGGTAGCCAGTATCTGCGAAATGTGCTCTACCCGCTGCCCTATCTCTGCCCGGGTAGTGAATGGCAAGAACGTCTCCATTCTGGGTAACCCCAAGGCCGAGTCCTTCGGCGGTGCCGTGTGTGCCCGTGGTGGCGCAGGTCACAGCCAATTGTATGACAAACAACGTATCGTCAAGCCTTTGAAGCGGGTTGGTGAGCGTGGCGAAGGTCAGTGGCAGGAGATCGAATGGGATGAAGCCTATGCCATCATCGCCGACAATCTGACCCGTATTAAGAAAGAACACGGCCCGGAAGCCGTCGCCTTTTCCTCCAAATCCGGTTCTCTAGCTGGTCACTTGTTCCATCTTGCCAAAGCCTACGGCAGCCCAAATACCTTTACCCACGCCAGCACTTGTCCGGGTGGTTATGTGGTTGCTGCTAAAGCCATGTTCGGGGACAAACTCAAGAGGGATTTGCTGAACTCCAAATACATCATCAACTTCGGCCATAACCTGTATGAAGGCATCAATATGTCCGAAACCCGCGGCATGATGCAGGCGCAAATGGAAAAAGGCGCCAAGTTGGTGGTATTCGAGCCTCGGTTCTCGGTAGTCGCCGACAAGGCCGACGAGTGGTACGCCATCAAGCCGGGGACAGACGTAGCTGTGGCGCTGGCTATCTGTCATGTATTAATTGAAGAAAAGCTGTATGACAAAGCCTTTATCGATCGCTATGTCTCCGGCTTTGAAGCCTTCGCCAATGAAGTGAAAGCCTATACCCCTGAATGGGCTGAATCAGTTTCCGATGTGCCCGCCGAAGATATCCGCCGCATCACCCGTGAATACGCCGCTGCAGCGCCCCATGCCTGCGTTGATTTCGGTCATCGCTCTACCTTCACCACTGAAGAATTTGAGATGCGCCGCGCCCTGTATGCCGCCAACGTACTGATTGGCAATATCGAGCGTGAAGGTGGCCTTTATTTCAGCAAGAAGGCTTCGACCTATAACAAGTTTGCCGGTGAGCAAGTGGCGCCATCACTGGTCAAGCCAGGCGTAAAAGATATGCCCAAGTCAGACGCCAAGCGTATCGACATGGTGGATGAGCAGTACGCCATGATGTGGTCCTCCGGCGGTGTCTACCAGACCATTCTGGACGCCAGCCTTGAGGCCAAACCTTATCAGCTGCGCGGCTGGGTCATGAGCCGCACCAACCCAATGCAGACCATGACAGATCGTGCCCGCATTGTGGAAACCATGAAGAAGCTGGAGTTTGTGGTGTGCTGCGACATCTACATCAGTGAAAGTGCCGCCTATGCCGATATCTTCCTGCCTGAGTCTACTTATCTGGAACGGGATGAAGAGATCGCCGATAATTCCGGCAAGAACCCCGCTTACTATGTACGCCAGAAGGTGGTCGAGCCTATCGGCAACACCCGCCCAAGCTGGCAGATCTGGAAAGAAGTGGGCGAGTCCATGGGGCTGGGGCAGTACTTCCCCTGGGACAACATTGAAACTCTGCAACTGTTCCAGACAGGCGGCAATGTCGCTCTGCTGAACAAGATTAAGCAGGATGGCTATGTCAGCTATGGCAAGCCACTGATGCTGCGCGAACGCGACATAGTGCAGAACTTTGTGGCGGCCTATCCCAATGCCAAAGCGTCAGATGAAGATGGCACCTACGCCAGCGCCCTGACCTTCAAGACTCCGAGCGGCAAGATTGAACTGAGCTCAGACAAGGTCGAGCAGATGGCACCGGGTCGCGGCGTAATCCGTTACCGCGAAGTGAACATGAAAAAGCCTGATGAGCTGTTCTTTATTCAGGGCAAAGTCGCGGTACACACCAACGGTGGCAGTCAGAACGTGCCTATGCTGGCCAACCTGATGTCAGACAACGCCGTGTGGATCCACCCGGTCACCGCGGGCCTGAACAATATTCAGAGCGGCGACAAAATCCGCATCTACAACGATACCGGCAGCGAGGAAGGTCATGCACTGGTGACACCGGGTATTCGTCCTGACACTGTCTTCGCCTACATGGGTTTTGGCTCCAAAAACAAAGAGCTATCACGCGCTACCGGCAAGGGCGTGCACTGCGGCAACCTGCTGCCCCACGTCACTTCGCCCGTGACCGGTATGACCCTGCACACCACAGGCGTGAAGATCGCCAAGATTTAATCGGAGTCCAATATGACTAAGCGTTATGTTCTCGTGCACGATGAAAACAAGTGCATCGGCTGTCAGGCCTGCAACGTGGCCTGCCGCAGTGAAAACAATGTGCCTGAGTCGGTGACCCGACTGCAGGTTCGTATCGAAGGCCCTTACGGTAACTACCCGCATCTGCACTTCAAGTACAACCGGGTGTCCTGTGAGCAGTGTGAAAATGCTCCCTGTGTGAAGGTGTGCCCAACCGGCGCCGCCTATGTAGACGACAACGGTATTGTCTCCATCAATGAAGACAAGTGTGTGGGCTGCCTCTACTGCGTTGCCGCCTGCCCCTACAAAGTGCGCTTTATCAACCCTGAAACCCGGGTACCGGACAAGTGTAACTACTGTAAAGATACACGTCTGGCCCGTGGGCAGCAGCCTGCCTGTGTCAGCGTATGCCCAACCCAGGCTCTGGTGTTTGGCGATGCCAATGACCCGGACAGCGAAGTTCGCAAAGTACTGGATACCAAACCAAGTTATCAGCACAAGGTACACCTTGGCACCCAGCCACGTCTGTACCGCATTCCTGGCCGTAAAGGAGGGATCCAAGCATGAACAATATCTGGGGCTCCATGGAGCAATATGATCCCGTCGTCTGGAACTGGATTATCGCCGTCTACCTGTTTATGGCCGGTCTTTCCGCCGGCTCCATGTTGGTGGCTATCGGCCTGAAATGGTACAAACAGGCCCGCGGCCTGCCTTCAGAAGGTCTGCCGGTTATCAAGGCAGCTGGGGTACTGGGCCCACTGGCCATCTGTTTGGGTATGGCGCTGCTGGTGCTGGATTTGACCAAACCGTTCCACTTCTACCTGATTTTGATCAACTACAACCTGACCTCGGTGATGGCCTGGGGTGTGATTGCCCTGCTGCTGTATATCCCACTGGTGTTTGTGTTCGCCGGTCTGGTGTTTGAAAAGCAGGTGCTCAAGTTCGCTCCCTGGCTGGGTGGGGTATTGAAAGCCTGCCGTCAGGTGGAAGGCACGCTGAACAAGGTGATCTTCGCCCTGGCTCTGGGTGTGGGCGTATACACAGGCTTCCTGCTGTCGGCCATGATCAGCTACCCAATCCTGAACACTGCGGTTCTGCCTGCGCTGTTTCTGGCATCGGCGCTGTCTGTAGGCTCAGCCGGTAACATCCTGGTGGCGACTTTGTTCTTCAGCAAGAAAGAGTCTGACTGTATCGAGCAGGTACACAGAATCGAATACCCGGTGGCCTTCAACGAAGCCCTGTGTCTGGTACTGCTGTTTGTGGGTCTGAACTTCTCCGGTCCAGCCGCGCAGGCCGCGACCTCAGCGATCACCACAGGTGCCTGGGCCGGGGTATTCTGGATTGGCGTAGTAGGTCTGGGTCTGGCCGTGCCGGTACTGGCTTCCACTCTGGCACCCAAGTCCTGGAAACACAGCAAGGGCTTTTTGATTGCGGTATCCAGCTGCACCATCCTTGGAGTACTGGCATTGCGTCACTTCGTGGTTTACGCCGGTCAGAGCTATATTAGCTAATCCCGGACATTCACTCCGACAAGACGACATCTCTCGTGACATAACTGACATAACTGAGAGAGAAAAAGGGGCGCCAATCGGCGCTCCTTTTTTATGTATTTACCGTTCAAGCAACTTGTATAGACAAGCTTTGCAACGCTGGCTTCAAGTTAGAACTTGTAGCTGGCCTGTACACCGAACAGTACCAGATCACCACTGGTGGTACCGGTGAAGGCGCCGCCAAACAGGGCTGCAGACTTATCTGACTCAATGCCCGGACGTGGCTCAGTTACAGGAGACTCGTCAGCCAGGATGTAGGTCAGACCGGCATCGAAGGTCAGGTTATCGCTGTATTCGTAGCCATAACCCACACTGAACCAATATCTGTCCATCTCAGGGATGGTCAGGGTACGGTTGGCATCGGTTACCGCAGACTTGTCGTAAGCCACACCGGCACGCAGCACCGACTTGGCATCCAGCTGATAAGTACCACCAATGGCGAAGCGGTAGTTGTCGCGCCAGTTTTCCTGCTTCACCAATTGCTCTGGCTGTGCAACTAGATATGGGATCTGGGCTTCCAGCTTCTCGAAAGAGCTCCAGTCAGTCCAGTTGATACTGGCGTGCATGGCAAACTTGTCAGTCAGCTGATGGAAAGAGGCAATTTCAGCAGTCGCTGGCAGAGTGAGCTCCATACTACCCGCATATTCGGCCTGAGGAGCCAAGCCCATTTCCCTCGCAGCCAGGTTGAATGCAAAACCATTGGCATGGCCTTCCAGATTCAGATCTACTGCAGAGCGGTAGTTCACACCGATACGGTTATCGGCGTTGATCTGCCAGGCACCGCCCAACTGCCAACCCCAGGCGATATCATCACCTTCCATATACTTGAGAGTATCACCGGCCTGCACATTGAACGTTGGCACATCGGCACTGCTCTTGGCACCAATGCTGCCTTCACCGTAAACCAGGCGCAAGCCCCAACCGATACTCAGTTGGTCGTTCATGCGATAAGCAATATTGGGGTTGAACTCCACTGTGGTCACGGCCGCTTCATTACCAAACTGAGTACCCAAAAATGAATCATCCAGTTCAGTCGCCATACCAAAGTTGGTTCCCATAGCCAGACCGACTACCCACTGGTCATTCAGCTGATGAGAAACATAGAAGTTAGGTACGAAAGCAGCGTCAGCAATATCTTTGGCCTGAGTCGCCACAGGAGCACCAGTAGGCTTGCCATCCAGACCTACAGGCACTGTATGACCTTTGATATCGATATTAGGCACCACCAGGATGCCGCCGGCAGAAACCTGAGTTCCCTTGAGGTAGGTCAGCATGGCCGGATTACGGAACTGAGCTGAGGCGTTGTCGGCCATCGCCGCTTCACCAGCATAAGCACGGCCCAAACCTGTCGCTGAGTATTCAGCCAACTGAAAACCGGCTGCCTGAACCTGAGCCGTCATCCCCAAAAGCGCCGAAGTAATGGCAAGAGTTAATGTACGCTGTTTCATTGTTATTCTCTGTTTATTTACGACAACAAATTAGAGTTTGCACTCTAAGGTTTAGTGAAACAGTGTACTTGCACAGCATATTTTTGCAATATATCAACCCAAAACAGAACATTTATCTACTTACTACACCTTAAATACATCTAAATGTGAGCACCTTCACCATCCCGCTAATAGCCCTGCGTACAACTTTGGAGGGATACTCGCTGAACAGCACAAAAAAATTTGAAAAAATAAAATTAAAATAAATTAAATACAATAAGTTAAACAATCTTGGCGATGAAAACAGACGTTACCTTTTTCATCATCATAATTGCAGAATAATTCACTAACACCTATACATAACATGCTGACACAGTTGGATCGCCAAAACTAATTACCTTAAATTCAACATGTTACAAAGTCGGCGTCACCAAATAAAAGCAAAAGGCTGCATAAGTCAGTGCTTACACAGCCTTTTCAGCTAACAGTCCTGGTACATATGTACGCTGTATAGATCGGAATAAAGCCTGTATTAAGGGTTCGGTTGGCCCTACTGTCGCCACACCGGAATTTCCCCCTCGTAGGCGGAAATATCAACATCATGCTCCAGTGTCAGGCCGATAGCATCCAGACCCTTAAGTAACTTATGACGCGCAGATGGGGCGATATCAAACACAAACTCATTGCCCAACGGCGAAATAACCTTTTGCTTATTCAGATCTACTGTCACTGCTGCGCCCTTAGCCGCCATCACCTCATCCATAATCTGCTGAACCTGCTCTTCAGGAAGCGCGACGGGCAATAATCCATTATTGATAGCATTGCCATAAAAGATATCGGCAAAGCTCGGCGCGATGATAACCCGCAAGCCATAATCCGCCAGTGCCCAAGGCGCATGTTCACGGCTGGAGCCACAACCAAAGTTTTCCCTGGCGATCAGAACCGATGCCCCCTTAAACCTTGGCTTATTGAGGACAAACTCAGGATTGAGCTCAAGCCCGGCCTCATCCAGATAACGCCAGTCGTGAAACAGGTGCACACCAAAGCCATCGCGGGTCACCTTGGAGAGAAACTGCTTGGGAATTATCTGATCGGTATCCACATTGGCGTTATCCAGTACCACTGCCAGACCTGTATGTTGGGTAAATGCCTGCATGCTTATGCCTCCCTGCTGTCGGTGGTTGCGATAGGGCCGCGAATATCGATGAAGTGACCGGCGATGGCCGCTGCGGCCGCCATGGCAGGACTCACCAGATGAGTACGACTGCCCCGTCCCTGACGTCCCTCGAAGTTACGGTTGCTGGTGGATGCGCAGCGATCTCCCGGCTCCAGTCTGTCATCATTCATCGCCAGACACATGGAGCAGCCCGGCAGGCGCCATTCAAATCCCGCATCTTTAAACACCTTGTCGAGCCCCTCGGCTTCGGCCTGCTGTTTAACCTGACCTGAGCCCGGCACCACTATGGCAGTTACGCTATCAGCCACTTTACCACCGCGGATTTGAGCCGCGGCTGAGCGCAGATCTTCAATACGGGAGTTGGTGCAGGAACCGATAAATACCTTGTTGATGCTGACGGACGTCATCCGCACACCCGGCTCCAGGCCTATGTATTTCAGAGCCTTCTCCATGGAGTCACGCAGCGAAGGATCCGCCTCATCCGTTGGATTGGGGACAGGCTGATCGATCGCCACCACCTGCCCGGGATTGGTACCCCAGGTCAGCTGAGGCGCAATCTGTTCGCCATTGAGCACCACCTCGGTGTCAAACACAGCGTCATCATCCGTACCGAGCTGTTGCCAGGCGGCCACGGCCTGCAGCCACGCATCCCCTTTGGGGGCAAACTCCCGGCCTTTCAGATAGGCGATGGTCTTGGCATCCGGCGCCACCAACCCGGCCTTGGCACCCATTTCAATAGCCATATTGCACAGGGTCATGCGACCTTCCATGGACAGCTCACGGATCGCTTCACCGCAAAACTCCACCACATGGCCGGTGCCGCCATCCATGCCAATCTTGCCGATAACGGCCAGCACGATATCTTTGGCTGTGATGCCAGCGCCCACCTTGCCTTTCACCTCAATCTTCATGGTCTTGGCTTTGAGCTGACGCAGGGTCTGGGTAGCCAGCACATGCTCCACTTCCGAGGTGCCGATACCAAATGCCAACGCTCCAAAAGCGCCATGGGTGGCGGTATGGGAATCGCCACAAACGATAACAGTACCTGGCAGGGTGATACCCAGCTCAGGCCCCATCACATGCACTATCCCCTGATTGGGGTGGTGAATGTCATACAGGCGAATACCGAACTCTTTACAGTTATGTGCCAGGGTTTCTACCTGAGTACGCGCCATGGGGCTTAACGCATCTAGACTGGCACTCTTGGTGGAGGTGTTGTGGTCCATAGTGGCGAAGGTCTTTTGTGGCGCGCGCACCGGACGACCGGCGGTTTTCAACCCGCTGAACGCCTGAGGCGAAGTCACCTCATGCACTAGATGACGATCGACATAAAGAATTGGCGCTTCCCCCTTGGGCTCAGCCACGACATGGCTGTCCCAGATCTTTTCATACAGGGTTCTGGGCGCTTGTGTGTTATCAGTCATCAGATCCCCTCCGCTACGGCCTTGGCAATAAAATCTCCCATCTCGGCGGTTGATTTGGCATTGGCAGGATCTGTCGCCAGCTCACCGGTCAGGAAGCCTTCCGACAGAGCTTTACCCACAGCGCGCTCTATGGCAGCCGCAGCCTCTTGCTGTTTCAGGCTGTGACGCAGCATCAGCGCCGCCGACAGGATTTGGGCTATCGGGTTGGCAATGCCTTTACCAGCAATATCCGGCGCACTGCCACCGGCTGGCTCATACAAACCAAAGCCTGAAGCATTTATACTGGCAGAGGACAACAGCCCCATAGAACCGGTCAACATGGCCAGTTCATCGGAGATAATGTCACCGAACAGATTGGAGCACAGCATGACATCAAACTCATCAGGGCGGCGCAGCAGTTGCATAGTGGCATTGTCGATATAAATGTGTTCCAGGGTGACATCGGCAAAATCTTTAGCCACCTCCTCCACGACTTCACGCCAGAGTAACGAGCAGGCCAGCACATTGGCCTTGTCCACAGAGGTAACCTTGCCTTTGCGACCACGGGCAGTCTCAAAGGCGATACGGGCGATACGGCGGATCTCTTGGCGGCTGTATCTCATGGTATCGAACGCCTCTTCAGCCTCGCCTTCGCCCTGACGCCCTTTGGGCTGGCCAAAGTAGATGCCGCCGGTCAACTCGCGTACACACACCACATCAAAGCCCCGCGCAGAGATATCAGTACGCAGTGGGCTCAAATGCTCCAGCCCCTCATGCAATCTGGCAGGACGCAGGTTGCAAAACAGCCCGAAATGCGCCCGCAAAGGCAACAGAGCACCACGCTCTGGCTGGCTGTCAGGTGGCAGTTTTTCCCACCTTGGACCACCCACTGAACCAAACAAAATGGCATCAGCCGCTTCACAGCCTTTCAAGGTCGCTTTCGGCAATGGGCAGCCATGATTATCGATGGCGATACCGCCAATATCGTATTCACTGTACTCAATACTGAGATCGAATCTTTGATCAACCGCTGCCAACACCTTACGCGCCTCAGCCATCACTTCAGGACCAATGCCATCCCCGGCCAATACTGCTATCTGGTAACTCATACTCCATCTAACCCCTAGCTTTTTGAATTTCCTGCTTTTTATCCGCGACTTCATCTGCCCTGCGCACCAGGTTCATGACATGCACCAGGGCTCTGGCTGAGGCTTCCACCACATCGGTGGCCAGCCCCACACCATGGAAATTGCGCCCCTGATAACGGGCGGTAATGTTCACCTGCCCCAGCGCATTCTGGCCTTCACCTTTGCCGCTGAGCTTATAGGCCGCAATATCTATCTGCCGGTCGGTGGCTCGGGCAATGGCATGGTAGGCCGCATCCACGGGGCCGTTGCCTGTCGCTGCTTCCGTCACCTTCTCACCGCCAATTTCCAGTCGCACCGTGGCGGTAGCCTCGCCCTCCTTGGAGTCTGAGTGCACCACCAGTTGCTTGAGACGATAATGGTCATCCTCCTGGCGCTGGGCCTTGATAAACACCAGCGCCTCCAGGTCATAGTCGAATACCTGGCCTTTTTTGTCCGCCAGCTTGAGGAAAGCCTTGTACAACGAGTCCATGTCATAGTCCTGCTCGCTGTAACCCATCTCACTCATGCGGTGTTTGATCACATGCCGGCCGGAGCGGGAGGTCATGTTCAGGTTGTTGCGGGTCAGACCTATGCTTTCCGGCGTCATGATTTCATAGGTGTTCTGCGCCTTGAGCATGCCATCCTGATGGATGCCGGAAGAGTGACTGAAAGCATTGGCACCCACTATCGCCTTGTTGGTCTGAATGGGCATATTGCACAGCTGACTGATCAGTGAAGAGGTGCGGTAAATTTCTTTGGCATTGATATTGGTCTGTAGCCCCAGCAGGTGTTTGCGGGTAGCGAGGATCATGGCTATCTCTTCCAACGAGCAGTTACCGGCACGCTCGCCAATACCATTGACAGTACATTCAATCTGTCTGGCACCCTGCTGCACAGCCGCGATGGAGTTAGCCACCGACAGGCCGAGATCATCATGGCAGTGCACCGAGATCACCGCCTCGTCAATATTAGGCACACGGTTGAACAGAGTCTGGATAATGCCACCAAACTCGCTGGGCACTGTGTAGCCCACGGTATCGGGAATATTGATGGTGCGAGCGCCGGCTTTTATGGCGGCTTCCACCATACGGCACAGGTTATCTATGGGTGTGCGCCCAGCATCTTCACAAGAAAACTCCACATCATCGGTAAAGCGGCGGGCGTACTTCACTGCACTTACCGCCATCTCCAGCACATCATCAAAGGAGCGTTTGAGCTTGCTCTGCACATGGATATCCGAGGTGGAAATAAAGGTATGAATACGAAACTGCTCAGCCACACTCAGCGCCTGCGCCGCAGCATCTATATCCTTTTCCAGCGCCCGCGATAGGGCGCACACTCGGCTGCTCTTGATAGTTCTGGCAATGGTCTGTACCGATTCAAAATCGCCCGGCGATGACACAGGAAAGCCAACTTCCATCACATCCACCCCCAGTCGTTCCAGGGCCATGGCGATCCGCAGTTTCTCCTTCACGGACAAACTGGCGGCCAACGCCTGCTCGCCATCTCTCAACGTGGTATCAAAAATTATTACTCTGTCAGACATCACTCTTCTCCACTGCCCTGTTTCTCCCGGCTCAGGAGTCAAAAAAAACCCCGCGACTATTGCGCGGGGTGATGGAATTCAGGTGTTAACACAAAACCATGCCTAAGCCTTCCGCGCACCAAGTGCCAGAATCAATAGGTTTAGTAGCAACTGAGCTGAAAAATTACGCATAGTCTTTAAATCAAATCCCATATAAGGTTCAATAAATGTTAACCCGCGCTTATTTTTAACCCACCGATATTTACAGTGTCAATCAAATTTTGCGCAAAATACATAAACTTTGGCCGCATTAAATTCCAGGAAGCCCGAACGTGTGCAGGCGATACCTTAATACAACCCGCATAGGAGGTTAGGGTCTGCGGACCCTTGTCACTCAGCGAGCAACAAAAGGCTTGAAGGCAATCAGCACTATTGAAGGTCTATCCGGATAAATCAACATTGTGCTGGGCAGCATTCGCACCTTCCCCAACGCTTATTCAGACCTTGCTCAGCCACGGGTTAGATAGGCTTCAATTTCATCGAGAAATGGGTCGCCGAATCGCTCCAGTTTACGCTCGCCAACGCCGTTAACAGCGAGCATTTCAGCCTCAGTGGTAGGCATCATGGCCGTCATTTCCGCCAGGGACGCGTCACTAAATACCAGATAAGGTGGAATGTTATGTTCTTCCGCCAGCGCCCGACGCAGAACCTTTAAGCGGGCAAACAGTTTTCTGTCATAGTTCATTGGAACCCGGGCGCCGTTGCGGCGACGGGTTGTCACTGGTATCGCAATGCGGGGCTCAGCCAGCATCAGCGCCACCTCTCCTTTAAGTATAGGTCTGGCGGCTTCATTCAAGCGCACGCGACTGCCCCGGGTAATATCCTGACTCGCCAGGCCAAGATGAATAAGCTGACGACACACGCTCAGCCAATGCTCATGGCTTTTACCCTTGCCTATGCCCCAGGTAGACAGCTTGTCATGCCCCCGGTCAACTACACTGGCGGCCTTGGAGCCTCTGAGCACTTCAATCAGGTGATTAATGCCAAAGCCCTGATCCAAACGGTAGATACAGGACAACACTTTCTGGGCATCCTCAGTACCATCATACTGCTTGGGTGGGTCGAGGCAGATATCGCAGTTACCACAGGGTTGGCTGGCACTCTCATCAAAGTAGTGCAGTAACACCTGACGACGGCAGGTCTGGGCTTCGGCGAAGGCTGCCATGGAGTTGAGCTTGTGATGCTCGACCTGTTGTTGCGGCCCCGGTTGCTGCTGCTCAATCAAATGCCGGACCCGGCCAATATCAGCGGGTTCAAACAGCATAAAGGCCTCGGCCTCCATCCCGTCCCGTCCAGCTCGGCCGGTTTCCTGATAATAGGCCTCGATGCTTTTGGGAATGTCATAGTGCACGACATAGCGCACATTGGACTTGTCAATTCCCATGCCAAATGCCACGGTCGCAACCACGATATCCAGCTGATCCTTAATAAAGCGCTCCTGCACGCTGGCACGCTCTTCCTGGGCCATACCTGCATGGTAGCCTTCGGCTCGATAGCCTTGCAGCCTGAGTCTTTGGGCCACTTCATCCACCCGCCGGCGACTGCCGCAATAGATGATGCCACTGGCGCCGTTCTGCGATTCAATAAACTGACGCAATTGATTGGCGGCATTCAGTTTTTCTGCCACGGTGTAGCGAATATTGGGGCGATCAAAACTGGACAGCAGCACATAAGGTTGAATGCCGAGACGGTCACAAATGTCTTTGCGGGTCGCCTGATCCGCCGTGGCGGTCAGCGCCATCAGCGGGATCTGGGGAAACTCCAGCCTGAGACGTCCCAATGCCGCGTATTCGGGGCGGAAATCATGTCCCCACTGGCTGATACAGTGGGCTTCATCGATGGCAAACAGGCTGACATTCAGCGACTGCAGGCGCTCCATAAAATCGCCGCCAAGCAAACGTTCAGGCGACACATACAGTAGCTTAATTTCTCCCATCCGCAGCTGGCGGTAGATCTCCAGCGTCTGCTCTCTGGGCAGTGTCGAGTTGAGAAATGCCGCAGAAACCCCGGTTTGAGTCAGACTGTCGACCTGATCCTTCATCAACGAAATAAGCGGCGACACCACAACTGTCAGGCCAGGCAACATCAACGCAGGGAGCTGATAGCAAAGGCTCTTACCGCCCCCGGTGGGCATAATCACCAGACAATCTTCGCCGCGATAAATACGCTCGACGACATCTTGTTGTCCTGCACGAAATGACCGATAACCAAATACCTGCTGCAAACAGCCCAGGAAGGGATCCTGTGGAGACATCTGTGTGTTTTCTTGCATGCTGACCCTGAAAAACAACCCCGAAAACAGACACCCTCAACGGGTGCCAAAGCGCCCTATTCTACCTGCAATGACGATGAAAATGCAGGCACTATCAGCGGCAAATTCAGATAATGGTAATTGCGCAATCCGGTCATAGGGTTGCAGCCTGGCAACACGAAGTTATAGAGTGATAACTCCACTTTTTAACGGATTGAAAAGTATGTCCCAATCAGAAGCTATCTCAGAGAAAGTTCTGGCAATGGTGGCTGAGGTATTTGACCAACACATCCCTTTCCATAACCTGCTGGGGATGAGAATCCAGCGATATGACCTGGAAGGTGTCGAGGTCACGGTAGAAATGAAGCCTGAACTGATAGGCAATATCCATCAGCAGATCCTGCATGGTGGCGTGACGGCAACGGTATTGGATGTTGTGGGTGGACTGACAGCATTCGCTGCGCTGGTTGCCGGCCGGGACGACTGGCAGGAGGATGAGTTGAGGGCCAGATTACAAACCCTGGGAACCATAGATTTGCGGGTAGACTATCTCAGGCCGGGCAGAGGCCAAACCTTCACCGGCACTGGCCAGGTGATTCGCTCCGGCAATAAGGTGTCAGTTTGCAGAATGGAGCTGCATAACGAATCCGGACAACATATTGCTTTTGGAACAGGTACCTATTTAACTGGTTGAGCATTCAGCTAATAAAAGCTCGTCTTGTATATACAAGCTCAAGACAGTGAAATTTGTACAGCATGCCGCCACTTCTGCTGACAATTCCACCGCCAGGCCTTACAATCGCCGCCCCTGATAAACCAATACTGATACCCATGGAAAACACCGAACACCGCAAGGGCGTTATCCTTGCCCTTTGCGCTTACAGCATGTGGGGCTTTGCTCCCCTGTATTTCAAATTACTAGACCAGGTCTCTGCCACCGAAATTCTGCTGCACCGGATCATCTGGTCCTTTGTGTTTATGCTAATGCTAATGCTGTTTGCAGGCAATTTCAAAAAGGTACGCGAAGTCCTAAAACGTCCTAATCAGCTGGGCATACTCTGTGTTACTTCAGTCCTTATCGCCGGTAACTGGTTGCTGTTTATCTGGGCCGTCAACAACGATCATATGCTCGATGCGAGCCTGGGCTATTACATTAATCCGCTGTTCAACGTCATGCTGGGGATGTTGTTTTTGGGTGAACGCCTGCGCAAACTGCAATGGGTTGCGGTCAGTCTGGCAGCTATGGGGGTTCTTACCCAAATCATTTCATTTGGTTCTGTGCCTATCGTCTCTATCGGCCTGGCAACCTCATTTGGGTTGTACGCACTGCTGCGCAAGAAGGTTAATATCGATGCCCAGAGCGGCCTGCTGCTTGAAACTGCGCTGCTGGTGCCACTGGCGATTGGCTATATCATTTGGATGCCACAGGATGCCAGCGCCAACATGCTGACCAACAGTTGCGATATGAATTTGCTGCTGATGGCCGCAGGCATAGTCACCTCGGTGCCTCTTCTGTGCTTTGCCAGCGCAGCTATTCGTATCCCGTTGACTATTCTTGGCTTTTTTCAATACATAGGCCCCAGTATCATGTTTTTGTTGGCTATTTTACTGTTCGGCGAACCTTTCAATATGGAGAAAAGTGTGACCTTTGGTTTTATCTGGTTGGCACTAATCGCATTCACTGCAGACATGGTCTATAAGGGTCGGCGTAAAATGAAAGCCGCAAGCACCTGATACTGACTTGCTCAAGAGCAACCTCCCTGCTGCAAAAATTTCTGCAAGTCACGGATGGCCGACATTTGCCACACAGCAAAGATGCTAAACACAAGAAAGGAGCCAGCAGCTCCCTTTTTATTTTGGTTATTGCCAAGAGGTTACAACGCGGCAATCCACCGCTGTGCATTCCGGCTACTGACAATAATGAAAGAACCCTTGTGGTTTGGGATTAATACCTGTTTTCCGATCCCTACACCATCACCGGCAAACTCAGATGGCCGTTGCTGTCCAAGCCAGCGATATAGAAATTCTGCTCATCCATATCCCTGTTTAGAAAATCATCTGACACCCAGCTCCACAGCATGACATATTATGTCGTTCAGTTACTCACATCCTTCAGTTTCAACATCAGGATCTTGGAGTTACGCTGGTAGTTATACAGCTGCTTTTTCTTGATCGGCAATGTATCGACATCCACTATGTTGAAACCATGCTCCAGAAACCAGTGGATACTGCGGGTGGTCAGCGCAAACAGTCGTTCATAGCCCCGCCCCTTGGCCTGCCCAATGATGTGACGCAGCAACAAACTGCCGCGATCGGCGTCCCGATATTCCGGATGCACTACCAAACAGGCAAACTCACAGGCGTTGTCTTCTTCAAAGGGATACAGGGCTGCGCAGCCAATGACCAAGCTGTCACGATCGATCACCATAAACTGCTCTATTTCCATCTCCAGTTGCTCGCGCGAGCGACGCACCAGAATTCCCTGCTCTTCCAGGGGACGGATCAGGTTCAATACCCCACCGATATCGGCAATGCTGGCACGGCGCAAACACTCTGCGCTCTCGGTGACTATCTGGGTACCTATGCCGTCACGGGTAAACAATTCCTGCAACATGGCACCATCCTGCAAGTGACTTATCAGGTGACATCTTGTAACCCCGCGGCGACAGGCTTCCACGCTGGCTTCCACAAAGGCTCTTGATGCCGGGCAGGTTTGTTCACCGTGCTTTGCAAGATAGCTCAGGGCTTCACCCGGCAATATCTCGCTGATCACCGCGCCATCCTCATCCAGCAAACCAGGTTGGTAGCTGAAACCAATGATCTTGTCAGCCTTGAGCCGAATGGCGATTTGCGTCGCCACTTCTTCGGCAGTCAGATTGAAGCTCTCGCCGGTAACAGAAACCGCCACCGGTCCCACCAACACAATGCAATCCCTGGCCAGCTGCTGCTGTAGTCCTTCTACAGCGATACGCCGCACCCGTCCGGACAGGCAATAATCCACGCCTTCATCCACCCCCAGTGGCTGAGCAATAACAAAGTTACCGCTGACCACATTGATATTCGCACCCTGCATAGGCGTGTTGGACAACCCCATAGACAGACGAGCCATAATATCAAATTGCAGTGAGCCACTGACCTGCCGTATCACCTTGAGACTGGTCTCATCGGTGATACGCACACCATGATGAAACACAGCTTCCAACCCGCGAGCAGCCAACTCAGCATCAATTTGCGGCCTGGCACCATGTACCAGCACCAACTTGATCCCCAGGCTGTGAAGCAAAGCCACATCATTGATGATGGAACGGTACTCCCCATCCTGAATGGCCTCACCACCCAGCATAATGACAAACGTCTTGCCTCTGTGGGCATTGACATAGGGAGTTGAGTGGCGAAAGCTGTCAATCAACTGCGCAGTTACAGCGTCCAACGGCATACCTCACACGAAATACATACAAATTCATTACACAGGAGTGAATAATAGTGCGTTAGCATTCACATAAAAAGCATTTATTTGCATATGCCGAGAAGTTTTTGATTGTAATACCAACCCGCTAAGGGAAGGTGCGAATAAGTCCCGTGCCTGCTCTGCAAGTGATGACAGCCCCGAGATGCCCGATGCAACTCGATGTTAATGGCCTGAGTCGTTAGCGAGAGCTGCAACAAAGCAGATAGGGCTGTCAGTCTCGGCCTTCGGGGCTTTCGGACAAACACAATTGCTGTGGTATTGCGCTTTAAAAAGCAACTCACCTTGCTGCCCTGAATACCTTGAGCTCGAATTTGCCCGTAAGCCAGCGTGCCACAAGGACTTGTTCGCAACTTCCTCAGTTCACCCAATCGTCTAGCCATAGCACCACTAAGTTGTCCCCCATTTGGCTCATACTTGAATGGCTGGCATCGCTCTAAGAAGATCAATCTGTTATGCGGTTTGATATAGCGGGATAACCGGGGTTAGGGTCTGTTGACCTTTGAAGATGGTTTTTGCAGCACTTTGTCGTTGTTTTATACAAAGCAACGCGATTGTGGTGTAGTTGTTCTACATAAATGAGCGTTAATGCAGTAGAAAGCGACGACAAACGCTGCCCGAAGGGCTCGGGAATACGCGCTTTACTCTTTGTTGCAAGGTATTTGCTTAGGCCCCTAGGCGGCACACCTTGCGTCGCGATTAAAGCGCGTCTAGAACGAGCACATAGCCTGAACCTTAAGCATCAAAATGCTCCCATGCTGCCTCCAAGCTGTTGCCACGCCTGACTTTTGACTGCTGAGCTCGGAGACA
>JAJNAU010000013.1 GCA_021462625.1 Shewanella sp.
TTAGGCCCCTAGGCGGCACACCTTGCGTCGCGATTAAAGCGCGTCTAGAACGAGCAAAATTCAACCATGAAAGGTCAACAGACCCTAGAAATAGTCATTTCTTGGTTAACCATACTCAGGTTCGTTCAGTGATGACACTGGGACAATTAAATATCAAAACCAATAAGTGTAAATCATTTGTTACGAGTAACGTTTTCAGCCGCCTTGCCGGCATCCATCACTTTGGTAGAAAATGTTTTGAGCTCAGTTAACAGTTCGCGATGTAACTGACTCAGTTTGGGACGATTATCAGCGCGAAATGCCAGAGGGCGACATAAAGCCATCGCCTGATAACCCAAACGGGCAGTGAGCATGCCGCCTCCGAGTCCCTGCGCCAACCGGCCAGACAACTTGCCCGTCAATTCCATCGACAACATCTGACTGCCGAGATCCAATGCCACTTCTGTGGCTCCGGCATAGAGAATATTGACCACTATCCCCCGGAACAGTTTCACCCGGCTCCAATAGCCAAGTTCAATGCCATAACAGGCCGCCACATCACGGATCATCTTCTGATTGCGCCACAGAATAAGCGCCATATCCAATACCGCCAGCGGACTTGCCGCCAAAAGCAGCGCAGACTCACCGGCATATCGCCGGACAATCGCTCTTGCCTTTTTATCAACAGGCTGCAGTACCAAATCATCAAACAGCAGCAGCTGCTCGGCATCATTGTGAGCATCACGCCGCGATTGAAAAAATCGTTGGGTGTCCGCATTCGCGGGTAAGCCACGACAGACCTGCTCAATAAACTCATCGGCCTCTCCCTGCTGCATGGATTTCAGCAACCGTTCGCCATCAGCTCTGTTCTGTTCACTGCGTTTTAGCCTGGCAAGCAGCCGGTATTCACGCCACAGTCCCCGGCCAAGCCACAGCAGGCTGACACCGACCACTGTGCCATAGAAGCCAAACAGCCAGGGGGAACTGGCCCAGGCATCGTATAACGTCAGCCCGGTTTGTACCCCCAGCAGCAGTAACAGCAAAGCCAGCATCAAGCAGGTCAGACGTGAAAAAGTGCGCTTGGGGCTCAGTGCCTGCGATAAGTCCGGATCCATAATATCCGGACCATCGGGCAGCGGTCTGGCAGGCTCAAGCTGGTTGGATTCAAACCGCTGCGCCGCAGCAGGTGCCTGCTCATCATTATCCAGGTCGTTGATGGGCTCATTGAACACTTGTTTTCGATGCAACTGCGGTTGTGCATGCGGCAATTTATCGCTCATCGCATCTTGTCTCCAAGCATATATTCAAGCAGATGATCCAGTCGCAGATGCTGCATCCCTGCCTGAGGGGGATCTTTGGGTCTGAAGGTCGCAAAATCGAATCCCTGCGCTTCCCAGAAGTCGCCTTTGGGCAGGGTTCTGGGCACCTCGCCGGGAAACAGCGTCAGTAACTGATTGCCCTGAAGTTCATAGCCTTGGATCACCTGCTGCGACTTGCCCTCATGGAACAAACTGCCGGCTTCGGTGGCCCGGATAGCGCTGATGGCCATGGTTTCCACCTGACAACCTTCAAAATGGGCGACATGCCGGCTTTGTTTGAGCACATCGCCCAGCAGATGCAGCAGATTCCCCTGCTGATCCAGGGTAGCATGATCCGCCTTGCTGGCCGCGATCAGCAGCTTGTCAATTCGCGGCGCAAACAGTCTTCGCAACAGCGGCGATTTACCAAACTGAAAACTCTCCAGCACTTCAGTCAGCGCATTGGTCATATCTTCAAACTGCAATCTGCCACGATTAAGTGCACTCAGGCAATCCACCAGCACAATCTGACGGTCAAAATGAGCAAAGTGATGACGATAGAAAGGTTTCACCACTTTATTGACATACTCCTGATAGCGGGTTTTCAGCACCTGATAGGCACTGTCCCGCGGCGCCAGTTCAAGTCGCGAGAAGGTGCTCATGTCCATCGACAAAACCGGAAAGAAAGTCAGCATCGGCGTACCGTCGAGATCACCCGGCAACAGCATGCGCCCGGGTTGGGCCTGATAAAATCCCTGATTACGTACCAGATCCGTCAGCAATGCCTGATACAGTGAGGCGACCTGCTGTAATTGCTGCTCGTCAGCACGCTCGTCCAGTTGCACATTTTTTAGCGCATCGATAAAAGGCGAATAAGCCGGCGAGCGGGCAAATACTTCGGCCCTGAGGCTTTGCTGGCGGGACCACTGGTCGAACGCCTGCTTCAACATGGGTAAATCCAGCAACCATTCACCCGGGTAGTCGATGATGTCCAGATACAGAGTGGCACTCTCAGTGACTTTAGCCACCAATCCCTGCAGCGGACGATACTTGATAGCCAGTCGCAGTTCACTGATATTGCGAGTAGAAGCCGGCCACGTGGGCGGCTCACTGTTGAGGCTCGCCAGTGCGCCCTGATAATCAAAGCTGGCGATATCCAAATCCGGCTGCATTTCCCGGCGCACGCCTATCAATCGCTGGCTGCGACACACCTGCCACAAAGGCAACTGCAGCGCACAGTTATCGGCAGTCAATTGATGCACCAAACCGGTAATGAAAGCCGTCTTGCCAGCGCCGGACAATCCTGTCACGGCCAATCGCAGATGGCGATCCGCACCACGTTGCATCCATTGCCGGGAGTGTCTCGACAGAGAGGTGAAGGTGTGGCTGATTTTTCCCATGGTTACTACTTGTCGATGAAAATGAACCTGTTAAAGGTAAAACAAAAAAACAGGGGGTGAATACCGCCCTGTCGCATTTGGAGGATTAAAGATTGTTGATTTGGCGTTTCAGATCATATTGATCCGAGGTGACATGATGTTCCAGCCGACGCAATCTCTGCTCAAGGCTGTTGAACTGGGCGCTGATATCACGCAGTGCCTGCTTGGCCGGCTCCCCGGCCTGCCAGATTTTCTTCTTAATCCCGATATCGCCAAATTCAAATCCTGATTGAGAACTTTGGGGTTTGACATCCAGGATCATCCAGAGTGCCACGTAGAGGATAAGTACCACACCTGAGCCACCCAGCAGGAAGATAGATACTGCCACCACACGCACCAGCCAGGTTTCCAGATTGAAATACTCGGCAATCCCCGCACACACGCCGGCAACTTTACCTGCTTTGGGGATACGGTACAGGGTTCTTGATTCATGCGTGGTCATGACGATTCCTCCACTCGGGACTCTCAGAGTCCAGAATGGACTCGAGAGTAGCAATACGCTGGTTCATCTTCTCCGCCTGATGCACCAGTTGATTGAGTTGCTCAAATTCTTCATCTGTGAGTCCCTGGCTCACTTGTCGCTTACTGCGATAATGAAGAATCAACCAGATAGGGGCCACGAAAATCATGAACAGAATAATCGGGGCTTTCAGCAGATCCAAATCCATAACTCACCTCTGAAAACAATTGATTACTTGGCAGACTTTTTCTTCTTGGCGTCAACTTTTGCCTTAAGTGCGGCCAGTTCATCACTGATGGCATCCTCAGCTTCCAGAGCCGCAAACTCATCGGCCAGATTGCCTTTAGCCCCTTTCTGCCCCAGTTCATAAGACTCGATCTGAGCTTCCAGTCCTTCCACACGGCACTCATACTGCTCAAACTTCAACATGGCATCATCAATTTTGGATGAATCCAAACGCTTTTTAACTTCCAGCCGGGATGTTGCGGTCTGCTTGCGCATGATGATGGTTTTCTGCCTAGCTTTGGCATCTGCCAGCTTTTCCTGCAGCAACACCACTTCCTCTTTCAAGCGGCTGATTTGCTCATCCACTACCTCAAGTTCTTTGTTCAGGGTGTCTGCGGTTCTGGCAGCGTTCTGCTTCTCAACCAGCGCCGCCTTGGCCAGGTCTTCACGGTCTTTGGTCAGTGCCAGTTCTGCTTTGTCCTGCCAATCCTGCACCTGAGCTTCAACCCGATCGATTCGACGCAGCAACTCTTTCTTTTCCGCCAGCACTCTGGCCGAGGTTGAGCGCACTTCCACCAGAGTATCTTCCATTTCCTGAATGATCAGGCGGACCATTTTCTCCGGATCTTCCGCTTTATCCAGCAGCGCACTGATGTTGGAGTTTATGATGTCTGCAAAACGAGAGAATATCCCCATAATTTTGTCCTCGATGAATGTTACTCACGAACCGATATCTGCATAGACCACGCCAAAAATATGCATAGACCATCTAAAACTTAATAGATATTATTTTTCAGTGGGTTACCACTTATTTAACAGATTGCTTTATTTTTGCCCTATCCCACCTTATTATGATTTTCACCAATAATTAGCGTCTTAGACCACTAATAACGTGCCCAGTAAATTCAAACAAGACAGTCTTATCGGCCAATCCAACGCTTTGCTGGAAGTGCTTGAACATGTGTCACAAATTGCACCACTGACTAAACCTGTGCTGATTATCGGCGAACGTGGAACCGGCAAGGAGTTGATTGCAGAGCGTCTGCACTATTTGTCCAGACGTTGGGATCAGCAGTTTATCAAGCTTAACTGTTCATCACTGTCTGAAAACCTGCTGGAAAGCGAGTTGTTTGGCCACGAAACCGGTGCATTCACCGGCGCAAAGGGCCGTCACGAAGGGCGTTTCGAGCGTGCTGACAGCGGGACTCTGTTTCTCGATGAACTTGCCAACACGTCTGGGCTGGTGCAGGAAAAATTACTGCGGGTCATCGAATATGGTGAGTATGAAAGAGTGGGCGGCAGTAAAACCCTGCGTGCGGACGTTCGTCTGATCTGCGCCGCCAACGAAGATCTGCCATCACTGGCCGAAGCCGGAGAGTTTCGCCCGGATTTGCTCGACCGACTGGCGTTTGATGTCATCACCCTGCCCCCACTGCGTTGTCGCCGGGAAGATACTCTGGAACTGGCGCAATATTTTGCCATCGGCATGACCCGGCAGCTCAAGCTCGAGTTCTTCCCGGGATTTGGTGCGCAGGCCAAGGCATTGCTGCTGGATTACCATTGGCCAGGCAATATACGGGAGCTTAAAAACGTGATTGAAAGAGCAGTATACCGGCATGGCGACAGTGACGAGCCGATTAATGATATTATCCTCGACCCCTTCGAGTCTCCCTACCGGCCACAGCAGCGCGTCAAGATGCAGCAAAGGCGCAGCGCTCAGGCAACAGAATCTGCTGCAGTGGCTTCGACTGTCAGTACCAAACCTGCAGAGCAGGTAGCCCCAGCTGCGGGCGCCGTTAATTTCCCCATCGACTTCAAATCTCACTGTGAACAAGCTGAGATCCAGCTCCTAAACCAGGCACTAGCCGCGGCGCAGTTCAATCAAAAGAAAACCGCGGATCTGCTCGGGCTGAGCTATCACCAACTCAGAGGTATCCTGAAAAAGTACAACCTGTTGGAAAAGGTCTGATAAAAACAGCAACAGGCGCCGAACACCACGACGCCCTTTTCGCATTTAACTCCCATTTATTCAACCAACAAACAACAAAACCAAAGCAAGTTTTCACCGAATCGGATCAGGGCATTGCTCCGGCCAAAGTCAGGCTGCTAAAATGGCCACTCAACTCCTTAAAAAGCTGAATGAATTAATGACACTGCCGATCCCGGGGTGGCATCATGCCATCACAATGCTTTGCCTGACGGTACTGGCCACTGGTTGCAGCCCAAAGCAGGTACCGGCTGGGCTGGTCTACTGTTCAGAGGGAAACCCTGAAACATTCAATCCCCAGCTGTCGGCCTCAGGCACCACTCTGGAAGCGACATCCAACCAAATCTACAGCAGATTGGTGGATTACGCCGCCGATAAAGGCGCCATAGTGCCTGCACTGGCGACCAACTGGCATATTTCTGATGACGGCCTAATGTATCACTTTACATTACGCCAGAACGTGCAGTTTCATAGCTCTGACCGCTTTATCCCCAGTCGTGCTTTTAATGCCGATGATGTATTGTTCAGCTTTAACCGTATCATTGATAACAGCCACCCATTTCATGCCATCGGACGTAACAGCTATCCGTTTTTCGACAGTATCGGTTTTGCCCGCCAGGTCAGGCGGATTACCAAAATTAATGAATATGAGGTGGAGTTTGAGCTCAAGCAACCCGATGCATCCTTTCTTGCTAATCTGTCCAGTGCCTTTGCCGTGATATTGTCGGCCCAATATGCCGACCAACTGTTGCAGGCGGGACGCCCCGAGCTTATCGATCAGGATCCGATTGGCACAGGGCCTTTTAAACTGACCGAGTATCAGAAAAACGAACATATTCGCTATCACCGTAATCCGGATTACTGGGGACCCGCCCCACAGCTGGAAATGCTGGTATTTGATATCACGCCCAAAAGTGGCAACCGTTTGGTTAAAATCATCACAGGCGATTGCAGCGTATCCACCCTGCCCAAAACTGGTGAGCTGGCGGTAGCTGAACAGCATGATGTGGTGAGTGTGCAGTCAGATCCAGGTATGAATGTCGCTTTCTGGGCATTCAATACCTTAAAGCCTCCCTTCGATAATGTTCTGGTGCGTCAGGCTCTGGCTATGGCTATTGACCGGGAAAATATATTAAGAGCGGTTTATCGGGATACGGCCATTGAAGCCAACGGTATATTGCCCCCCACTTCTTGGGCGTACAGCGATAGCCTCAGCGCCAATGGTTACAACCCAAGACTAGCACAGCAAATGTTGCAAGCTGCCGGCATTAGCGATCTGGAGCTGGATATCTGGGCCATGCCAGTTGGCCGGGCCTACAACCCCAACTCCTTGAAAACCGCTGAATTAATTCAATCTGATCTGGTAAATATTGGGGTGAAAGTCAACATTATCACTTATGGCTGGAGTGTCTTTACCCAGAAACTCAATCAGTCCGATTATGATACCGTGCTGATTGGCTGGAACGCCGACAACAGCGATCCGGATAACTTTTTCACCCCGTTGCTGAGCTGTGGCTCTATTGACAGTGGCACCAACCACTCACGCTGGTGCAACAGTGAGTTCGAAAACATCATCACTCAGGCAAGACAAACAGGCTCAAAACTGGAACGGGCCGCACTTTACCAGAAAGCAGAACAGCTTATGCAAAGCCAAATGCCATTGGTGAGTCTGGCTCATACCCGCAGACAAACGCTGAAACGTGACAATGTCGTGTTGATGCCAATTTCTCCCTTCGGCGGCATAAACTTTGCGAGTTTGAAAATTCAGATCCCGGAGAACGCCAACTGATGGCCAAATATCTACTGAGACGACTTAATCTGTTTTTGGCTACCTCAGCAGTATTGATGATGGTGCTGTTTTTGGCTACCCGCATGTTTCCGGT
Organism: Shewanella sp.; assembly: GCA_021462625.1. Lineage (GTDB taxonomy): Bacteria > Pseudomonadota > Gammaproteobacteria > Enterobacterales > Shewanellaceae > Shewanella. The sequence continues at coordinate 7,272 of JAJNAU010000013.1, forward strand.
GGATCTGGGAGTTGCCCTGACCGGGATAGCACATCCTACTCCCGAGCAGAGGCAGCAAACCATCACTGACTTTGCACTCGATGGTTCAGGCTTCAGTCAATATATCGCCTATCTGCAGCAACGCCTCGGCGGCAACATGGGTATCTCAATGACCTCCCAGCAAAGTGTTGCCGGAGAGTTAGCCAAAGTACTGCCTGCCTCCTTTGAACTGATGCTGGTAACTTCAATGATGGCACTCATATTGGGGATCCCCATTGGGGTGCTGGCGGCACTGAGTAAAAACAGACTCACCCAGCAAGCCATTATGGCTCTGACGTTGACCGGGTACTCTATCCCTGTGTTTTGGCTGGGGTTGTCTCTGTCGCTGGGGTTTGGCGTGAAACTTGGCTGGCTGCCAATTTCCGGGCAACTGAATTTACTCTATGAAATTCCCAAGATCACCGGCTTTAAGCTGATTGATACGCTGCTGACTGACTCGCCATACAGCCTGTCGGCCTTTAAAGATGCTCTGCGACATATTGTCTTACCAGCGACTACCTTGGCGGTGTTCCCGTTTACCGTTTTGATACGGATAACCCGCGCAGCTATGGTCAATGTAATGAATCAGACCTATGTGAGAGCTGCTGAAGCACGGGGCCTAAGTACTTCGCTTATTGTCCTGCGCTATGCCCTGCCCAACGCCCTGATCCCCGTGCTAAAAAGTATGGGCCTGATGCTGGGCGCATTTACCAGCTATGCTATTGTTGTTGAAGTAATTTTCTCATGGCCTGGGGTTGGCGCTTGGTTGGTGCAGGGGATCTATCAACGGGATTACACTGTCATCCAGAGCGGAATTATGGTCGTTGCCCTGTTGATCATCTTTATGAGTATTCTGATTGACGTATTGCATACTGCAACCAATCCATTGAGTCGGAAAGAGCTCTATGCCACAACTTAGTATCTATCAGGAAGACCACATCCCTTCCCCAAGCCGCCGACTGTGGCAGGCGTTTTTCGCCAATCCTTTTGCTTTGATTGGATTCTGGTCAGTGGTATTTTTGCTGATTATTGCTGTCTTTGGGCCACTGATCGCCCCTTACTCGCCTGAAATGCAGCAGCCCAAAGCCACGTTATTGCCACCATCCTGGGACCCTGCAGGTACAGTGGAGCATTTTCTGGGTACTGACGATCTGGGGCGGGATATCTTCAGCCGATTACTATACGGCGCGCAATTGACCTTTGGTATGGCATTGTTCATCGTGGTGACGGCTCTGGCGCTTGGATTCATTATCGGCGCCCTGTCTGGCATGACCCGCGGGCTGAAGTCCAGCGTACTGTCGCATCTGCTTGATGCCCTGTTATCAATTCCATCACTGCTGATGGCAATTCTGGTCGTCGCCGTCACCGGGCCCGGACTGGACAACATTTTCTGGGCAATAGGCCTGGCGCTGACACCACAATTTGCGCACGCCATCCATCAGGCCATCCACGAGGAGCTACAAAAAGAATATGTCACCGCTGCCCGCCTCGATGGTGCCAACACTCTGCAGATTTTCTGGTACGTCATCATGCCTAATGTATGGGACAGGGTGATTATTCAGGCTACACTGGCCATCTCAGCGGCGATTCTGGATATTGCTGCGCTCGGTTTTCTCGGTCTGGGTGCCCAAGCGCCCAGTCCCGAATGGGGCGCGATGGTAGCTCAGGGAGTCGATAACTTGTTAACCGCTCCCTGGCTCGTTAACCTGCCCGGAATCGCAATTCTGTTCACTGTGCTGGCCATTAATCTGGTTGGCGATGGATTGAGATCGGCACTGACGCCGATCAGAAACTAATATGACACTATTAGACATACGTAATCTCAGCATCGAACTGGACACCCCCCACGGGCGGGTTAAAGCGCTGGAAAAAGTCAGTCTGACACTCAATGCAGGTGAAGTGCATGGTCTACTGGGCGAGTCCGGTTCAGGTCGCAGCTTGCTCGCCCGAACCATCATGGGCATTCCGGGACACAACTGGAGCATCACTGTCGATCGTATGATGTGGGATGGCCAGAATCTGCTGGAACTGGATACCAAAGCCAGACGTGCATTGATGGGCAGCGATATGGCAATGATTTTTCAGGATCCGTCTGGCAGCTTGGATCCCGCCCGTACTGTTGGTTCCCAGGTCATTGAAGCCATGCCCAAAAATCCTGAGTTGAAATTCTGGCAACAGAAAAAATATCGCACTCAGATAGCCCAGCAATGGCTACATAAGGTCGGGATCAAAAGCCCGGATAATCTGATGGATGCCTATCCCTGGGAGCTGTCTGAAGGCGAATGTCAGAAGGTGATGATCGCCATCGCGCTCGCCAACAAACCCAGATTGCTGATTGCCGATGAGCCGACCACATCGATGGAACTGTCAACACAGGCACAAATCTTCCGTCTGCTGGCCAAGCTGAATCTGGTTCACGGAGTATCTATTTTGCTGATCAGCCACGAGATTGAAACCCTGACTCACTGGTGCGACCGCCTGACGGTATTTTATTCCGGCCAGGTGATGGAATCCGGAGCCACCGATGAACTGGTCAGCAGTCCACGTCATCCCTATACCCGGATTTTGCTTGAATGCCTGCCGGATAAATCAAGCCCGATAGCCCACAAAGCATTTATGCCCAGTCTGCACGGCTCGGCGCCAGCACTGCAACATTTGCCCATTGGCTGTCGACTAGGCCCCCGCTGCCCGTCAGCCCGAAAACAATGCGTTACCCAGCCGAGGTTGGTTCACGAAAAAGGCAGATACTGCGCCTGTCATTTCCCCATACAGTATGATGAGAGTCGACATGAGCCAACCACTTCTTAAGATCAACAACCTGGGCAAACGATACTTCAATGGCTATCGCAAGTTCAGACGTCAGTATACTCAGGCACTCAGTGACATATCATTCGAGTTACAAAGTGGAGAGACCCTGGCTGTAGTCGGTGATACCGGTTCAGGAAAAAGTACCCTGGCCCGTATTCTGGTGGGTGCCGAACCCAGATCGGAAGGCTCCATCCTGTTTGAGGGGGAAAATCTTGAACTGCGGAATATCAAACAAAGATGCACACTCATCCGCATGATATTTCAGGATCCCAACACCTCCCTCAACCCTCACCTAACCATAGGCCAGTTGCTAGAAGAGCCGCTGAGGTTCAATACCCACCTGTCCAAGCCCGAACGCCAGAGCAAGGTGTTTGAAAAGCTAAGACAGGTTGGCCTGCTGCAGGAACATGCCGACTTCTACCCGCACATGATTTCTGAAGGGCAAAAACAACGTGTTGCCGTTGCCCGGGCCCTGATGCTCAACCCCAAAATCATCATTGCCGATGAAGCTCTAACCGCACTGGACTTCAGCGTACGTGCGCAAATCCTCAACCTGCTACTGAAGTTACAGCAGGAACTGGGACTGTCTTACATTTTTGTATCACACAACCTCAGCATCATCCGCCAGGTCAGCGACAAAATCATCGTACTGCACAAGGGACAAATCGTCGAAAAGGCCAGGACTGCCGATCTGTTTGAACAACCACAGCATGTGTACACTAAACGGTTACTGGCTGAACAACAGGCCATTTTGAATCGTCGCCCGGCATAACTGACGCTGCCTGAACTGCTCCAACCACTTGCAGCCAAGCGGTTTTCCCCCAAAAAACAGTGCCATTTTCAGTGTGAACTCATTATTCTATTGCCCATGTTGACGGAAGAAACTATCACATGATAATTAAACCCAAAATTCGTGGTTTTATTTGCACCACAACCCATCCAACCGGCTGTGAAACCAATGTGCTGGAACAGATCAATTACACCAAGGCTCAGGGCAAAATTGCCAATGGTCCCAAACGCGTACTGGTCGTCGGTTCCTCCAGTGGTTATGGTCTTTCATCACGTATAGCGGCAGCATTCGGCTGTGATGCTGCCACCATAGGCGTATTTTTCGAAAAGCCAGGTACAGAGGCCAAGCCAGGTACTGCAGGCTGGTACAACTCGGCCGCCTTTGACAAATTTGCCAAAGCAGAAGGTCTGTACGCCAAAAGCATCAACTGTGATGCTTTCAGTCATGAGGCCAAAGACAAGGTCATTGAACTGATTAAAGCCGATCTCGGCCAAATCGATATGGTGGTTTACTCACTTGCCTCTCCAGTTCGTAAACTGCCTGACTCCGGAGAGCTGATTCGTTCATCACTCAAGCCTATTGGCAAAGCCTATACAGCGACGGCAGTAGACACCAACAAAGACACCATTATTGAAGCCACGGTTGAGCCCGCTACCGAGCAGGAAATTACCGATACTGTTACTGTAATGGGTGGTCAGGATTGGGAGCTGTGGATCAACGCCCTGTCTGACGCCGGTGTACTGGCTGACGGCTGCAAAACTGTTGCCTACAGCTATATAGGTACCGAAATCACTTGGCCTATCTACTGGCACGGTGCGCTGGGAAAAGCCAAGATGGATCTGGACCGTGCAGCCCACAAACTGAATGACAAACTAGCAGCTAAAGGTGGCAGTGCCAACGTAGCCGTACTCAAGAGTGTCGTCACCCAAGCTAGCTCCGCCATTCCAGTTATGCCGTTGTATATCGCCATGGTATTCAAAAAAATGCGCGAAGAAGGCGTGCATGAAGGCTGTATAGAACAGATCTACCGCATGTTTAGCCAACGCCTGTATAAAACCAATGGCAGCACCGCTGAGACCGACAGCGAAAACCGTCTGCGTCTGGATGACTGGGAGTTGCGGGAAGACATTCAGCAGCACTGCCGTGATCTTTGGCCTCAGGTAACCACAGAAAACTTGGCTGAGCTGACTGATTATCGCGAGTACAAAGACGAGTTTATCAAACTGTTTGGTTTTGGCATCGCCGGTGTTGATTACGATGCGGATGTGAACCCCTATGTTGAGTTTGATGTGATTCAGCTCTAAGTAATTAAGTTATACAAGAAACACCACAAGAGCAAAGTCCACCCAATACCGTGTTGTACGATTACCAGGCAAGCCGAAGTGGACAATGCCCGGTGGATTTTCTGGATGGCTTTTGCGGCTATCTCCAGGTTGATGACTATGCCGCAAACGAGCAAACTCAGGCCAACCCTGGTGGGATGTTGGGGCATGCCCGCCGGAAATTTATTGAAGCCAAGAGAGCCCATCCCAAAGGCAAGTCCGGTAAAGCGGAGATAGCGCTGAGTTATATCCAAAAGCTGTATGCCATTGAGTCATTGCTCAAGGTCAATCGGCCGAAGATAAATGAATAACGCGTCAGGCTAAGGCCAAACCTCAGTTGCAATCATTTCATCGCTGGCTTGAGAAGTCAGCCCTGAATACACCAACAAAAAGTACGTTAGGTCAGGCGATTAACTACAGCCTGAGTCAATAGGATAAATTGGTACGTTACCTCGATGATGGCAGGCTCAACATCGATAACAATCGGGCCAAACGTGCCATCAAACCCTTTGTGATAGAGCGAAAGAAGTGGTTATCTAGCAACACCCCCAAGAGAGCGCAGAGCAGCGAGGTGCTTTATAGCCTTGTCGAGATAGCTAAGACCAATGGTTAAATGCCCTATGAATACCTCACTTTCCTTTTTACTCAACTACCAGAGTATGAACCCGACGCCGACTTGAGCCACCTCCTGCCTTGGAATGTTAAGTTACCTGCTGAGATTGGCAAATCTGCTGTATAGACTAAATAGCAATGCCCTGCTGGCTGCTGAGATGGTCACCTCGGTTCCGGCAGCGCATCTGCCATCATCAAGGCCAACAGCGTAATGGTTGGGGTGGAATAACCACTCCTATATGCATAAAACGCGGCTTAAGCCGCGTTTTTTATTACAGTAACTCAGGAAAACAAAACGCTGGCCTATCGCCAGCGTTTTTTACTGCAGAGCCGTATTTAATTCAGCTCTCATTAATCCAGTTCTTACTGCTCAGCAGTAACCTGAGTTTCCTGAACTGGATATTCAATCTTCGCCTTGGACTTCAAATCCGCAACCAATGCTAGATATTCAGCGTTCGCGTACTCAGTTCCCAAGCGTTGCGAGATGGTTGCAAGAACAGTGTCATTGATGCCCTGAGCCGTATTCACTTTATCCAGCACGACGACAGCATATCCCTGAGGCAACGCTACAGTGTCAACAGATGGCTTATCCGCAGGTTCAGCCATTCGGAACGCCTTGTTCACAATAGCTGGGTTTAGATCCTCAGTGAAGCGTCCCAAGCCATTGCGGGAATTCAGTGCGACCTTATCACCGGCCTTAATCTGATTCATCAACCCCTGGGCGGCGTTGCGAGCCAATTCATTTGTCTGCTCTTGCACCAGACGGGCTTCAATGTCTGCCTTAACATCAGCAAAAGGCACCACACCTGCATTCTTATGTTTATTCACCCGCACCACAATTGCGTGGTTAGGAGCCAATTCAATAACATCAGAATTCTCACCGTTAAGCAGCACAGGATCGGAGAATGCAGCCTGAATAACTGCAGCATTGGCCAGCGCAGCGGGAGGATTGTTGCGCGGGAACATAGCCGTAGTCCTCACCTTGGCGCCCACTTCTTTTGCTGCATCGGCCAGCGTATCAGGTACCTCGTAGCTTACGTCTTTGAGTTTCTGCTCGAGCTGATAAAACTCGTCAGTGGCTTTGTCAGTCTTCAGCTGATTGATAACCTGCTGTTTCACATCGGCAAAAGCAGCTGTCTGGCCAGGTTCAATATCCTTAAGTTTGATAATGTGATAACCAAAGTCAGACTTAACGACAGGTGAAATTCCCCCCTTTTTGGGGATCGCAAACAGAGCTTTATCAAACTCTGGCTGCATTACTCCTTTTTCGTACCAATCGAGTTGACCGCCTTTGTCAGCACTGAACTGATCATTGGAGTTCTCTTTGGCCAACATGGCAAAATCGGCGCCATTTTCCAGCTCCTTATGCAAAGCTTCAGCTTTGGCTTTATCTGCCCCATCATCACCTGTGTTGATCAGAATATGGGCAGCCAAACGCTTTTCCGGAGTCTGATAAGCAGATCTGTGTTCATTGTAATAGGCTTCAGCTTCGGCATCTGTCACCTTGATATGCTTGGCCAAATCAGCCACGCTCAGATCAACATAATCCAGACTGATCATCTCAGGGCTGACAAACTCAGCCTGATTGCCATCATAGTATGCTTTAGCCTGAGATTCAGTAACGCTGACATCTTTGGTGTATGGTTTAGCATCTACGATTTTGTACTGAATATCACGGGTCTGCCCCTGCAACTCAGCCAATTGCTTGGCTTCACCTGCCAGTACAAACTCACTGTTAACCAAAGTCGCAACGAGCTGATTGGAAGTCAGATCCTGACGCATCATTTCGCTGAATGCCGCAGGTTGATAACCCAACTGGGCCAGCAGTGAGATATAACGGCTGTTATCAAATTTACCATCGGTCTGAAAGGCAGACTCAGACATAATCGCTTGCTTGACTTGTTCGTCTGAGACACGCAGACCCAGTTCATTGGCAGCCTGTTCAATCAACACTTGGGCAACCAGTTTATCCAGCACGGATTTCTTCAGATTGGCCAGATAGTTTTGGTCGCTGGACAAGGCGCTGAACATATCGCCCAACTGCTGCTCCATGCGCGACCGCTCATTCTGGTACGCCTGCTCAAGCTCGGCGTTGCTGATCACCTGCCCATTTACTGTCGCAGCAGGTACTTCACGGGATGACCCCAGATAACTGCTGACACCGGCAAATGCAAAAGACAATATCACCAGGATGAGGATGCTCTTGGCAATCACACCCTGCGAACCTTCGCGGATCTTCTCTAACATCAGATTTCTCGCTCGTTGCGATTAAAAAAATCAAAAAGGCGCTTCACTTGGGTGACAGCGCCTTAAAAACCTGGGTATTCGCGTCTTGTTTAAAGCACTCATACCGGGTAATGACCTTCATCAAAATCATCACCCCTCAATTCGTAAAAAGCACTGCTGTGCAGTGCTTAATCATACGGCAGCCTCAGGTGCTGACCGTTATTAGTTAACGGCGTCTTTCAGCGCTTTACCAGCTTTGAATGCTGGAATGTTAGCAGCTGCAATCTTGATTTCTTTACCAGTTTGTGGGTTGCGACCAGTGCGCTCTGCACGCTGACGAACTTCAAAAGTACCAAAACCAACAAGAGAAATTTTCTCGCCATCCTTCAGACCTTCGGTCACTGCAGCGATGAAAGAGTCCAGTGCACGACCAGCAGCAGCTTTGGAAATGTCAGCACCGGTAGCGATTTTCTCGATTAGTTCAGATTTGTTCATGTCATCCCCTTGAATGTAATTTTGCGCCGCTACCAAATCCTTCTCTAGAGCGGTCTGCGGAGGCTTTTATAGCAAGCTTGAATATAAAGTTCAAGCCCTGTACCAAAACCATAAAGAATTAAGCCAGAAGCCAGCCCCCTCAAGGGTTTGAGAGGGCTGGCCGCCACAAATCTAGGCTACCACAGCTTTGCCCTTTGTTAAGCCCTTTTTTTAAATTTTTTAGTGAGATAAGGCAATTTTTTGCGTTATCCCAAGTTTTTGACCACTTCAAACCCCCCTACAGGTCGTTCCAGCGCCAGTTTCAGGACTTCATCCACCCATTTTACCGGGTGAATTTTCAGGTCAGCGATAACATTTTCCGGAATTTCTTCCAAATCACGCTCATTCTCTTTGGGGATAAGCACCTGCTTGATTCCGCCGCGATGCGCCGCCATCAGCTTTTCTTTCAGGCCGCCGATGGGCAACACTTCACCACGCAGGGTGATTTCACCTGTCATAGCCACATCTGCCTTGACCGGATTACCCGTCAACGTCGACACCAGAGCAGTGCACATGGCACAACCGGCTGATGGACCATCTTTCGGTGTCGCACCTTCCGGCACGTGAATGTGGATGTCCCGCTTCTCGTAGAAGTCAGGGTTAATTCCCAGCTGTTCAGCACGGGCGCGAACCACTGTCATCGCTGCCTGAATGGACTCCTGCATCACATCACCCAGCGAGCCAGTATAAGTCAGTTTGCCTTTGCCCGGAACCGATGTGGCTTCAATAGTCAGCAAATCACCACCGACCTGAGTCCAAGCTAGGCCGGTCACCTGACCAATCTGGTTACGGCTCTCCGCCTTACCGAAGTCAAAGCGTTGAACGCCCAGGAAGGATTTCAGGTTTTCCTGAGTGACATGCACCTGCTTGATCGATTTATCCAGCAAAATCTGTTTCACCACCTTACGACACACCTTGGACAGTTCACGTTCCAGTGAACGTACACCGGCTTCACGGGTGTAGTAGCGGATTATGCCCAGAATAGCACCATCATCAACGTTGAGTTCACTGGCCTTAAGGCCATTACGCCCAATCTGTTTTGGCAGCAAATGCTGCTTGGCAATGTTCAACTTCTCATCTTCTGTATATCCCGACAGACGGATCACTTCCATCCGATCCAGCAATGGTCCCGGGATATTCATGGAGTTGGAGGTTGCCACAAACATCACATCAGACAGGTCGTAATCCACTTCCAGATAGTGATCGTTGAAGGTTGCGTTCTGCTCAGGATCCAGTACCTCAAGCAATGCCGATGCTGGGTCACCACGCATATCGCTGCTCATCTTGTCGATTTCGTCCAACAGGAACAGCGGGTTTTTCACCCCGACTTTAGCCATCTTCTGAATGATCTTACCTGGCATTGAGCCGATATAGGTACGACGATGACCACGGATTTCCGCCTCATCTCGCACACCGCCCAACGCGACCCGCACATACTGACGACCAGTCGCTTTGGCAATGGATTGCCCCAGTGAGGTTTTACCCACACCCGGAGGTCCCACCAAGCACAAAATCGGTCCTTTAAGTTGCTTCACCCGGGTCTGCACTGCCAGATATTCCAGGATGCGCTCTTTGACCTTTTCCAGACCATAATGATCCAGATCCAGCGTCTCCTGGGCCTTGCCCAAATCACGCTTGATTTTGGAGCGCTTCTTCCAGGGAACTGACGTCATCCAATCCACATAGCTGCGCACTACCGTCGCTTCCGCTGACATAGGTGACATCATTTTGAGTTTGTTAAGCTCAGCCAGTGCTTTCTCTTTGGCGTTGGCGGGCATATCAGCCGCCTCAATTTTCTTGCCAAGCCCCTCGAATTCATCATGACCTTCATCCAAATCACCAAGCTCTTTTTGGATGGCTTTCATTTGCTCGTTGAGATAGTACTCGCGCTGGCTTTTCTCCATCTGCTTTTTGACCCGGGTACGGATACGTTTTTCAACCTGCAACAGGTCAACTTCCGCTTCCATCATGGCCATCAGATACTCAAGCCGCTCTGCAACATTCACCATTTCTAGCACCGACTGTTTGTCAGCCAGTTTCAGTGGCATGTGAGCCGCCATGGTATCAGCCAATCGGGCAGCCTCGTCAATGCCGGTCAATGAAGTCAGTACTTCAGGTGGGATCTTCTTGTTCAGTTTGATATATCCCTCAAACTGACCAATAGCACTGCGAACCAGTACCTCTTCCTCTTTGTCATTCATCGCTTCAGCGGAGAGTAGCTCGGCCTGAGCAACAAAGAACTCATCCTCTTTGACATAACGCTTGATACGGGCGCGACGACCACCTTCAACCAGCACTTTGATCGTGCCATCAGGTAATTTCAGCAACTGCAGTATGGAGGCCACAGTACCTACGTCAAAAATATCTTCAGTACCTGGTTCATCCAGTTCGGCATCACGCTGGGCCACCAGAATAATCTGCTTATCCTGAGCCATGGCGGATTCAAGACAACGAATGGACTTTTCCCTTCCAACAAATAACGGAATAATCATATGTGGGTAAACCACTACATCGCGCAGTGGCAGGACGGGGAGTTCTATATGCGTATCACGCTCTGAAGTCATAGTATGATTCCGTCTCAACTGAGTTAGTTATAACCAGTATATTGGGACAAATTGCACTGTTTCAATGCCAGAATAAAAAAAAAGGAGCTCCTTGAGCTCCTTTTTAACACCATGATCACAAAAGACTAATTATTGCTCGCCAGCAACCTGGCTTTCATTGTGTTCGTACATAAGCAGTGGGCTGGACTCACCTTTAACCACAGATTCGTCAACCACCACTTTAGCCACACCTTCAGTGGAGGGTAGGTCATACATGGTATCCAGCAGAATGCCTTCAACAATTGAGCGCAAACCGCGGGCACCGGTTTTACGGGACATGGCTTTCTGGGCGATGGCTTTGAGCGCATCCTCCCGGAACTCAAGTTCCACCCCTTCCATGTCCAGCAGCGCCGCATACTGTTTGGTCAATGCATTTTTAGGTTGAGACAGGATCTGTACCAGCGCATCTTCATCCAGTTCCTGCAGTGTTGCCACTACCGGCAGACGACCGATGAACTCGGGGATCAGACCATACTTAACCAAATCTGAGGGTTCGACCTGCAACAGGGTTTCAGAGACAGACTTTTTGTCACTTTCGCCTTTCACCTGAGCACCGAAACCTATGCCAGAACTTAACTCACAGCGCTGCTCAATCACTTTCTCCAGACCGGCAAATGCACCGCCACAGATAAACAGGATCTTGGAGGTATCAACCTGCAAAAATTCCTGCTGTGGATGTTTACGTCCGCCCTGTGGAGGAACTGCAGCAATAGTGCCTTCTATCAGCTTCAACAGTGCTTGCTGAACCCCTTCTCCGGATACGTCCCGGGTAATAGAAGGGTTGTCTGACTTGCGACTAATCTTGTCGATTTCGTCAATGTAGACAATACCACGCTGTGCTTTTTCAACATCATAGTCGCACTTCTGCAGCAGCTTCTGGATGATATTTTCTACGTCTTCCCCCACATAACCGGCTTCGGTCAGGGTGGTGGCATCCGCCATAGTGAAAGGTACGTTCAGACTTCTGGCCAAGGTTTCTGCCAGCAGCGTTTTACCACTGCCAGTTGGGCCAATCAGCAAAATGTTACTCTTTCCAAGTTCTACATCGTCTTTCGGCGATGTATTTTTCAAGCGCTTGTAGTGGTTGTATACCGCTACAGACAACACCTTCTTCGCCTGCTCCTGACCGATAACATAATCGTCAAGATGCGCGCACAACTCCTTGGGTGTTGGCAGCTTGTCATGATCCCGCTTAGGTGAGATCTCTCTGATTTCTTCGCGAATGATGTCGTTGCAAAGTTCAACGCACTCGTCGCAAACGTAAACAGAAGGCCCGGCGATCAGCTTACGCACTTCGTGCTGACTTTTGCCACAAAAAGAGCAATACAGCAGCTTTCCGCCATCGCCGTTACTTTTGTTGTCACCCATTCTACTACCTCTTATACAGCCTGTGTTACTGCCAATCTGTGTCGGTCATCTCTATGTCATCAGCATAGCTCAACCGACAACGAAATTCAGCTGCGCTTGGTGAGAACAGAATCAACCAGACCGTATTCCACTGACTGTTGGGCGCTCATGAAATTATCACGGTCAGTATCGCGTTCGATCACTTCCAGTGGCTGACCGGTATGATCCGCCAGCATCTGGTTGAGTTTCTGTTTAATGCCAAGGATTTCCTGAGCGTGAATGGCAATATCAGATGCCTGGCCCTGGAATCCACCCAACGGTTGATGGATCATCACACGCGAGTTCGGCAAACAGTGACGTTTACCTTTCTCTCCGCCTGCGAGCAAAAATGCTCCCATACTGGCGGCCTGACCAATACACACTGTACTGACATGCGGCTTGATATACTGCATAGTGTCATAAATCGCCATACCGGCAGTCACACTGCCGCCGGGCGAGTTGATGTACAGATAGATATCCTTGTCTGGACTCTCTGACTCCAGAAACAGCAGCTGCGCCACAATAAGATTGGCCATATGCTCTTCAACCTGACCAACCAGAAATATCACCCGCTCTTTGAGCAGACGGGAATAGATATCATAGGAGCGCTCGCCCCTGGCAGTTTGTTCAACAACCATAGGTACAAGTGCGTTAAGTACAGATTCCGGCGCTTTTTGCATTCTTCCTTCCCTAAAAACGAAAATGGTTCGCATGAGAAAAACCATACGAACCATTATAAATGGCCTGAGCCCAAACAAGTCAAGTTTCGTTTATACGCGACCGGTAGCTTTGTTCATAAATTCTTCAAAAGCAACTTCTTTATCAGTCACTTTTGCAGATTTCAGCAGAGCTTCAACAGCTTGCTCTTCCAGCGCTACATTGCGCATGTTCTGCATCAGCTCCTGGTTGCCGTTGTAGTAGGCTACAACTTCAGCTGGATCTTCGTAGGCAGAAGCCATAGACTCGATCAGAGCGTTTACGCGCTCGTCGTCAGCCTTCAGCTCATTTGACTTGATAACTTCACCCAACAATAGACCGACTTTAACGCGACGCTCAGCTTGCTCAGAGAACAGCTCAGCTGGCAGTTCAGGCATATTAGCACCCTGACCGTCGAAACGCTGCATTGCCTGCTGACGCAGTACATTGATTTCGCCATCGATCAGCGCTTTTGGCAAGTCGATTTCGTTGTTGGCCAGCAGACCAGCTATCACCTGCTCTTTGATGTTGGCTTTAAGAGCCTGCGCCAGTTCGCGCTCCATGTTCTTACGGATTTCAACCTTCAGACCTTCAACGCCTTCTTCAGCAATACCAAATTGTTTGGCAAAATCGTCGTTCACTTCTGGCAGGTTAGCGCCCAGAACGTCAGTCAGAGTGATAGTAAACCTGGCTGCTTTACCTTTCAGGTTTTCAGCGTGGTACTCTTCAGGGAAGGTTACGTCGATATCGAATTCTTCGCCGACTTTGTGACCCATGATGCCTTCTTCAAATCCAGGGATCATGCGGCCGCTGCCCAGTTGCAGTTCAAAATCTTCAGCCTTACCACCTTCAAACTCTTCACCATCTACAGAGCCAACAAAGTTGATTTTTACTTTGTCACCTTCTGCCGCTTCACGCGCAACAGTTTCATACTGAGCGTGCTGCTTGCGCAGGGTGTCAATCATGCTGTCTACGTCGGCGTCAGCCACAGTGACAACGGGCTTTTCAACTTCGATAGCATCCAGATCTTTCAGTTCTACTTCTGGATAAACTTCAAAAGTTGCCACAAACTCAAATGCGTTGTCTTTGGTTTCACCAGGAATAAAGGTTGGTGCCCCCGCAGGGTTGAGCTTCTCAGCGATAATAGCTTCGATAAAGTTACGCTGCATAACCTGACCGGTTACATCCTGACGGATTGCAGCACCATAGCGCTTGGCAATTACACTTGCAGGTACTTTGCCTGGACGGAAACCTGGCATACGAGCACGCTTGGCTTCTTGCTTCAGGCTTTCTGCAACCAGCTTTTCAATTTGCTCAGCTGGTACGGAGATAGTCAGGCGACGCTCCAAGCCTTGAGTTGTTTCAACAGAAACTTGCATTGTTTTACCTCGAAATATATCTAACGTCCTTTGGAATAGCCGAATGACTCAACTATTTAGGTATTCGTTTCTTGATCTAAAATTATCGCTCTAATGCACATTACCAATCAGCATAGAATTGCTCACTCAGCGAGAATGAAAAGCTGCGTAGACAAGACGCCCCTGCTGAAGGTCTATTGGAATAAATCAAAGCTGGGTAACGCGTTATACGCGACTTTCAACTCGTCCTCCGGGAGCGTGTCTGCTTCACGATTCCTGCGCCAAACTGCCTCACCGTTGCACCACGATGCCATGACCAATTTGGCTTGCACTCGAATCGTGGACACCGCTCTGAGGAGATCAATCATCTATGTGGATTGGTATTAGAACTGAGTTCCGGCACCTGTCGCTCATACTGATTAATCATCAAGACGCGGTATTATAGCCAGCGATTTTTTCAGAGTCGAGGGGCAATAGGTGTTTACAAGACATAAAAAAAAGCGACCTCAGGTCGCTTTTTTTATGTCTTTTTCAAAGAAGTGGGGTGGCTAATGGGACTCGAACCCACGACAACTGGAATCACAATCCAGGGCTCTACCAACTGAGCTATAGCCACCACTGATATGGTACGCCCGGCAGGATTCGAACCTGCGACCATCCGCTTAGAAGGCGGATGCTCTATCCAACTGAGCTACGGGCGCATGATCGGCAGAATTGCTTCTGTATCCTGTCCGACAACAAAGCACTTGCTTTTGCTTTGCTTTTGAAAACTGGTCGGTGATAGAGGATTCGAACCTCTGACCCTCTGCTCCCAAAGCAGATGCGCTACCGGACTGCGCTAATCACCGATTTATATTGTTTATTATTGCCTGGCCATTTGAATCAGAGGGTCACCCTCAGCTCCACTCTCTTGTACGAGCCGGGATGCGTAAGCTAAACCCCGAGTGTTCTGTTAACCACCTTAATCGGGCTGGATACCGGTAACGGTGCGCATAGTATCTGCTAGGCTCCGCGGGCGTCAATGTTTTTTTTAAGCCTGTGAATTACATGCCGATAATTACAGCAATCCAGAGCATTTTCAGGCTGCCCACAGTTGATTGCCGGATTCGCAAACACAGCTTTCGACCAGCTTAATGGTTGTGGCAATGACACTGAATTGTCCCACTGATAGAATACTGCGCAATTCAGCGCCCGCAGTTAAGGATAGATAATACCATGACAGCCAAGTTAATTGACGGCAAAACTATTGCCCAAGCCATCCGTAATCAGGTCGCCACTAAAGTCGCCGATCGCAAGGCAGCCGGAATGCGAGCTCCCGGATTGGCGGTTATTCTGGTGGGTCAGGATCCTGCTTCTCAGGTTTATGTCGGCAATAAGCGCAAAGCGTGCGAGGAAGTGAGTTTTGTTTCCAAATCCTATGATTTGCCCACAAACACCAGTGAGAAAGAGTTACTGGCACTGATCGATGAATGCAATCAGGATGAAACCATTAACGGTATTCTGGTTCAGCTGCCGCTACCCGAACATATTAATGCCGCCAAAGTGTTGGAACGTATTACACCCGATAAAGACGTGGATGGCTTTCATCCCTACAATGTCGGCCGTCTGTGTCAACGAATTCCGGTTCTGCGCCCCTGTACTCCAAAGGGGATTATGACGCTGATCCGTGCTACCGGCATTGACACCTGCGGAATTGATGCCGTCATTGTTGGCGCGTCCAACATAGTGGGGCGCCCGATGTCACTGGAATTGCTGCTGGCTGGATGTACCACCACTGTCTGTCACCGTTTCACCAAAGATTTGGAAGCTAAAGTACGCAGTGCCGATTTGCTGGTTGTCGCCGTCGGCAAGCCTGGGTTTATTCCAGGCGACTGGATTAAGCCTGGCGCAGTCGTGATTGATGTGGGTATCAACCGACTGGAAACCGGCAAGTTGGTCGGTGATGTCCAGTTTGACCAGGCGGCACAGCGCGCTGCCTTTATCACGCCGGTTCCCGGTGGCGTAGGCCCAATGACCATTGCCAGCCTGCTGGAAAATACCCTGTATGCTGCAGAGCGTTTCCACGATCACAGGTAATATCGGTTTCCAAATCCAGTCAAGTCGGCAATAGCCGACATTTTTAAGAGAAATCCACAGATAAGTCAGTGTAAAAAAATGCCGGTCGCTGTATCCAGTACCGGCATTTCACTTGTCAGCGTTGACTGGTTGACTTACTTTTTGCGCCAGGTGGTACCGGCCAGGCCATCTTCGAGTACGACATTCAGCGCATTCAGGCGATCACGGGCTGCATCAGCAGCAGGCCAATCTTTCTCGGCGCGGGCACGATTACGCTCAACGATCAGGGCTTCAATTTCAGCCACTTCGTCATCGCTACCCTCACCTTTGAAGAAGGTGTCGACATCCAGACTCATAATCCCCAGCACATCGGCCAATTGCTTCATTGCAACACCCAGAGCAGACGCCGCCGCCAGATCTTCGTCCTTCAAACGGTTAATCTCACGCACCATATCAAACAGTACTGAGTAAGCTTCCGGAGTGTTAAAGTCATCATTCATAGCGTCTTTAAAGCGGGCCACATATTGCTCAGCACCGGCTGCTGCTACCGTCAAATCCAGTCCCTTTAGCGCAGTGTACATACGCTCCAGTGATGCGCGAGCCTGCTTGAGGTTGTCTTCAGAGTAGTTCAGCTGGCTGCGATAGTGACCTGACAGCAAGAAATAACGCACCGTCTGCGCGTCATAATGCGCCAATACATCACGAACGGTGAAGAAGTTGCCCAAGGACTTGGACATCTTTTCCTTATCCACCATCACCATACCTGTGTGCATCCAGTAGTTCACATAAGGCGTGTCATGGGCACAGCAGGACTGGGCGATTTCGTTTTCATGGTGCGGGAACTGCAGATCAGAGCCGCCGCCATGAATATCAAAGTGCATTCCCAACTGCTTGCTGTTCATTGCAGAACATTCAATGTGCCAGCCAGGACGTCCTGGCCCCCATGGCGATTCCCAGGTAGGCTCACCCGGCTTGGACATTTTCCACAGCACAAAATCCATCGGATTATGTTTGTGCTCGTCTACTTCTACACGGGCTCCCGCCTGCAACTGCTCCAGGTCCTGACCTGACAGACGGCCATAGTCAGGGAAAGATGGCACACTGAACAGCACGTCACCGTTGTCCGCTAAATAGGCATGACCACGGGCAATCAACAGTTCCACCATCTCAATGATCTCTGGGATATGCAGCGTAGCACGGGGCTCAAAATCAGGGCGCAGCATGTTCAGGGCATCAAAGTCAGCGTGCATTTCACCGATTAAACGCTCAGTCAACGACTCACAGGTTTCGCCGTTTTCATTGGCACGCTTGATGATTTTGTCATCCACGTCAGTGATATTACGCTGGAAATTGACTTCATAACCCAAGTATCTGAGATAACGCACTATCATGTCGAAAGAAACAAAAGTACGGCCATGGCCAATATGACACAGGTCGTAAATCGTCACACCACACACATACATTCCGACTTGACCCGGATGTATTGGTTTGAATTCCTCTTTCTGACGACTGATGCTGTTGTAAATCTTCAACATAGATATCTCTTTAACCATTTCTGCTCAGGATAAAACGAGGTGTCAGTCTACCATGCCGCTAAACGCCCTTGCATCAGATATCTTTGCAATTGCAGCAACGCAAAAACACACTTTTCGCGTTGAGACTGATAAGTTAGAATCCGCTACAACTTTCAGAAGCAATTGAGTATCGAAATATGATTACTTTGCACACCAATCACGGCGACATCAAACTGCAGATGTTCGCAGACAAGGCCCCGACCACCGTTGAAAACTTCGTTCAGTACGCCAAAGACGGGTTTTTCGATGGCACCATTTTTCACCGTGTTATCGACGGATTTATGATTCAGGGCGGCGGTTTTACTGAAAACATGCAGCAGAAACCTACCCGTGACACAATCAAAAACGAAGCCAATAACGGCCTGTCCAACAAAGCAGGTACCATTGCCATGGCCCGCACATCTGATCCGCACTCGGCTACCTGTCAATTCTTCATCAACGTGAACGACAATACTTTCCTGGATTTCAAAAATGAGTCCATGCAGGGTTGGGGTTACTGTGTTTTCGGCGAAGTGGTGGAAGGTATGGATGTAGTCGATGCCATTAAAGACGTCAATACCCGTAACCACGGCATGCACCAGGATGTACCGGTTGACAATGTCGTCATCCAAAGCGTGACGGTAGAGGAATAATCCTCCCGGATGCGCACTCTTATTATCGGCGATCTGCACCTGAGTGCCGATCGACCGGATATCACCACCGCTTTTTGCCGCTTTCTGGACAATCTGCCTGATGATACCCAGGCACTTTACATCCTCGGAGATCTATTTGAAGTGTGGGTTGGCGATGACATTGCCGAGCCTTTTGCCACAGAGCTAGCCAAGCACATCAAAGCGGTATCCTGTCGTTTGCCTGTGTACTTCATTCACGGCAACAGGGATTTCATGCTGGGTAAGCAATTCGCCAAACAAGCCGGCATGCAACTTCTGCCGGAAGTGTTTCTGACGTCACTCTATGGTCAACAAACAGTGCTTCTTCATGGTGACAGCCTGTGTACCCTGGATGAAGCTTATCAGCGCTTCCGACGATTTCGCACAGTCCCCCTGTTTCGCTGGATATACTCCAAGCTGCCTAAACGAAAGCGTCTGCAAATTGCGGCGGATCTTCGCGGCAAAAGCAAACGGGATAATCAAAGCAAAAGCGAAGAGATTATGGATGTGGAATCTTCCGCCGTCGCTGACCTGATGAAGACGTCAGGGGCAATCCAAATGATCCACGGCCACACCCACAGGCCCGCAATCCACAAGCTGAATAACGAGCAAACCCGAATGGTGGTGGGCGACTGGTACCATCAGGGCAGTGTATTGACCATTACTCCCCAGGGCAGTGAGTTGAGCACACTGCCGTTGTGATGTTGAAACATCAGGGCCTGGAAAGCGGCCCTGACACTTACTGCTACCGCACTATGACACTGGTGACAGAGCCTCCGCCGGCGTACCGCTGTGAAAGCGAAATTCAGTATCATGTTCACAGATTAATCTGACTTCCAATTCCCGCCAATAGGCCACCCTCGCATCTATCGGCTCATCTGCAACCTGCTGAGCAAGCGCCAGATAATCCTGATAATGCCTGGCTTCTGAGCGCAATAACGAGACGTAAAACTTTTCCAGTTCAACATCCATATAAGGCGCAAGTGCTGCGAATCGTTCACAGGATCGCGCCTCAATAAAAGCACCAACTATGAGGCGGTCAATCAGCGTTAGGGGCTCATAAGTGCGGACGTGGCGCATCAGATCCCTGGCGTACCGGCCAGCCCGCAGATTCTGATATTTGATGCCCCTTGCCTGCATGATCTCCAGCACCTGTTCAAAGTGATGAAATTCCTCCCTTACTAATCGCAGCATTTTATTGATCAGTTCATCACCCCAACTGACACCGGGTTTGACCTGTATTGGCCCTTTAAGGCCACTCTTGGAGAAATCCCGGGCCAGAAATGCGTGTATATCTCTGTCATTATGATAAACAAACTCTTCATAGGGTCTCGCCCACGCCAGCAACTGCTCACCACTTTTCTCGTCCACCCCATACTTTCTCACCATAAACAGCGCATTCTGGGCAGCTTTGAGCTCACAATTACAATGGTCTATCAGAATTAACGACAAGTTTTCCTGTTGACAGGCTAGCCGGATCCAAGCTTGGGAAGTCTGACAGCCCAAGAAGTCGATGACCGGCGCCAACAGCGACTGATACATAGGTATTTCCTGTATATGTTGACGATGAATTGATGGTCCCACCGTCTTCCTTTGTAAACAAGTTGATGCATCCATTCGTTCATACGTATTAAAGCCCGCTGCTTATTTATCAACCACTTGACCAATGTTAAAAATTAGTTATTAAATGAAGGGGTACAGTATCAGTTCGTCTGATGTTTGGCGAGCACCTGGCTTCAGCTAAACGAGGATAGTTACAATGATATTGAATCACTTGATAGGGCTGTATACACATCCCAAACAGGAATGGCTGGCAATTGAGCGCAATCACGAAAAAGCCGGCAGCAGCTTAAGCCATATTTTGCTGATCTCGCTGATCCCTGCGATCTGTGCGTACATTGCCAATACCCAAATAGGCTGGAACCCAGGCGTAGGAGAGCCGCTGTTTCTGACACAGCAAAGTGCTCTGTTTATGTCCGTGGGCATCTATTTTGGTCTGATTGCCGGCGTGTTTGGACTGGCTTATCTGGTGTACTGGATGGCCAATACTTTCGATGTAAAACCTAGCTACACCCAGGCCCTGGAGCTGGCTGTCTACACAGCGACGCCGCTGTTTATGGTGGGATTTTCGGCTCTCTATCCCGAGCTTTGGTTCATCATGCTGGTTGGTTTGCTGGGATTGAGCTACTCAGTATACTTGCTGTACACAGGCGTCCCGATCCTGATGCGTATGCCGGAAGAAAAGGGATTTATCTATGCCAGTTCCGTGGTCACCTGCGGTTTGGTGCTGCTGGTTGCGTTAATGGGGACCAGCGTTATGCTCTGGTCCTACGGACTGGGTCCTGCGATTCAATAGTTCATTATTAACTGCATGATATGCAGGCAAAAACCTCCTACCTTTGATAATTGACTGAGAGATATAGAAAACCGGCTATCAGGCCGGTTTTCTTGATTCGATCAGCGTACACAGGTTTTGCCATTACCTAGTTTTCCCCTACCGCCAACGACACATCCACTGGCGGTAATGTAATCTACCGTCCCCTTGCCCTGAACCAGAGCATAACCATGCAGTTCATCCCGTCCGGCAGCGCCGAGATCCTCAGCCATCACCCTCAGCAGGTTACAGATTTCAGTGTTACTGCACTGGTAATGTTTTGCATCTACAGCTTTACGTCATAAACTGGCATTTACTTCACCGGGTTTGCGTCAGCAGAAAGAAAAAGACCAGCAAATGCTGCTGGCCTTAGCAAGAAATGCCGGGGCTCAGAGGGTAATGTCATCCGCCATCTGATCTGAAATGGGCTTGGGTGACAGGGCTGGGACAGGTTGCTGCGACTGCGCCTGTTTCAGCACCTCAATCGCCCGCTGCAATTGGGCATCACTACCCATAAAGGAAGCATGGGGCAAATTGTCTACCTCAATATCTGGGCTGACGCCCCGGCCTTCCAGCACCCAACGACCATCCATAGCGTATTGAGGGTATTCAGCAACCCGCGCTATGCCTTTATCGGTCAATGAGTTACGACCTGACAACCAGACACCGGCACCGGCGGTTTGCTTACCCACCAAAGGAGCCAACTGCAGCGCCTTAATGCCCGCAGAGAAGGTTTCACCGTCCGAATAAGTTAGCTGATCGGTCAACACCACCAGGTGTCCCCGGAATGCCTGCTGCATATTAGTGCTTGGAGTACCTCTGGTTGGCGCCCAGAATGCCCAGGCACGGCGCAGTAATTTCTCAATGACCCAGCTGTCGATATTACCGCCACGGTTACGACGTACATCAACAATAAGTCCGACTTTGTCATAGTTGGTGTAAAACTCGCGGGCAAAGTTGGCGATATCATTGCTGCCCATGGCATAAAGGTGAAGATAACCAAACTGGTCATCACTGGCCTGTGCGACCTTTTGCCGGTTCTGTGCCACCCAGTCAAGATAACGCAACTGGCTGTCTTTCGCTGGATCGACTGGCTCGGCAACGGTTTTAATGGTCCTGCCCTTGCGGATCAGCTCCAACAATACCTGAACATCGCGTTGGTTGCGCAGCAAGCGGCTGACATCGGCTACTGTTTGCACAGGCTTGCCATTGATGGCCCGCAGCACATCCCCCTCTGCGGCATCCACACCCGGCCGAGCCAATGGGGCAGCCTCACCGGGCAGTTCAGCATCATACTGATAAATCTGGCTTATCTTCACACCATCTGCAGTTTGCTGGAAGCGCGCACCCAAGCTGGCTGCCTTAGGTAAATCCGGCTCCACCGGCCCGTCGCCGCCCCTGACCCGACTGTGCAGAGCATTTAGCTCGCCCATCATCTGCGCAAACACATCATTCAGCTCATGGCGATCTGTGACTCTGTCCACCAGCATTTGGTACTTTTGCCTGAGCGCCTGCCAATCGAGGCCACGCATTGACTTATCGAAGAACTGCTCACGGTGCATCAACCAGGCATCTTCAAACATCTGCTGATATTCCTGCTCAGGCTCAACCAGCAGTTGCCATTGCGCGGTATTGACCCTGGCGCCGGACAAATCAGACGGCAATGTATCGCCGGCATCAAGGATCAATAACTCAGACGGCTTGGATTGCTTGCCAAGCAGCAATTTACTGCCATCGGCCGACAAGCGGTAGGCCCCAATATCTTCTGCGTAAACCTTGGCCTGCGCTTTACCCGGCTCAATAGCAACGACTTTGAGCGTTCGTTTATCGTCCTGCTCATCCAGCAGATACAACTTGTCATCGGTTACTGACAGAGAGCTGTAATTGCCCGGCACCAGCGGCACCTGCCACAGACGTTCGCTCAGCCCCTGCCAGGTGATATTCACTGTCTCATCCTGCGGTTCATTCAGTTCAATCTCGGGCGTCAACTCGGTTACAGCCTGGAATGGGAAGGTCGCATTTTCGCTCAGCGCCACGGCATACACCTGGGTGCGTCGGTCAAATACGGGTCCCATATTTCGATCCCCCCAAGGGGAGGAAGGCGTGGCCTTGAAATAACGATTTGACAGGAAATACAACCAATTACCATCAGGGCTGAAAGCCGGGGAATAAGACTCGTATTTATCTGATGTTAAAAAATGACTCTTGCCGCTGTCCACGCCGTACAACACTATCTGTGGACGCTGCGCCCCCAACTGCGATTTAGTCAGCGCCAGTACCCTGCTGTCCGGTCCCCAGACGATATCGCTGTATGGTCCAAGACCTTCTCCATCTTTAATAATCAGCTTGTTGCGACCGCTTTGCAGATCCAGCAGCCAGACATTGCCCTGATAATCATCATGGGCGATATAATGACCATCGGGGGAAAGATGCAGGCTCATGCGCAGACTGCTGCCATCTTTGGTCAGTTGTTTGGCGTCACTGCGACCGTCGGCCGCAAAACGCCAGATCTCCTGCTCATTACTGGCATCGGAAATGGCATAAACCCATTTCCCCTCGTTATCCAGAATGGCGCTGCGCAAACGGCTGTTATCTGCAGAGGCAACTTCCACCAGACGGGAGCCATCATTGCCGGCAATAGCGACCTTACTGCGGGCAGTGATCACCGCCTTACTGCCCGAGACCGGGAAGCTCACATCCGTCATATAATCCATTGGATTATTTACCCAGTTGCCACGCAGGTAAGGAAAATCCGAGGTTAACTGCAGCGCCACTTTTTCATCGCGATCACCGTCAAGGTTCAGCAGGTGCACATCGGCCCCCAGCTGGTAAACGACGCGCCCTTTGTCCATGTAGGCATCACGCACTGCAAAATCAGTGTGATGGGTATGCTGAGTCAGATTGTGACCATCAAGATCCATAGACCAGATATTCCCGGCCCCACTGGCATCGGAGATAAAATACAGACGATCCTGCCACAACATGGGCTGACGCAGTGAGCCCTGATGCTCTGGCACCAGACGCACAGCTTCCTGATCGCTGCCCAGATTAAAACGCCACAGCTCGCCCATGGCACCACCACGATATACCCTGGCATTATCACCCGTAGCCTGCAGCCCGAAGCGGGTGAAGAAAACCTGTTGTCCCTGGCTATCAACCACCCCTTCAATGGCGTCAGCCAGAGGAATATCGCGGCTTACCAGAGTGTTGGGATGAACACTGCGAAGTACCCAGGAACTCGACGGGCCATTGGCATTGTCGGTGGCGTAAAGCACCTGCCCATCAGGTGTCCAGCCCTGAACCTTGACACGGCTGTTTTCAAAACTGATGCGCTTGGCCTGACCGCCTTTAATGGGGATCACATAGGCTTCTGTTGTGCCATCATAATTGGCTTCAAAAGCAACCCATTGGCCATCGGCAGAAATTGCTGCGCCGGTCTCCAGTGCCGGCAGACTAGTCAACCGACTCGCCTGCAGCTGACCCAACTGCTGCGTCCAGAGATCGCCTTCGGCGGTAAATACCAGCGTGTTGTCATGCAGCGCAGGAGCGCGGAAGTAGCCACGCTGCATATCTGTGGCGGCATAGGCACTGGTGCCCATAGTGATAAGACATGCAAGGGTGCAGAGTTTGAGTTTTATCATGCTGTGACTTCCAATGTTTGTCAGAACATGCACTCACGCAGGGTTTGGCAAGCTCAGCACAACGCACGGCCGCTGATACACCTTCCACTGGTGCTGCATGCTATTGTTATGTGTTGCAGCACGTTATCAAAGAATCTGTGGACCTTCAGCCGATTTTTGCCCTTTGATGTAAAGGAATGTGACAGCCCGCTGAAAGCAGGCATAAAAAAGCGGCTCACAGAGCCGCACCGCTATTACAGAAAGTCGCCTTTGGCATCAAACGGCCAGTCTATTCCCAGCCATGCCTTAAGAAATGCCTTCTGCTGCTCGCTAGCATTGGCAATGCCAAGGATCTGAGCTTTACCTATTGGCGCCTCGCCCAGGGTAACCTTAACCGTTTTGAGCTTATCATTGGCAAACAATGTCACGGATATCTCATCCCCGACGTCAAAGTCACTGATCCGTTTGTCAAACCCGACCGGCGTAACCTTTAGATCATTGATGGCAACAATCTCATCCCCTGCATGCAACCCTGCCTGCCAGGCCGGACCATCCCGCTTTACATGTTCCATCGTTAGTGTACCGGATTTGAGTTTCACTCCCAGGTTAGGCTTTATCTTGTCGTTGTCGCCATAGCTGAGCGCCAAGCCGGTTTGCTCCAGCAGATTGTTGTAGTCCAGTGACAGAGGCGAGTCGATATGCTGTTGCCACCAGAGCTGATAACTCCTGCCGGTCAATTGCGTCAGAATGCCTTTCACATCATCGACATTGAACCCCTTGGGCAGCTTAAAGTCCTGATATAAAACCCGATGCACGTCACGGTAAGAATGTTTCAGACCGGTATCTTTCAAGAGCGCAAAATCCAGTGCCATTGACGTCAGATAGCCTTCCGAATAGATATTTACACCGTGGTTAATGGCATAATCCCCGCCACCGCCAATCCAGGCGGTTTCACTGGCTTCAGTAACCGACTGTTGGTCGCGGCCCGGATTTTTGATGTTTCGTTCAATCCGTTTGGCCAAATCGGCGAAAAACTCCCTGGGCGTTGCAATCCCGGCTCGCAGCAACAGCTGATACTGGAAATAACTGGTCGAGCCTTCTACCAGCCACAGCAACTTGGTCATATTCTCGCTCTGGTAGTCATAAGGAACCAGTCCCTCGGGGCGATAAGCCTTGACATTCCAGGTATGGATAAACTCATGGGATGCGGTGGCGATAAAACCCAGATAATCCTCCCGCTCACGGAAGTTAAAACGCGGCAACTGGATGATGGTGGAGTTCAGATGTTCAGTCGCTCCCCGCTCACCACCTGTAGCATGCACCATATACACATAACGCTCGAACGGATAGTCATCCCAAATGGTCGATGCCGTGCCACTGAGCGCCTTGAGATCCCGCTCCATCTGCTCCAGATCATAATTTCCCTCTCCCCAGACCACCAGCCCGTAGTCTTTGCCATCGGCGGAAAATTCCCGGAAGTGATTAATGCCGGTTTCAATCGGAGAGTCCACCAGCACATCATAGTTGGGCGCCTTAAATCCATGACGGCCACCGGCCGGCATCCCCGAGTAACTTCGCCAACCACGGGGTACATCCAGCTCCACACTCAAAGGCTCATCGCGGTATTGGGGGCTGTACATGAATACCCCGCTGGCATCCAGATACGCATGGGTTGCATCGATATGGCGCACCCGGGTACCTAACATGTCGGCATGGATCTGGTAACTAACTGTCACTCTGCTGGCCTCGGGTAAATAGATTTGCCACTCACCGCTGGCGGTGCGATCCCAGTTCAGAGGTTCCCCTTGATCATTACGGGCATCAAACAGTCGCACACCATCGGCCAGTGGCAACACCTGGTATTTGCCGGTACGCCATACAGGTAAGTTCACTACCAGCTCACCTGTCGTTTCAGGAAATTGGATTTCAACTTTCGCCAGCTGATGTTCAGGAGAGGTCAAATCGATTTGATACTCGACATCGGCGAGTATCGGAAAGGCGGTAACTGTTGCCAGCACACAAATCGCGGTTAAACCGGGTTTCACTTACAATTCCTTCTGTTATCATTCCTGTCATAAAGTTGCCTGAGTTTACCAAAACCGTCCTCTCAGTAACACTAGCTAAAACAACAGCCTGCTGATCAGGCCGGTATTAAGTTAATGAAATCCCTCTCCTCCCTGTTTAGCTTGGTTTTTCTGGTGTTTTCCCTACCATCCCAGGCCGTTGACGTCATACAGGATGAGGTCAAAACCCGTGAAGAACCTGCCCGTTTCTACCAGGAAATCAGTGCCAACTTTGACCATCTGACCGGTGATGAAACCGCTGCTCAGCTTAGCACCCTGGCGATGGAGCTTGGTCTGAGTCAGACGGAGATGTTCCGTAAACTGCAACTTTCCGCCCGCCTGACACTTGAACCCGGAGTCACTAAAGCCAAAGGGCTGCCGAACAACGAGCAGATGCTCAGGTTACTGGACACTTATGCCGAAGGCCGCTACCAACAGGCACTGGTGCTAATGATAAAGGGACGGATTCAGGGGCGGGACAAGATTCGCTACAACGAGGCAATCGCTCTGTACATGGAGGCGCTGGAGATGATCCGCCATGAATCATCGAATGCCGCTCGGGCGCTGCGCTTCACCATCCATGACCATCTGAGCTCCCTCAATCAGTTAATTCGTCAATATCCCACCGCCCAAAGCCATCTTGAATCCCTGCAGGAAGTTTCGTTGACAATAGTGAACAACTACCTGCGTGCCTATGCTGAATTATCGATGGGCGTTTACTACAACAAGCGGGGCGATCAGGCCCGAGCACTCGAGCACTTTACGCAAGCCCTGCGCCTGGCCAGTCGCGATCCCAAAGTGCAGCAACTGGCGTTATTGAACTTCAATCTGGCTAAAGTGCATAGAGACATGTCCAACTGGGAAGATGCATTGAAACGCGCACATGAAGCCGCCAGAGGATTCAAGCAGATAAACAATGGTCCCTACCTGTCTCATACCATGACGGTGATTGCCATGATCTATGGCAAGCAGCAAAACTGGCACAAGGCCATCGATTATTACCTTAATGCCCATCAGATAGATGTACGGGAAGGCAACCGTATTAATCAGGCACTTAACATGCACAATCTGGGAGAGGCCTACTTCAAGCTGAGTGACTATACTAATGCGCTCATCTACCTCAAAGGCGCCAATAACTTTCTTCGGGAAAAGCAGTTAAACCATTACCTGGTGTACAACGAAGCGCTGCTGGCCGAAGTTAATCTGGCCGCGCAAAACTGGCAGGCAGCATTGGAACATGCAAAGCTATCCCAACACTACGCCGAAGAAAAGAAGCTGGTAACCGAACAAATTGATGCACTGGCATATCAGTCCTCCGCCCATAAAGGCCTCGGCCAGTATCAGCAGGCAGTGGAAGTTCAGCAAGCCATCATAGCGTTCAAGGTTATTCCCGGCACCGCACCTGAGCCGGCAAAAGAGGATACTCTGCTGTTTCAGCAGCAACTGAAACTGGCACTGAGCAACAAAGACATCAAGATTGAGCAGATGACCCAAAAACAACGGCTGCAAAGCCGCATCATTATCGGCGGCGCAGTGTTGCTTCTGATATTGCTGGTCAGCCTGCTGTACATGCATGCCAATCGCAGACAGCTGAAAAAAGAACGCCGTTTATTGCTCAAGGAGCAGAAACAGGACTGCAGCACCGGACATCATGGCTGCCGGGCACTGATGGAGGCGCTCACACTGAGACAACAACCTGCAACCCTGGTGCTGTTGGGGCTCACCGACAACCAATATCCCGAGCTGGCCAAGGGACAGCATCGTGCCCGTATCGAGTACAAACATCAGCTTGCCTGCATTGATCAATTACCTGATATGCGCAGCTTTGCGTTGCGCCCGGGTCTCATGGCGGTAATGGTTGAAGGTCAGAGCGAAGGTCAGCAGTTAGTTAACCGCCTGAGTGAAACGCTGCTATTGCCTTCACTCACGGCCGGTATTATTCCGTTACCATTGCTGCAATCCGAGGAGCTGATCATCGATGCGGAGATCCAGCTGGAAACCGTGCAAATGGCGCTGTACGCGGCCCAAAGTCTACCAGATAATGGCACACCGAGATTTGTGGGTTTGCACCCACTGGACTTCGCCCCTTCGGTTATCTTTACACATCCCCTCTACCTCAAGCTGGATAAGAGTATTCAGCGCGGATTGATTCGAGTCAGCTGCAGTGGCAACAAAACAGATATCCGCTGGCCACAGATAAATCTGGCTGACACTGAGGACAACTGACACCGCTTCAGTGATCTCACATTATACTTAAAGAGCCTGGCCGATACCCAGTGCAGGGATCGTACGCAATATAAATGGATTTGAGGTAGGACAACAAAGTTGATGAAGGACAGTAATCAAGATAAATCTCAGTTGGCGGCACTCACCAAGAAGGTCAATGAGACCCGGGCTGCACTGCAAGAACTCAAAGAAGAAAAAAATGCCAAGCTACAGACTTTGTTGAATTTCTTCAAACATCTCAGCCTGGTGTGTAAAGGCCAGAATTTGAAGCTCGACAATAAACTCGCCAAATTGCGCCGCCAGCTAAAAGGCTTTGAGTCCCTGGATGAGGCCCTGCCTGACATTTTGGAAGTCGAGCGCCTGCTCAAACAACAGTACAACCTGACAACCCGCGAATTTGAACAGGGACGCAGCAAC
This sequence comes from Shewanella sp., assembly GCA_021462625.1. Classification (GTDB taxonomy): domain Bacteria; phylum Pseudomonadota; class Gammaproteobacteria; order Enterobacterales; family Shewanellaceae; genus Shewanella. The sequence goes on from JAJNAU010000013.1 coordinate 36,604, forward strand.
CTCACCCGTATGACCCAGCAAATCCAGCGCTTCAAATTTGCGCCGGAGCAGCTGAAAAAAGAGCTCAACTACTTCCGTCAGGAGCTGACCAAACCACTGCATTCTATTTGGGATTACCTTCCTAAGATCGAAAAGTTGATAAGCTTTTACGAAGTCTTGCTCGATAGCCAGATCCAGCAGCCCGGAGGGTTCGATACTGAGCTCAGACAAAAGCAGCTGGCGCAGGAGCTGGCAGGGATGATCGCTGACATTGATTTCCCAGACGACCAGAAGAACCAGATGCTGGTATTGCAGCAACGACTGCTTAATGAGGCAGAGCCTGGCATTTTGCTGGAAGCCTATCAGACGATCCAGTCGCTATTGCTGGAGAGCGTCGCCCGCGAGAAAAATGCCTCCCGGGAGTTTCTGTTCACCCTGAACAATGCCCTAACCGCAGTGCAGGCGGTAGTGGATGACTCGGCTGAAAGCCACCAGCAGCATGCTGCGGACAAATCCCGGCTGAATGCCAGTATCAACAGCCAAATGGCAGGTATGGGCAAGTCTATCACCGAAGCCTGTGAATTGCCCGAGCTCAAAGAGTTGGTCACCCATCAGCTCAATCAGATAAAAGAAACTCTGGCCCGCAAGGAAGCACAGGAGCAGCGTGAGCAGGTGATGATGCAAAAGTCCATCGACGTCATGCAAAAACAACTGACAGAACTGAGCTGGGAAGCCTGTAGCTACAAGGAACGTTTGTTTGAACAGCAGAAGATCAGCCAACTCGATACCCTGACTCAACTTCCCAACCGCGCTGCGCTGGATAAAAAACTAGAGGAATGCTTCCACAAATTACAGCTTACAGGCCAAAGCTACTGGCTGGCGGTGGTTGATATCGACCACTTTAAAACCATCAATGACAACTTCGGCCACAGCACAGGTGACAAGACCCTGCAGGTGGTCGCCATGGCTCTGAAAAATACCCTGCGGGATACCGAATTTGTTGCCCGCTATGGTGGTGAAGAGTTCGTGTTATTGATCCCCGATGTGTCTTACAGCGACATAGAAAAGCTGCTGAACCGGGTGAGGGAAAAAATAAAAAGTATTCCATTTAAATTTAAAAATCAGAGAATTACGGTTACAGTTTCTATTGGAGCTGCACAATTGAACGTCAAGGAAACCGTCAGTGACACCTTTGAACGTGCTGATGTGGCTCTGTACCAAGCCAAAAATACAACGCGGGACAAGGTCGTGGTTGATGTTTGATCACATATAACCCGGTGCCGCTAAGGAGTTGCCATGATAGTGAAAATCAGTCCAAGAGGCAGTATGGTACAACTTTCACAGCTGGAAGTGGATTCACTTAAGCAAAGTGCCAAAAGTGATCTCTACCAGCTGTATCGCCGCTGTTCGCTGGCCGTGCTGTCATCCGGTCTCAAGAGCGACAACGCGGCCGCGCTGTTCGATAAGCACAGCGACTTTCAAATCAACGTCCTGCAGCGGGAGCGCGGGCTCAAACTGGAATTGGTGAATCCCCCCACCGAGGCCTTTGTCGATGGTCAGATAATCGTCGGCATTCAGGAACACCTGTTTGCGGTACTGCGGGATATCCTGTACCTGTCGACCAAGTACACCAACCTTAAACATATCAACCTGACTAACGCCACTCACATTACCAACGTGGTGTTTGATATTCTGCGCAACGCCCAGGCTATCCCGACTGAGCGGGATCCCAACATAGTCGTATGCTGGGGCGGTCACTCCATCAATGCCATAGAGTACAAATACACCAAGGACGTCGGCTATCAACTGGGCTTGCGGGGCATGGATATCTGCACCGGCTGTGGCCCGGGGGCAATGGAGGGACCAATGAAAGGCGCTGCCATCGGCCATGCCAAACAGCGCATCAAAAATGCCCGCTACATTGGCCTGACCGAGCCTAGCATTATCGCCGCTGAGCCCCCCAATCAGATTGTCAACGAACTGGTGATCCTGCCGGATATCGAAAAACGTCTGGAAGCCTTTGTGCGACTGGGTCATGGCATCATTATTTTCCCCGGTGGCGCAGGCACGGCAGAAGAGTTTCTGTATCTGCTGGGCATTCTGCTTAACCCTCAGAACCAAGACATGATTTTCCCGCTGGTGCTTACCGGACCCAAAGAAAGCGCCAACTACTTCAGCCGTATTGATGACTTTGTTGGTGCCACGCTGGGCGAAGCAGCCCAGAGCAAGTACCAGATCATCATTGATGATCCTGAGCAGGTAGCCCGGGTGATGAAAGAAGGAGTGGGAGAGGTCAAAAACTATCGCCGTAGTACCGGCGATGCTTATCAGTATCAGTGGTCACTGAAAATTGAACCTGAGTTTCAGTTGCCCTTCCAGCCAAGCCATGAGGTGATGGCTAACCTCAATCTGAGTTTCCAGAACAACAAAGCAGAACTGGCAGCCAACCTGCGCCGGGCTTTCTCTGCCATAGTAGCAGGTAATGTGAAGGCCGAAACCATTGCCCTGATTGAAAAACTGGGACCATTTGATATCCACGGCGATCCCGCGTTGATGGATATGATGGATACACTGCTCAACGCCTTTGTAGAACAGCAACGCATGAAATTGCCCGGCAGCGCCTATGTGCCCTGCTACCGAATAATAAAGTAAATTAATACCTTACTGATTATTAATAGACTCAATCTGATCAGGCGTATCCATGCTGCTATGGGCTCCCAGGTCGATATGGACGCCCTGATCATTAGCATTTCCAACACCTGCAACAAATTAGTCCCTTTCCATGGTCCTAGCCTTGTCTGATGTGATTATTGTCTGGGACTGTCCCAACAAGAGCTGGCATAAGCTGTTATATGCCGGCGACAAAAAGAGCTGCAGGCCCATACCCGAGGATCTGGCAGCCACCTTGCCCACTAAAAATGATCAGCCATCAGGGATAGGCCATCATTGTGTCAACCGTTCGGGGCTTTGCCCAGTTAACCCATCCGGCCATCCGACAGTGGGATCAGGCGTTAACAGCCTGCTCAACACAGGCTGTTAGTGTCCTACTCTCAGTCCTTTTTATATCTCCGATAGGCCTCGCCTTCGGCCAGCCACTCAGGCGCTGGCTTGCCTTTCAGATAATGGTCGAAATACTCCATCATGCGGATGCTGTAATCCACCTTGTTGGGGTATTTCTTCAGGTGGTGCGGCTCATCTTCGTATTGCAGGAACACCACATCCTTTCCTGCACGGCGCATCGCCAGATACATCTCAACCCCCTGCTCCCAAGGCACAGCATCATCCTTATCACCAAACATAATCATCATAGGTGTGCGAATACGATCGGCGTAGAACACCGGCGAGTTCTCTATATATTTGTTCGGCGCCGCCAGCAGGCTCTCACCGATGCGACTCTGGCCGGTCTCATACTGGAACTGACGCGCAAGCCCGGAACCATGGCGAATGCCACTGAACGCACTGGTCATATTGGAGACAGGTGCGCCGCTGACCGCCGCTGTGAACATGTGGGTCTGAGTGATGGCATAGGCTGTCTGATAACCACTCCAGGAGTGACCGTGCAGACCAATGGCTTTTGGGTCTGCAATACCCATATCGATAATGTGCTGCACCCCGGAAGTCAGTGCCTGCACCGACGATGGCCCGGGATAACCGACCTCAAAGCGAATATCCGGCAGGAAGACCGCGTAGCCATTGTCGGCATACCAGGCAAAGTTGGGTCTGTGATTGACCTTCATCCGCGGGAAAGCATGCAAACGATCGCTCATAAAACGGTAGAAATACACCAGCACAGGATAGCGTTTGTCCGCTTCATAGTTGTTGGGCTTTATCAACACGCCATCGAGTTTGCGACCATCGCCATTGGTCCAGCTCACCAACTCGGCATTGCTCCAACCAAAGCCGTTGCGCTGCTCATCGAGATACGTCTGCCGCAAAGCTGTCTCGGGCTTAAGGTATTGGGCGGTGTAGAGATCCGGAAACAGATCATAACGCTCTTTGGAGAACACCAACGTCTGGGCATCATCGGCCCTGGCCAACAGTTTGAGTTTGTAATCACCGTTCATCAACGGCTTAACACCGGCACTGCCGAGGGTCGCCTGATAGAAACCATCGCCCTTGGTGCGATGACTGTAGCCATGCAACATCAGCGCATCGCCGTTGTCAGGAGTATCCGGCGTATCCCTATCCTGACGCAGTCCGGTCACCCGATACTGAATGCCTTGCTGACGCCCTTTGCCCGCGGTCAGAGCAAAGCCCTGCTTGGAGGCGGTGTCAAATTGCCAGATGTCATACTTGTCGTAAACCAGAATCCCTTCATCATCATCCAGCCACGGGCCAAAGCCATAACCTGGCGCCTCAGAGGGATAGTCATGATCTTCATCGGCAAAAGCAGCGGACTGTCCGGCCGTCAACTCACTGCGGCGATTGGCAGCGATATCGTACAGATACACATTGCCCTGCTGAAAATACACCACAAATTTGCCATCCGGCGACAACGACGGCATCTCACCACTGGGTTGCTGGCTAATCAGTAGCTGGCGGTGACCGGTATTCAAATCCACCAGATAGATATCTTTGAAGAATCCCGCCCAGGTGATCATCCGGCGATAAGGAAGATCCGAGGTGGCCAGCAGATAGCGGCTTTGAGGCCCCAGCAGCAGATCCGGCACCTGCTCATCGGCCAGCTGTGTCACCTGACCGCTGCCAAGATGCAGTACTGCCTGATAGGTACGCTTCAGCTCATTATCATACTGCTTGATTTCGTGAGGCTTGATGCGTGGGTCACCCCCGTGCCAAATCTTCAGATTACGCTGCGCGGTGATAACATCTGTGTCATATAAGTCGCTTTCCTGCTCCACTTTGACCTGACTAACTGGCGCGACAATTTTCGGTACCCGACCGAAAAACAATCTCCGGTTGTCAGGGCTGAAATAGAGACGGCCGTAGCGGTTGATAGTCCACTCGGCAGAATTATCCAGCGTCCGGGTTTTACCTGAGTTCAGGTTGACCAGGGTTAACTGATACACACGCTCATCGATTGGTGTATCGGCCTTACCGGCCGTATAAGCAAGCCACTCGCCGCTATCACTGAGCGTCAGCGCTCCGGTTTGCGCGGTTTCAGGCAGGGAAAGCTGTGAGACTTTATCCGTGGCAATGTCATACCAGCTGATAAGGTGCTCATTTTTCGCAATATTATTAATAGCAACTGCAGCGCGGCCACCGTCTTTGGACAAGGTAAATGCGGTCACATCCTCAAAATCCAGTCGCTTACCCGCAGCAAGCACTACCAAGCTTAAGGTGCTACCTTTATCGGCTTTATCTAATTTGACGCGCTTGTCCTGCTTGTTTTTGTTGTTTGCCTCCGCGGTGTCTTTATCGTCGACTTTATCAGGCTCAAACTGAACGGCCAGCAATTTACCGTCGTTGGAAAACTGGAAGGATTTGACCCGTTCAAATTTTTGTTGCTCACCGGTTTGCGTATCCAGCAAGACCATATCGTTTTTCAGCTTTTTCTTCTGCTTAGCAGTGGTGGTTTCCTGCACAAACAAAGAGGGGGAGACTACAGAGGCGACAAATCGACCGTCCGCACTGATCTGAGGTTTAGATGCGCCGGCAAGTTCATAACTGCGGCTATTATCCAATCGTTTGACCAAAGTACGGCCATCGCCCCGATCAGGGGACGCTTCTACCGCCAACAACTGGCCATTACCAGAAAGCACTGGGGATGCCAGCGACTGAAAAGTCATAACATCGTTGAGAGTCAAAGGGTGTTGGTTTGCGGCATTGGCACCAAACGCCAGCAGCATGCCAGAGGCTAAGGGAAGTAACTTCAAGTTTTTCCTCTTCTTATGTTAGGGAAGATGCGAACAAGTCTCCGCACTTTCCTTAAGACTAAAGTTGATTTTGGAGGTTTAGTGCCCAATATTCGCCACTTAGCGGCATTTATGCAAGTTTACATCTCGTTAAAAGGGTGAGATTTCTCACCACTGGGCGTGAAACCCTGGCAAAAAATGTATACAATAAACGGGCGATATGTCATAAAACTTACCTGTGAAAGAAACACAGGCGTCGCTACTGCAGTAACGACCAACATGGATGGATTCCTGATGTCAAAAAGAACGATTACCGTAATCCCTGGTGATGGGATTGGTCCAAGCATCATTGATTCTGCACTGAAGATTCTCGACAAGGCCGGATGTGGTTTTGAATATGAATTTGCTGACGCCGGCCTTACCGCTCTGGAAAAACATGGCGAGCTGCTGCCTCAACGCACGCTGGATTTGATTGAAAAAAATCGCATTACCCTCAAAGGCCCACTGACCACGCCGGTTGGTGAAGGCTTTACCTCTATTAACGTAACTCTGCGCAAGAAGTTTGGCCTGTATGCCAACGTGCGCCCTGTGCAGTCATTCAAAGGCACTCAGGCCCGTTACGAAGACATTGATATCATCACGGTTCGTGAAAACACCGAAGGCATGTATTCCGGCCTTGGCCAGAAAATCTCTCAAGATGGGGCAACAGCCGAAGCCACCAGTATCGTTACCCGCCAAGGTGCCGAGCACATCGCCACCTTCGCCTACGAGCTGGCGCGTAAGGAAAACCGTAAGAAGGTGACGATTGTCCACAAGGCCAACATCATGAAATCCACCTCTGGCCTGTTCCTGAAAACAGCCCGTGAAGTGAGCTTGCGCTATCCGGACATCAAGACCGAAGAGATGATTGTTGATGCCACCTGCATGAAACTGGTAATGACCCCTGAAAACTTCGACGTTATCGTGACCACCAACCTGTTCGGCGACATCCTGTCTGATCTGTGCGCAGGTTTAGTGGGCGGGTTGGGTATGGCCCCAGGCGCCAACATCGGCCGCGATGCGGCCATTTTCGAAGCCGTTCACGGCAGTGCGCCGGATATCGCAGGTAAAAACCTAGCCAACCCGACCTCAGTGATCCTGGCCTCGATCCAGATGCTGGAATACCTGGGCATAGCCGACAAAGCTGCACTTATCCGTAACGCCGTATCCGCCGTGATAGAAGAAGGTGACCGCACTACCCGCGACTTAGGTGGCACCTACGGCACTACTGACTTTACTGAAGCCGTGCTTGAACGACTCTAATCTCTTTTTGGTGCAATGACCGCACCACCAAGCTGATAGTAAAAAAGGTGAAGCTGAGCTTCACCTTTTTTATTGGATGTTTGATAAATCGCTAAGGAAATCGCGAATAAGTCCCGGGCTTCCTGTTCGTTTTTGAATTCTGGAAGTGGCGCATAGCGCTGAGGGATCCCCTGATGATCTACTTAAAAATCATAAAATTAGGGTGGATGTGCATCTTGTTGCATGATCAAATGGTTTCGCCAAAAACTACACTCTAGGGTCTGTTGACCTTTCATGGTTGAATTTTGCTCGTTCTAGACGCGCTTTAATCGCGACGCAAGGTGTGCCGCCTAGGTGTTGGGTCC
>JAJNAU010000014.1:0-26244 GCA_021462625.1 Shewanella sp.
AGGTATTTGCTTAGGCCCACTAGGCGGCACACCTTGCGTCGCGATTAAAGCGCGTCTAGAACGAGCAAAATTCAACCATGAAAGGTCAACAGACCCTAGTTTACGCCGTAATTTACTCAGTTTTTGGAAACCGGAATGATTAGTTTTGTTCAGCATTGGTATAAGAAGCGCTTCAGTGATCCACAGGCGGTCACTCTGGTGTTTATTCTGTTGGGATTGTCGGCGCTGATTTACTTTGGGGCAGGATTACTGGCACCCATTTTTGTGGCACTGGTGCTGGCATTCCTGCTGGAGTGGCCGGTGGCGCAGATGTCCCGGGTGGGTATCAACCGCACGGCCGCCGCGTCGCTGGTGCTGGTGTTGTTCGTTGGGGTTATGCTGTTGCTGACCTTTGGTCTGACCCCCAGTATCTGGCGTCAGGGGCTGTCATTACTGGCGGAGTTACCCAATATGCTGGATAAGGGGCTGGCCATGGCGGAAGGGCTGGTTAGTCGGTATCCCAAATATATACCTCCTGAGCAGCTGGATGCCATGGTTGAGCAGTTGCGACGACTACTTGATACTCAGCACCTGTTAGATATAGGCAAGCATCTGCTGGGTTATTCGGCATCTTTGCTGGTGCTGATGGTATACGCCATCCTGGTACCGCTGCTGGTGTTTTTCTTTTTGAAAGACAAACAGGAGTTAATACAGGGAGCCAAGCGTTTTTTCCCGTCCAACCGGCAATTGGCTAACAAGGTGTGGGCCGAGATGCACCAGCAGATCTTCAATTATATCCGCGGCAAGGTCATTGAAATTGTGATTGTCGGTGTCGTCAGTTACGTTTTGTTCGCGGTGATGGATCTGCGTTACGCGGCATTGCTCGGCGTGCTGACCGGTCTGTCGGTATTGATCCCTTATGTGGGGGCAACTTTGGTGACCTTTCCGATTGCGCTGGTGGCCTTTTTCCAGTGGGGCTTTACTTCGGATTTTGCTTATTTGATGATAGGTTACGGTATTATTCAGGCGCTTGATGGCAACTTGGTGGTGCCAATTCTGTTCTCCGATGCGGTGGATTTGCACCCTGTGATTATTATCGCTGCCGTATTGGTATTCGGTGGTCTGTGGGGCGTCTGGGGAGTTTTCTTTGCTATTCCGCTGGCGTCTTTGATCAAAGCAGTTATCAACGCCTGGCCTGAACTTCCTGCAATTGAGAATACAGAACATCCATAAGCAGTAATACCGCCCAAACAAAAAAGGTTCCGAATGGGACCTTTTTACGCACGCGACTCAGCTCTTGAGGTAATTGAGCACCACTTCGTGATGGTCTTTGGTTTTGAATTTGTCAAAGACATGCTGTACCACACCATCCTGACCAATCAGGAAGCTGATACGGTGAATACCATCGTAGATTTTACCCATGAATTTTTTTTCACCCCAGACGCCTAATCCATCGGCAACGGCATGGTCTTCATCGCTGAGCAGCGGAAAGTTAAGTGTATGTTTATTGGTAAATTTAGCCAGTTTGCTGACAGGATCCGGGCTGATCCCCAGTACAGTCACGTTCAGGGCATCCAGTTCGACTTTGTTGTCGCGCAGGCCGCAGGCCTGAACCGTGCAGCCCGGGGTGAGCGCCTTGGGATAGAAATACACCACAACCGGACCATGCTGCAGACATTCCGCCAGAGAAACATCCTGATTATGTTGATCCTTCAGAGTAAACTGGGGGGCCTTATCACCGGCGACCAGAGTGTTCATGGGCAAATCCTTGTTTGAGTTCTAGTGAGAGATAAAGGCAGGCTGCAGGCAGACATCTACTACAGCATATGTTTGATGCTGCATTCCAGTAACAGCTCACCTGCCAGCTGATAAATACTTTTTTCCAGCTTATCCAGTTCAACTTTTTCCGGAATATTAATCGCTAGGAAGATCGACTGCTGCTGCCGTCCCTGCGCGTCTTCTTCGGTATGGGAGCGGACAGCCCCGAGATCCAACCCCCGTTCAGCGAGGAATTGAGTGATACGCTTCATGGTGCCACGTTGATCCTGGCCGCTGAACGTCACTTCAATTCTTGAGATGTAATTCTGCGGCATATGGGTCGATGTCCGTTTCATCACGGTCAACAGTTCCAACTCCAGGCCCAGACTGGGCAGGCTGGTTTCAATTTTGGTGATGGCAGACCAGGAGCCTGACACCATCATTATCAAAGTGAACTCGTTTCCAAAGATGGCCATTCGACTGTCCACAATGTCACAGTCACAATCACTGGCGAGGCGCGCCAGTTTACTGACAATGCCGGGACGGTCGGCCCCCATGGCAGTAACGACCAGGTGGTTGGTCATGAATTTTCCTTGTAATATCGACATCGACTTGAGCACCCAACGAATACGCGGACACCAGGGGCTGTTGACCTTTTGTAATTGTTTTTGCAGCAGCTTGTGGGTTGTTTTTCCAAGGCAGAGGCTTCGATGTGTAGCGAGTCTACATGAGAAACCAATAACGCAGGAGAAAGGGGCCACAAACGCTGCCCATAGGGCAGGGCTAAAAGCGTTTTATACTTTGTTGAGCTGTATTTGCTTAAAATAACTACGCGGCACAGCGGCACATATCTCGGGGCGCCTAAAACGCTTTTCGCCAGAACAAAATTTGACAGTCAAAGGTCAACAGATCTTAATGCTACCATAACTTATTCGTTTTGATACCCCTGTGTCTGCTTGTCATTATTCTGCAGCATCAGTACCATAGCTTTTCCAGAAATCTTGGGGAAGTCAGATGTTAAACGGAAGTATTGTTGCATTGATCACGCCGATGACAGGCGAGGGCAAAGTCGATTATGCCAGTTTGGAAAAACTGGTCGAGTTTCATATCAATGAGGGAACGGATGCTGTCGTTGCGGTCGGGACGACCGGTGAATCGGCGACCCTGCCGATTGCTGAACATGTTGACGTTGTTGCCCATACCGTCAAATTTGCCGCTGGCAGACTGCCAGTGATTGCCGGTAATGGTGGAAATGCTACCACTGAGGCCATTGAGTTGACTCAGGCGCTGTCAAAGGTTGATGTGGATGCCATGCTGGGGGTGACTCCTTATTACAACAAGCCCACTCAAAAGGGGCTGATCGCCCACTATAAAGCGGTGGCGGCCAGTACGGATATTCCTCAGATCCTGTACAACGTGCCAGGGCGCACTGCCGTGGATTTGCTGCCGGAAACCGTGGCAGAACTCGCTGGTGTAAACAATATTATCGGCGTAAAAGAGGCGACCGGTGATCTGGCACGGGTCAATCATCTACGCGAGCTGTGTGGCGCTGATTTCAAACTTTATAGTGGTGATGATGCCACAGCCTGTGAGTTTTTGTTGCTGGGAGGCAATGGGGTCATTTCGGTGGCCAATAATGTGGCGCCAAAAGCATTCAAAGCCATGTGCGATGCGGCACTATCGGGTAATGCTGAACTGGCCCGCCAGTATGACGAGCCGCTGCGTGGCTTATACCGGGAGCTGTTCTGTGAGGCCAACCCTATTCCGGTAAAATGGGCAGTCCATCGCATGGGACTGATAAATAATAATTGTATTCGTCTGCCTCTGACTGAACTTTCTGATATTTATCATGGTCAATTAGTGGAGGCGATAACCAAAGCCCGAGTAGAGGTTATCTGATATATGCTTAAGCATTTTACCCCGGTACTGCTGGTGTCCACGTTGGCAGCCTGCAGTACGCCTATGGAGAGACGTCATGCCAATGGCAATGAAGAGTATCTGAATGCCGGCACTGATGGTGCTGAACTGACGATTCCCGCCGGCTTGAAGGCTCCCCGTTACAGCCGAGAGTTTACCATTCCTGAGTTGGGCCCCAAGGCGGATGTATCGCTGGTTGGGGTGAAACTGGATATCCGTCCGCCGTTGCAGGTGTTGCCAATGGCAGAAGGCACTCATGTGGAAGAGGGCAGCGACAGCGTCAAGGTGATTGTTGAGTCAGTTGACAACAGTATCGATTTGAAAAAAGAGATATACGACTATCTGCTGGCATTTCTGGCCAAGCGCAATATCGGTGTTGCCAGTGCTAACTTCGATACCGGTATCATTGATACCGATTGGATCGATTATGAAGAGGTGATCGACTCCAGCATGTTCGGCTCAGACGAGGTTTACACTCTGAAGCAAAAATATCGCTTCGATGTGCAGGTGCGCCCACATGGTCGTACCGGTGCTATTGTCATTGAACTGCTTGATCATCAGGAAAGCTATGACGGCGATGCCAAAGAAACGGCGCTGACCGGTGAAGACAAACGTCGCTACACAGTGGATATGCTGAACTCCGCCATCGGTTATATGAGTCTGCAGCGCGAGTCTGCCCTGCGGGCTAAGCGTGTAGAACAGAGCCTGGGGATCCCTGTGACGCTGGAAGCCGCAGAGCAATCTTACTTTGTTGCCGATGCCGGTTTTGATAAAGTGTGGGATCGGCTGCGCATTGTGCTGCCCGAAATGGGCTTTGAAGTGTCAGATATGGATCGCAGTAAAAAGCTGGTGTTCCTTAATTACAACGATGATTCCGGTTTTTGGAGTTCACTCTGGGGCGATCAGCAATTGCCGCTGAAAAAAGGCGGTTACAGACTTTTGCTGGAAGCCACAGATAATCCTGATAAAACACGTATTCTGTTGCGTACCATTGGCGATGAGCCGTTGGACAATCAGACCATCGATGGGATATATAACGCCTTCAGGGATTTGATGAGCGAAGACCGCAAGGTTCGCTGACTGAGCCTATAAAAAAGCGCCCTTGGGCGCTTCAGATTGCTGACATAGCCAGTCATATGACTGGCTATGGCTATTTTGATCATTAAAGAGACTCAATCCTCTTTGTCATCATCCCACTCTTTGTACTTGGGATACCGGCTCTTGGCTGAGTCTTCTTCATCTTTTTTCTGTGATTTTATGGACTTATCTTTGTGATCGCCGTACTGGTGCATTTTGAATTTGGCCGTATGTTTGAGCACCACAAGATTGCTGGCAATAATGCCAACAATCAAGAGTACCAGTAACAGGGCTTCCCAGTCCGACATTGGATATCCTTAGCCAGCTCAATCAACTGACAACATTTGCTCACACTTGCGGATATCGGCAGGTGTATCAACTTCCGGTGAATCAAAGGCGCCGATAGCTACCTTAATTTTATAACCATTTTCCAGCGCCCGCAGCTGTTCCAGCTTTTCAAGGGACTCCAGTCGGCCTACCGGCAGGTTGGCGAAGGTGTTGAGGAAGCGGCGGGTATAGGCGTAAATGCCCAGGTGCTTGTACATGGGATAATCGCTGGTATCCCGTCCATGAGGGATCGATGCACGGGAGAAGTAAATTGCGTAGTGATCCTTGTCATAAACAAGCTTGACGTGATTGGGATCGTGACGCTCTTGCTGGTGCAGGATTTCCACGCCCAATGTCGCCATTTCAAATTCACCTGGGTTGTCTTTGAACAAACGGATCAATTGCTCGATAGAGATAGGGTCAATCAGCGGTTGATCACCCTGAAGGTTGATGATCAGCTCGTCCTCGGGAAGTGCCAGGTTGGTTGCCGCTTCTTCCAGACGGTCGGTGCCAGATGCCGCGTCAATGCTGGTCATCACCAATTTACCACCAAAGCCCTCAACGGCTTCACAGATGCGTTGGTCGTCTGTTGCGACATAGATATTATCCACCCCTTCAGCAAGTGATGCGCGTTCATACACACGCTGAAGCATCGGCTTACCGTTAATCGGTGCAAGTGGCTTACCTGGAAAACGGCTGGAGCCATAGCGCGCCGGGATTAACAGGGTTACATTCATGGAGTTACCTTTGACTTTGCAAGGACGCCACCGTGGCGTCCGATCGTTGGTGGCAGAGCGTAAACCCGATTGTTCCCCCTTGCAAGAGGCGGGGTTGGCCGGGCGGGATAAATTTCCCGGGCCTGTGGGCTGAAAGGCAAAAACAGGTTGCCTTAGCCAACCTGCATCACTACTCTGGTATCGACCCGGTGGGGGTACTGTGCCCTTACATACGCCGATATAGTTCGGTCAATAACTCATCGGTGACTTGCTCCTGCCAGTCAGGGCCGTAGACATTTTCCCATAGCGGTGCCATGCCTTTGGCAATCCTGACCATATCGGCAATGGTATCGCCCGGTAGATCCCGACAAATGTGACGTGGCAGACTGATGTTGTGTTTTTGCAGCATGGTTCGAAATTCTTGCACGCCTTCGGGATAGAAGTCATCCAGCACGTCGAAGACAATGCAGTTGCCAATGCCGTGGTGGTAGCCCAGTACATAGGACAGGCCATAGGACAAAGCATGGCAGGCACCGACCTGACTGTAGGCGATACTCATGCCACCCATATAGGAAGCCATCATGAGTTTGTCGGCCGAATGTGGATGATCGTCCAGAAAGACCTGACGGCACAGCGCCAGGGATTTTTCACCAAATGCTTTTGAAAACTCATTGAGGTAAGTTCCCTGCAGCGATTCAATACAGTGGATATAACAATCCATCCCGGTATAAAACCACTGATCCGTCGCAACGCCCTCGGTCAGTTCAGGGTCTATGATGATCTGGTCAAATACCGTGTAGTCAGAATTGAGCCCGAGTTTGCGCACCGGCCCACACAGGACTGCTGTGCGGGAGGCCTCAGCACCCGTACCGGAGATGGTAGGGATGCCGATATGGTGCACAGCGGGCTGCTTGATAAGATCCCAGCCCTGATATTTAGCGCTGCCGCCGGGGTTGGTTAGCATCAGTGCCACCGCTTTGGCTACATCCATGGTGGAGCCTCCGCCAAGGCCGACAACCGAGACAGGCAGTTTACTGTGGAAATGCAACACTTCCTCTGTAATACCATCGACCTGAAAGGTTGACGGCTCGTCATCGACGTTGACCCATATCAGCATGTCCTGTGGTTTTTTGGGTATACGTTTGGCCAGAGGGCGGTTTTGATGTACCTGGTCGACCAGAAACACCACAAAGTCCTGCTCCAGTTGTCGTTCTGCTGCCAGTACCTCATCCAGTTGGGCAAAGGCCCCGCGACCGAAAATCATTTTGGGTACAGTTTTGAAATTTCTGAATGTCATGGTAACGCTCCTTATTATCAGTGATGCCCAAATGCCCGGCGTATGCAGTGAATACGTTCTGCTATAGCCTGTTCACTCCAGCTGAGTTTGATCAACAGTGACAGGGTGCGGCTCATGATGTGTTCGGATTTGGGAAGTGAAATATTCGCGTAATCCGGCAACTCCAGGTTGAGTGTGACAGGGAGTTTGGCCGGAGCGGACAGCTGTTTGATATGTTGCCAATTTTTCAGGTAATGCCAGTTGTTGGCATACCAGTAAAAACAACCATCGACACCGGCCAAAGCCAGTTTTTGATTGATTTCCATGGCCCTGGCCGCGGTGGGCAGCATAAAGCTGATAAATCCGGCGTTGTCACCTTCAGGATCCGGCAGATGACGGAATTGGATTTCCTCTATATCCGCCAGAGCAGATTTGATCATGGCTTTGTGGCGGCGCTGGATAGCCAATATGTCGTCCAGCTTGCGCAGTTGTGCAACCCCCAGCGCGGCGTTCATTTCGCTTATCCGAAAATTAAGTCCCATGATGGGATGGCCTTCGGCGCCCCGATCGTTACCCAGGTGATCATGGCCATGATCAGAAAACATATGGGCGTGCCGATAGATAGCGTCAGAGTGAGTGACGATGGCGCCACCTTCACCACAACTGATGGTTTTTACCGAGTCAAAGGAGAAACAGCCGACCTGACCCACAGTGCCCAATGGCTGTCCGTGATAGCTGCCACCAATGGCCTGGCAGGCATCCTCGATCAAAATCAATCCATGTCTGTCACACAGCGCCTTGATCTCGTCAAGACGTCCCATACTGCCACACATATGGACCAGATTGACGGCACGGGTTCTGGGGGTGATTGCTGCCTCAATCCCTTCGGGGGAGAGACACAGCGTATCGTCAATTTCCGCAAATACCGGGATGGCGCCGGCCATAACGATAGCTTCAACTGAGGCAACAAAGGTGAAAGGGGGAACGATCACTTCATCTCCGGCGCCAACGCCGGATGCAGCTAGTGCGGTTTGTAGTGCGGCGGTACCACTGGATACCAGATGAGCATGGCGGACCTGAAGTTTGTCCTGTAACATGCTTTCCATTTCAGCGGCCTTCCAGCGACCGTTGCGCATTCCGTCGAAGTTATATCTGAAGGTAAAGCCATTGGCCATGACATCAGCCACCTCCTGACGCTCTTCAGCTCCGAATAATTCAAATCCCGGCATTGATTGGAGTCTCCTTTCTGCAAGCGAAACAATGCCAGTCGAGTATATCTTAAGTCACTCCCTAAGTGTCTTAAAAATACTCGCGTTAATTGGGGGAATGAGACTGGCTGTGTTGGTCTTGGGTGACATCTAGGTCGTTCAGCAGGCCATTATTGATACTGTAAATCCAGCCATGAATAGACAATGTCTGGCCTCTTTGCCAGGCCTCCTGAACGATTGATGTGTTGATCACGTTCTGAACCTGTTCAATGACGTTGAGTTCACACAGACGGTCGATTTTTTGAGTTCCTTCCAGTGCATCAAGCTCATCACGATAGAGTCGATACACATCGCGCAGGTGTCCAAGCCAGTTGTCGATAAGACCAAGGCGCTGCCCGGAGAGAGCAGCTTTGACGCCGCCGCAGCCATAGTGACCGACGACCATGATGTGTTTTACCCTAAGCACTTCGACGGCATACTGCATCACAGACAGGCAGTTGAGATCGGTATGGATCACCATATTGGCGATATTGCGGTGAACAAACACTTCACCGGGCATTAAGTCAATGATTTGGTTGGAAGGTACTCGACTGTCAGCGCAGCCAATCCACAGATACTTCGGATTTTGCTGTTGGGCTAAATGTTTAAAAAAATCGGGCTCTTCCTGTCGTATCCGCTCCGCCCACAGGCGATTGTTGTCAAACAGGGGTTTTAAGATTTTCATGTGAACTTACTTGGTCAAGGGGTCTTTACCAAGTATATCAGCAAGTCTTCTGTTAACTGGTTTATCCTGCAAGGCGTTACGCCAAAGGAGGGGCGATCCGGTAGACAAACTCATCAAGCAATTTGTCCAGTTGAGATAATACCGATTTCTTTAATAATAACTCACTGTTTTTCAATAGATTTCTTAGTTCGTCAATATCAAATGCGGCTAGATAGGCGTTGGACTGCACAAAATAGCTTAAATGCCAGGGTTCGGGACTGACGCCGCTTAGTCCTGTCTGAAACGGAAAATAAAATCCGAATCCGGCCGCATGCGCAAGCAGCCACTGGTACAGTTGGTGGCACGGGCCTGCTGCCAGATATTCCGCCGGCATCAGATGCAGTTCCTCCCGGCTTATCATGGCGGCATCATACACATCGATATCTGTTCCCCAGTGATGCCTTGAGCATCCGGGCAGAGCCGACCAGATGAGGATAAGCTGCACCAGCTCATCCTCGGTGTAATCAGCTGGGCTCACCAGATGACAGTATTTATCCAGCAGCTGTCGTCTGCCGCAGGCCTTAGCATTCCAGATCCCCAATTGCTGCTCAAAACTGCGATAGCCTGAGCAGATCTGAAGGTCGATGCCTTCCGTTTTCGCTGCCTGTTGCATGGCGATAAAGGCAGAACGAGTCTGTGGCGTCAGCAAGATGCCATCGGCGTCTATCAGACCCTGTTCATTGGTGCCGTACAGGCGGCCGTTGGGGATCAGTTGCACAGTAGCTTTTCCAGAATTTTTTCATAGCAGGATGCCAGCAGCTCCAGGTCAGCGACTTTCACGCATTCATTGACTTTGTGAATCGTAGCATTGACCGGGCCAAGTTCAATCACCTGCGCCCCGGTTGGCGCAATAAATCGGCCATCTGAGGTGCCCCCTGTGGTCTGGGGATCGGTATGTAAACCTGTCACTTCAAAAATCGCTTCCCGGGTTGCTTGCAAAAGCGGGCCATTGTCGGTAAGAAAAGGCATGCCGTTGTAGACCCAGCTGATGTCGTAATCCAGAGCATGGGCGTCGAGAATGCCAAACACCCTTTCAATCAGCGATTCCGCAGTTACCTCGGTGGAGTAACGGAAATTGAACATTACCTCAAGCGCGGCGGGGATCACATTGGGTGCGCCGGTACCGGCATGAATGTTGGCAATCTGGAAACTGGTGGGCGGGAAAAATGCATTGCCCTTGTCCCAGCAAATCCGGGCCAGCTCTGCCAGCGCCGGGGCAGCCTGATGCACCGGATTGTCAGCAAGATGGGGATAGGCGACATGGCCCTGTACACCTTTGATGGTCAGGTTACCGGTCAGGCTGCCACGCCGGCCATTTTTGACAATATCACCCAACAAATGGGTGGATGACGGCTCTCCCACCAGTGCCCAGGTAATCTTCTCGTGGCGAGCCTCCAGCGTCTCGATGACTTTGGGCGTGCCGTTAATAAATGGGCCCTCTTCGTCACTGGTGATCAAAAAAGCGATAGACCCCTGATGGTCCGGATGACGTTCCACAAAGCGGCGGGTCGCTACCATCATGGCGGCCAGTGAACCTTTCATGTCGGCGGCGCCACGGCCATGGAGATAGCCGTCGATCTCTCTGGGCTCAAAGGCCGGAGTGTGCCACTGCGCCAAGTCGCCGGGCGGAACCACATCTGTGTGGCCGGCAAAGCAGAACAGGGGGCCGCTGTCGCCCCGACGGGCCCAGAGGTTGGTGGTATCGGCGAAAATCATGGGCTCAACATTGAAGCCCAAGGGCGCCAGATACTCTCCCATCATCTGCTGACAGCCAGCATCCTCAGGGGTCACCGACGGACGGGCGATTAGATCTTTTGCTATCTCAATAACATTTGTGCTCATCAGCTGAACCATGCCTCATAGTCAGCAGTGTCAAAACCCACCATGACACGACTGTCATCGGTCAGCACAGGGCGCTTAATTAAGGTGGGATTGGCGAGCATCAGAGCGATGGCTTTGGTGTCGTTTAGCTCAGTCTTGTCGGTATCAGCCAATTCACGAAAACTGGTGGAACGCTTGTTGAGCACAGTTCCCCAGCCCAGAACTTTGACCCAATTGCTGAGGGTCTTTTCATCCAGACCCTGCTCGCGAAAATCATGAAACTCGATATCATGGCCATTGGCTTCCAGCCATTTGCGGGCTTTTTTGACTGTGTCGCAATTTTTAATGCCGTAAAGGATCACCTGGGTACTCCTGTCGTGTGTGGAAGTGGATTGGCAATGCTCTTTGGTCACTGCATGGTCACTATAAAAATGGGGTCTTTGCCTGCGCTGACCCTGCCCGAATTCTGAGTCATACTCCCGATATCTTCCATATTAGCGACGACAACGGGGGTGTGTACGCAGGGAATGTCCTGTTTGATGGCTTTTAAATCCAGCGCGATGACCGGCTCGCCGGCGACCACCTGGCTGCCCTCATCTTTAAGACGGGTAAAGCCTTTGCCTCCGAGCTCAACCGTGCCTACGCCGAAGTGAACCAACAGTTCTATTCCCTGGGGACTTTCAATGCTGAAGGCGTGATTGTTCTCGAAAATCTTAGCCAGGGTGCCGCTGATGGGAGCCACTAACTGATTGCCCGTGGGATCGATGGCGATGCCGTCACCCACGATTTTTTCTGCAAACACCTTATCCGGTACCTGTTCTAGCGGCACTAATTCACCGCTGATCGGCGCCAGTATCTCGATGCCTCCCTCAACGGGTGGCTGGCTCGATATCATGCGCCTGATCCGGCTGAAAAATCCCATAATTTGTTGCCTGCTATCCTTAAGTTAACCGAGTCTCAGCATACTCAATCCGCAGCACAATTGACAGTAGCAAGGCAGCTGTGAAGCTCATCCAATCGCTGACAGTTGAGCGCTTTTTGTGCCAACTTCCGGGCATCCGCAATCCGGCTGGTCAGAATCTTTTCTTTTACTTCCAGCAATCCACTGGGACTGAGACTGAATTCATCCAGACCCATTCCCAGCAGCAGGGCAGTAGCTGTAGGGTTACCGGCTAGCTCACCACACATTGAAACCCTGAGACCATGCCTATGGGCGGCGTCAATGCACAGCTTGATTAATTTCAGCAGCGGGGGCGACAGAGTCGGGAATGCCTGGGTGAGCTGTGGCACTGTTCGGTCTGCTGCCATGGTGTACTGGGTCAGATCATTGGTGCCGATACTGATGAAATCCAGCTTTGGCAACATGCTGTCGAGGTTGAGGGCGGCGGCCGGGGTTTCCACCGCAATCCCCAGTGCCGGCTCTCCATAGCCCTGTTCCCGCTCGAGCAACTGCTGGCGGCACAATTCCAGCTCCTGCAGCACGGCGTCCAGCTCTTCGGGTTGATTGATCATCGGAAACATCAGCCTTACCAATCCGTGATTGGCAACCCGCAGCACGGCTCTGAGTTGTCTGCGGAACAGGTCCGGGTGACTGAGGCTGTATCTGATCCCCCGATTTCCCAGCGCCGGATTGGCTTCGGGCGGTAGTTTGAGCGCCGTCAGCGCCTTATCTGCACCGATATCTAGGGTTCTTATGGTAAAGGGGCTGCCATCGAGCTGTCGAAGGCAGTCCAGATACACTTTATACTGAGTGTCTTCATCCGGCAGGGTCGCGGCATTGAGCAACATCAGCTCAGTGCGCAATAATCCCACGCCTTCTCCGCCACTGCTGAGCAGTAGGTCAATATCGGCTTCACAGCCCACGTTGGCCAGCAGCGGCACCGCAAGCCCATCCAGAGTCTGACAGGGAAGGTGACGAATACTGTCCAACCGGGCCTGGCGGGCCTTAAGCTTAGCCTGTGAGGTTTTGAGGTGCTCAACGGTTTGGGCTGACGGATTGATGTGCAGGGTCTGGGCATTGGCATTGAGAATAAGTCCACTGCCATTGGTCAGCTCCTGTCCATCAAGGTCACAGTTGAGCAATGTCGGAATACCGGCGGCCCGCGCCAGAATGGCGGTATGGCTGGTTAAGCCGCCCTGCGTCAGCACCAGGCCGACGATATGAGTGAGTGGCAGGGCGGTGAATTCCGCCGGTGTCATGTCCTCGGCGATAAGAATCGTATCGGAAGTGAGCGCGTGCAGATCCGGTAATTGCTCACCCAGTATTTGGCGGATTAGCCGTTTCCCAAGACTCAGTATGTCATTGCCTCTGGCTGCCAGATAATCATCTTCCATTGCCTGCAGTTCATCGGCATGTTGCTGCGTCACCCTGTGCACGGCCACGTGAGCGGGCAGGTGCAGGGTCGTGATAGCCTGATTGATGGCACCGATAAACTCTTCGTCCTTAAGTATCATCAGTTCGGCATCAAGCAACTGAGCCTGAGGAGAGTCATCGGTAAATTGCGCCAGTAAAGGTTCAAAACTGGCAGAAACTTGTTCACAGGCTTCGGCGAATATCTGTTGCTGTGCACCGAGTTGACTGCTGCCGAGGCGCTGGTTGGCATCAAAATCCAATGCTGGCGGCATGAGCAGTGCCTGGCCAAAGGCAATGCCGGCAGAGACACCGATTCCGTTGGCTATCTGTCCCATGGGTTACTCCAGTTCAAGCAGTAATTGGGAGAGGGCTTCCACTGCGGCTTTGGCATCATCACCGCGGGCCGTCAGCGCCACCTGTGCTCCTTTGGACAGTTGCAGGGTCTGCAGCTTAAACAGACTCTTGCCGTTAGCCTCTTTGCCGCCACAACTTAAGGTGATATCTGCTTGAAAGGCTTTGGCGGCCTTAACAAACAGGGCGCCGGGACGGGTATGTATGCCGTGCTTTGCCTGGATGATCAGAGTCTGGGAGTGTTCCTGGTTCATGCTGCGGCCTGTTAATAATTGATGAGCTGATATTGTTTTTGTTTGAGTGCAGCCTTGGTTGCATCAAGGGTGTCCTTTTTTACCAGAATATAATCTGTATCAAAGGTGGAAATCGTGAAGATACTGATACCGGCATCGGCGAGTGTGCCGGAAATCCGCGATATAATGCCGGTCATTGAAAAGCCCAGTGGTCCCAGAATTTCCAAGCAGCGCCAGTCATCCTCCTGCTCGAGGCTGTAGAGGGTCAGCTCGGAGGGCACCACTATGGATAACTCCTCCTGGGTTTTGCCGATAAAAAAGACGGGTTGACAGAAAACACTGGCCGGGATCTCAGTTTCAGGAGTAAAGCTGTGGATGGTGTAGAGTTGCGAATGTACTGCAAGTGTCAGTCTCACTTTGACCCCCTGACTGGATAACATCAATTAGTCTCAAGCTTAACACAATATCAATTGGCGCATAACGCTCAGATAGAAGGTGACGTGGGAAGGCTGATGGCATCCACAAACCGCTTGTAATGCCCACAATTGACCCGTACAACGCCACTGCACAGATGCTGCATTCGGTGAGAACATGGGGTCTACAGGTCCTTTTGCAATCTGGGCATCATTCAGCTGAGTCAGCAGTTCCAAAGGTAGATCTGGTGCCCGGGATGATGCCAGTGCAGTGATCAGGCTGGTGGCGGTTTGCACTTGTTCTTTGAGTGGCTACTGCTGTTGAGTCAGCAGATTGCTGCGCTGTTCCTGAATGGAGAAAGAGGAAAAAAATCAGGGGGGCTGCAGGGTTACAGCTTTTACATCGGACTAAGGAAGGTGCGAACAAGTCCTCGGGGCACTCTGGTTTACGGGCAAATTCGAGCCCAAGGGATTCAGCTGCAGCAAGGCGGGTTGCCTTTCAAAGCACAATACCACAGCAATCGTGTTTGCCCGAAAGCCCCTAAGGGCGTGCAATGCTGTTCACTTAGTATGTTTCCGTTACGTTTGAAAGAGAAAGATTGAACCACGAAGACCACGAAGAAAAGCTTTTCTTTGCTATCCCTTGGTGTCCTCTGTGTAGCGAGCGAAGTGAGCGCTTCGTGGTGAACTGCTTTTCAAAAACAAAAAGAGCCCTGCTTTAGCAGAGCTCTTTTTATATTCGCCTTAACTGAACGGTATTGCGAAGGGCGTGGCTGACAGCCCTACCTGCTTTGTTGCAGCTCTCGCTAAGGACTCAGGCCATTAACGTCCAGCTGCATCGCGCCTCTCGGGGCTGTCATCACTCGCAGAGCACGCACAGGATTTATCTGCATCTTCTCTTATGCCATGGAACTGGTTGTTAATATTTGTGATTACAATATGTTAACTGGCAGGCGTTTTATTTTTGTCGCAATGAAAAATGATGGTGGATTTTGCATTTTCAGGACTTGGCATACAAGCTTTAGGGAAGCACTGGACATTTAAAGGTAAGATGGAAGGGATCATGAAACCAAAAGCTCTTAAGGAAGTCGTCACCTCCGATGATATTTTGTTGACCCTGTGTCGCAGTGTGTCAGAGGTGTTATCCAATACAACAGATTCCGGGATCCGACATTCAGGTATGGTGCAGCGGATCAGTCAGACCAAGCTCAAGCCGGACATTGGTTGTTTTTCGGTATTTGACGGCGGATTTTCCGGGTTGGTGGTCCTCAACTTTACCGGTGAGGCGGCAGTGGAAATTTACCGGAAGTACATGATCAATATGAACTTCAAGGAAAGTGAGCTGGCCCATAACCACACGTCTGATGATGTCAGTAATGTGATGGGGGAACTGACCAATCAGATTATCGGTGACTTTATCTCCAAGATTGCCCGTGAACTGCAGACTTCCATCAATCAAAGCCAGCCCAAGATGTTGACCATCAACAAAGTGCTTAATATCGCCATTGATGCAAATCTGGATCATCCTGTGATATGTCGCATGTCCTTTATGACGGAAGACAATAATACCTTTTACATGGAATTTTCCATGAATCAGAGTGAGTTTGTGCGTCTCGATGCCGGTGATATGGGCGGAGATTACGACCCTGACAGCCTGCTGGCCAAACATGGGGTAGGTAACTCCTGAGCTAAGGAAGGTGCGAACAAGTCCTCGGGGCACTTTGGTTTACGGGCAAGTTCGAGTTCAAGGTATTCAGGTGCAGCAAGGCGGGTTGCCTTTCAAAGCACAATACCGCAGCAATCGAGTTTGCGCGAAAGCCCCGAAGGGCGAGGTTGACAGCCCTATCTGCTTGGTTGCAGCTCTCGCTAAGGACTCAGGCCATTAACGTCGAGCTGCATCGCGCATCTAGGGTCTGTTGACCTTTCATGGTTGAATTTTGCTCGTTCTAGACGCGCTTTAATCGCGACGCAAGGTACGCCGCCTAGTGGGCCTAAGCAAATACCTTGCAACAAAGAGTAAAGCGCGTATAGCCGAGCCCTTCGGGCAGCGTTTGTCGTCGCTTTCTACTGCATTAACGCTCATTTATGTAGAACAACTACACCACAATCGCGTTGCTTTGTATAAAACAACGACAAAGTGCTGCAAAAACCATCTTCAAAGGTCAACAGACCCTAGGAGCTGTCATCACTCGCAGAGCACGCACGGGACTTATTCGCACCTTCCCTAAGCACCTCTAATCAGAAAATACCAATCTGAACGCCGCAAGACGCAGCCAAGGCTGCGTTTTTTATTGCCTGTATGAGTGTTGGATTTGCGCTGTCTATCACATCATCTTATGCACCTTCCTGTTAATATACGTGCCCTTTTTTCTGAGCTGCAGGTAGCCATTACTCTCTGCCGCGAGCAATGGTGCTAACCCATACCTATCCGGGGGGATTTGATGCAACTGAATCTGAACAACCTGACACCTGAGCAATTTCTGGCGGAATACTGGCAGCAAAAGCCTGTGGTGATCCGTCAGGGATTTAAACATTTCAAAGACTTGTTGACTCCCGATGAGATGGCGGGGATAGCGATGGAAGACGAGGTGGAATCCCGCCTTATCTGGCGTGACGGCAAAAGATGGCAGGCTGCCTTTGGTCCGTTCGAGTCCTTTGGCCACTTGGGCGAAAAGGACTGGACTCTGGTGGTACAGGCGCTAAATAATTGGGTACCGGAAGCAGAAACCCTGGCCCGTTGCTTTGATTTTATTCCCCGTTGGCGTTTCGATGACGTGATGGTCAGCTTCGCGGTACCGGGCGGTGGAGTAGGGCCTCATATTGACCTGTACGATGTGTTCATCTGTCAGGGCTCGGGCCGTCGTCGCTGGCGGGTAGGGGATAAAGGTGGACACCGTGAATTTGCTGCCCACGAAGCGCTGCTGCACACAGATCCCTTTGAGCCCATTATTGATGTGGAACTTGAGGCAGGTGACATTCTGTATCTGCCGCCCGGTTTCCCCCATGACGGCGTCACTCTGGAAACCTCCATGAGCTTCTCAGTGGGCTTCAGAACCGCCAGCGTCAAAGATATGTTCAGCGCCTTTGCTGATTATCTGATCGATAATGAACTGGGCAAAAACCAGATTGAAGATCCGGCCCGTCCAGCTTCTGATGCACCCGGTTGTATCGACAATCAGGATTTGGCGCGTATCCGTGATCAGTTGCTTGGCGCCCTGACTGATGACTGTATCAGTGATTTTGCTGGTCGTTTGCTGACCCAATCCAAATGTCAGCTGGATCTGTTTGAAGAAGTGGCAGAGATCAGCGCAGATGAATGGCTCGAGCAACTGCAGCACGAGCCGCTGATACGTGTCGGTGATCTGCGTTGCCACTACTTTGAACACAGCTATCGTAAGGGGCTGTTTTACCTCAATGGTGAGCAGATCCGACTGCCGGGCGAATGCGCCGGGTTAATCCCGCTGCTGTGCAACGAATATCAGCTTGAATGGCAGCAGATCCGCCTCTGGCTTGATAACAACGCGGTAATTGATCTGTTGACCGGATGGATTGGCCGTGGTTACTGGCATTTTGATGAGGATATGGACGACTGCTAAGGAAGGTGCCAGTCGATTCTGTGCCGACTCGCTTCTCTTGGGGAAGGCGTGAATAAGTCCCGTGTGTTCTGCCTGGGACTTGCTCACAATTTCATTAAATCCATGTTAATTGTTTGAGTGTGGGGCATTTTCTTTTGGCCGGTTGCCAATCTCCGGCCCGGCACCCTATGATCCCCCGATTTTCTTTTCCCGGATAGAATTATGTTGAAATCTTCCCTGTCGGCTTCGGCCGAAGATCTGGTGATCAATGTGCTCACCAGTGCGCTGTGTGATAATCGCCCGTTGGACCGCGCCTATTCTCTGGCATTTTCCGGCCTGAAGTTGGCTCCCGAGGTTCAGGCTGACGTTACCCGGGTTGCCGGTGATATCATGCGCCGTCTCAATCTGTACTTTTATCTGGCGGATATTACCCCTGAGCAGGTCACCCTGAAGGGTACCTTGTTGCTGAACGTCTGGCATAGATTTCATCAACTTGTTCCGCCTAAGTTCCGCTATTGTGAACCGCTGTCAGACGAGCAATTGAATGACCGTATCGCCAGTGCAAAATTGGATGGCGCGCTGTGGGACGGATGTCCGGCCTGGCTTGATGCACTCGGACGCGAGCAACTGGGCGACGCCTGGGAAGCTGAACGGGCGGCAATGTCACAGCCACCGGCCCGTTACCTGCGGGTGAATGCACTTAAATGTGACCGTGATGGGCTTATCGACCGTCTGGCTAAAGAGGGCGTGACTGTCTCTGAGGTGGATGGTGTGGCCAGTGCGGTCAAGGTGGAAACTGACTCGGCGCTGTTCCGGACGGCATGTTTTAAAGACGGCTGGTTCGAGCAACAGGATGCCGGTTCACAGTTGGTGGCCGCAGCGCTGGATGCCAGGCCGGGCATGCGGGTGATTGATGCCTGCGCCGGCGCCGGTGGTAAGACATTGCATCTGGCGGCACAAATGCAGGGTAAAGGTCGACTGCTGGCCATGGATGTGGAGCAGTGGAAACTGGATAACCTCAAAGAGCGGGCAAGGCGCGCCGGTGCGTATAATGTGGAAACCCGAATTATTACGTCCAGCAAAGCCATTAAGCGCTTGAAACTCTCAGCTGATCGTCTGCTGCTGGATGTGCCTTGCTCTGGTCTGGGCGTACTTAAGCGCAATCCCGATACCAAGTGGCGCGATACGCCTGAGCGTTTGCAGGTACTCAAGGACTTACAGGCCCATATCATCGACAGCTACAGCCGTATGCTTAAAGTCGGTGGTCTGATGGTGTATGCCACCTGCTCGATTATGCCGGAGGAGAACTGCGAGCAGGTGGATAAGTTCCTGGCAGCTCACTCCAACTTCCGCCTGCTGGATGATGAAACCATCACTCCGGCGACCTCAGGATTTGACGGTTTCTATCTGGCGCGTATCGAGCGCATTGCTGAATAAGCCAATTTCGAACGCCGGATAGCAAAAGGCCACACAGTTAAAGCAGTGTGGCCTTTGCATGGCTGAAATCCGGAAAAGGTATTGCGGGTTACTCTCTCGAAAGAGCTAATTTCCCTGTAATGTAATCACCAGAGTACGACCGCCGCCATGAACCCTATGCTCGCACAGATAAATGCCTTGCCAGGTGCCCAGATTAAGCCGTCCCCGGGTGATGGGCAGGGTTAACGACGGTCCCAGCAAACTGGCTTTCAGATGCGCCGGCATATCATCGTCACCTTCATAGATGTGAGTGTAGTAGGGGGCGTTTGCCGGTACCATGCGGTTAAAGTGAGACTCAAAATCGACTCTGACACTGGGGTCGGAATTTTCGTTGATGGTCAGCGATGCCGAAGTATGTTTGATCAGAATATTCATAAGACCCACCTGATACTGTGCCAGCTCAGGAAGCTGACTCAGAACTTCCTCGGTGATCAGATGAAATCCGCGTTTTCTAGCTTTCAGTCTGATTTCTTTCTGTGTCCACATGGTTATGACTCTATGTTAATGGTTTTCAAGATTTTGCTTTTTCGACGTTAGAGCAGGGCAATGACACGAACATTTTTCAACTGATTTCATCATAATTGGTTTGAAAAACAGGGTATTCTAGTTCAAGGATTTTCGGTACATGATACCATCGCCCTGACTATTTCTCGTATCGACTCTGGGCAATTCAGTGCATGTTTTATCAGCTGGATGCGTAATCTATACGAGGTGAGCGCAGGCGAAATTATTGCCACCGAAGGTAAAACTCTATGTAGCTCTTACTCAAAAGACGAGCGTCAGGCCACTATCCACATGGTCAATGTCTTTGCCTTTTTGCCTGTGCCAATCAAGTATCTCTGGGACAGGTAAAGACATCGGAAAAATCAAATGAAATCAGCGCAACTCCGGAATTATTTGTATTGTTTGATGTGGCGGTAACATTGATTTCAATCGATGTTCTGGTTGGCCAACCTCTTACCCAAAACTAGCTACGATCTCTTGCCCTGAATGACTCAGCTTGGATGCAAGGAATTGTGAGCTCTCCGGGGCAGGCAGCACTGAAGCTTCCCTCATGTTTGGTACTCGAATTTTCCCTTTTTCACAGTTGCAGTTATATTTCCGGCCTCAATAAAACAGTAATTCTGCTGAGTTCTAATCTGTGCCATCTTGTTACCATTTTTCTTTTTAAATACCATTTCTATATCCCGCCCTGACCTTTGAGACGCAATTCCAGTTGAGAGAGTTGCCTGTCGCTCAGTTGGTTGATATGTGCAATCCAGTGCTGCAATTGAGATTGAAGCATAATGTTTTCCCCAATTTAGAGCCTGTTTGCTTATGCTCCGACAATGATGAGGAACAAAGCCTATCTGTCGGAAAGATATACACCAGTGCTTTATAGCCCATGGAATAGCAGGCTAGCCACACAGCCACACAGCCACACAGCCACACAGCCACACAGCCACATAGGTAACCGGTAAGCTGAGGTGTTTCATGGTAAGACAGGATTTGTCCTGCCACTCAAGCTATGCCGGGAAGAGCAGAACGGTGTCGACACCAGCAAAATGGCGGCAGTCCAGTATCGATTGCTGTAACACGTGATATCCGGGGAGTCACAGCAAAAATATGATGGCGACCTGGTGGGGCAATAAGCTGGTTTTTAGGGAGATAAGATAGGGGTTTATCAGTCGGAGTGTCGATGAACGTTTTGCTGTAACGGCATGAAATCTCGCTCTTAAACATGGCAGACACGCGGACCTATGCCAGTGCAGGCCGCCAGCACTGGCTGGCAGCCACAGGTAACTTATCTCAGGCCTTTCTGAGCGCTGTTCATCTGGATAAGTTCAATCTTGTAGCCATCCGGGTCTTCCACAAAGGCGATTTCGGTGGAACCACCGGCAACCGGACCGGGTTCGCGGGTGAT
Source organism: Shewanella sp. (assembly GCA_021462625.1). Taxonomy (GTDB): domain Bacteria; phylum Pseudomonadota; class Gammaproteobacteria; order Enterobacterales; family Shewanellaceae; genus Shewanella. The sequence goes on from JAJNAU010000014.1 coordinate 21,147, forward strand.
CTTGCCGCCGGCGGCGCGAATGGCATCACAGCGGGCATAGATATCATCTGCACCGATGGCGATATGACCAAAGCCATTGCCCAGATCATATTTTTCTGTGCCCCAGTTGTAGGTCAGCTCGATAACCGCCTGTCTGGAGGATTCTTCGCCATAACCCACAAAAGCCAGGGTGTATTGGTATTCAGGGTTTTCAGACTGGCGCAGCAGCGTCATGCCTAGCACCTTGGTGTAAAACGCGATGCTGCGCTCCAGATTGCCGACTCGCAGCATGGTATGCAGGATTTGTGACATAGAGAATTGACTCCTTGTTGTTAGTCGCCCGAGTATACCACAGGTGCGTTCGAGAGGGGCTTTCAGCATTCGATTTTTGTCAAAGAATTTATGTATTTCCCTTTTTGTTCAGCAAGCTGGGTGTATCCAATATCCCCGCAAAAGTAATTTCTGAACTGAGTCACAAAAGCTGATAATGAATATGGGATTTGGCATTTTCGCTGGTAATAATGAAGAGCAATAAAACAGGGAGCTGGATGAATTATGACAACTGAATTGAAAATGGCACTGGGAACCGTGGGCGCAATTGCAATGATATTTGCCACTTTCCTGGTGTCTATGTTCTGAGTCGACAGACTTTAGGGAAGGTGCGAACAAGTCCTCGCACCGCTCTGGTTTACGGGACTTATTCGCACCTTCCTTAGAGATAAACAAAAACCGCTCAGCTGAGCGGTTTTTTCGATCTGGGATTTATTCGTCGGGGTACACCTTGTCTTTAAATTCACACAGATCTTCAATCAGACAACTGCCACAGCGCGGCTTGCGGGCGATACAAGTGTAACGTCCGTGCAGGATCAGCCAGTGGTGTACATCCACCTTAAATTCCCTGGGTACCACCTTTTCCAGTTTCTGCTCCACGGCGATCACGTCTTTACCTGTGGCAAATTTGGTGCGGTTAGAGACCCGGAATATATGGGTATCCACGGCTATGGTTGGCCAGCCAAAGGCGGTGTTTAGCACAACGTTGGCTGTCTTGCGGCCAACACCGGGCAGGGCTTCCAGCGCCTCGCGATCCTCAGGGACTTCGCCATTGTGCTTGTCCAGCAAAATACGACAGAGCTTATGGACGTTTTCCGCCTTGGAGTTATACAGACCTATGGTCTTGATATAGTCCTTGAAACCATCTACTCCAAGATCCCAGATAGCCTGAGGAGTGTTGGCCACGGGAAACAGTTTGTCCGTGGCCTTGTTGACACTCACGTCCGTGGCTTGCGCTGACAGGGTGACGGCCACCAATAACTCGAACGGTGTCGAGAAATTCAGCTCAGTTTGCGGGTGTGGGTTGTTGGCCCGCAGGCGTTCCAGTATCTGGTATCGTTTTTCCAGGTTCATCATTTTACCTTGGTCATTCGGGCGCGAGCGATGTCCAGTTGCTCGGCTTTAGGCTGTCTTTTTCTGTAATTTGGTGTCGATAAGGTTTTTGCAGGCAATCAGAAAACCCATGGCCAGAAACGCCCCGGGAGGCAGCATAGCCAGCAGAAATGAGGTATCCACTTGCCAGACCTGAATCGTCATATCGGCGGCCCAGCTGCCCAGCAGTTGATCAGCACCGGCAAACAGAGTGCCCTGACTCAGAATTTCGCGAATGGCGCCAAGCACCACCAATACGGCGGTAAATCCCATGCCCATCATCAGCCCATCAAAGGTCGATTTCAGTGGACTGTTACGGGAGGCAAATGCCTCGGCGCGGCCGATGATCACGCAGTTGGTCACAATTAGTGGCAGGAAAATCCCCAGCGACAGATACAGGCCATAAGCATAGGCATTAACCAGCAGCTGCACTGTGGTCACCAGTGCCGCAATAATCATCACAAACACAGGGATACGGACTTCTTTGGGCACAAAATTCCGTACCAGCGACACCAGAATATTGGAAAAGATCAGCACCAGCATGGTGGCTACACCAAGCCCCAGGGCGTTGGTAACGGTGGCTGTGACTGCTAGTAAAGGGCACAGCCCCAGCAGCTGCACCAGTCCCGGGTTATTTTTCCAAAGTCCCTGCCAGGCGATATCACGATAATTACTCATGGGCTACTCCACAGGTCAGCGGCTGACTGAAAATATGCTGTTTGTTGGCATTGAAGTACAGCAGGGTATTGCGCACGGCTTTGACATAGGCACGGGGAGTGATAGTCGCCCCGGTGAACTGATCGAAGTCACCGCCATCTTTTTTTACGTGCCAGCTTTTCTCATTGGTGCTGTTGATGCTTTTGCCATTAAACTCTTCCACCCAGCGGGATTTTTTCAGCTCAATCTTGTCTCCCAGACCGGGGGTTTCGTGATGACTCAAGGTACGTACGCCCAGTACCTTGCCCCCGCTACTGATGCCGACAATAAGTTTGATAGAGCCTGAATATCCGTCCGGTGCAATGGTTTCTATGGCCACCGCCACCGGCTTACCCTCACGGATTGCAATAAAGGCGGGCATATCTTCAGTGGTTCCCAGAGCATCCAAGTTATTGAGCAGGGTGCAGTCTTCCGTCAGCACATTGTCATGCAGCTGGTTGGGGATGATCTGTTCCAGTACCAGAAGTAACTGCTTTTGCTCCTGAGAGCGGATTTTATCTTTGGTCAGATCATTCACCACAGCAACCAGCGCAGTGCACAACAGGGCGAACAGCGCCAGCAGCAAGCCGTTTTTCAACATGGATTTTGTCACTTATCTTCTCCTGAAAATCAGTTGCCGGCGCGATGACCATAGGTGCGTGGTCGCACGTAATAGTCAATAAATGGTGCACACAGGTTTGCCAGCAATACGGCAAAGGCTACGGCATCCGGGTAGCCGCCGTATTGACGGATAACATAGATAAGCCCCCCAATCAGGGCACCAAAAATGAGGCGTCCGCGGTTACTGGTTGCTGCCGTGACAGGATCTGTGGCAATAAAAAACGCGGCCAGCATAGTCGCCCCGGAGAACAGGTGGAACACAGGAGAGCCGTGGGTGTCCGGATCCATCATAAAGCCGATGCCGGAGCAGATGAACAGGGCCGCAAGCACACCGGTGCTGATTTGCCAGCGGATAAGACCGAGTTTCAGCATCACCAGACCACCGGCCAGATAAGCCAGATTGACCCAGAACCAACCTGCGCCGACGCCGGCTTCAAATAGCGGCTTGGCGAGAATTTCTGATGTGGTCATGCCCAGTGACAGATTGGTCTTCATGGTATCCAGCGGCGTAGCCATGGTGAAACCATCTATCCCGAGTCTGAAGGTGCTGATATCGCCGGAATGGGGCAGGAAAATCTGCATCAGACTGCTGATAAGATCAGGACTGTGCTGGGCGACGGTCGCCGGTGCTATCCAGGAGGTCATTTGCACAGGATAGGCGATAAGTAGCAACACGTACGCGGCCATGGCGGGGTTGAACAGGTTATTTCCCAATCCACCATACAGGTGCTTGACCACAACAATCGCAAACAGTGTCCCGATAATGATGATCCACCAAGGTGCCAGAGGCGGAATGGCAATGCCCAGCAGCAGGGCGGTCAGCACTGCGCTGTAGTCGCTGATGGCATAGCTGACACTGCGCTTTCGCAGCTTTATTACGGCGGCTTCAGCTGCAAGCGCCACGGTGATCGCGAGTACGACCTGCACTAAGCTGCCCCAGCCAAAGAACACACACTGCACAGCCAGACCGGGCAGGGCACACAAAATCACCCGTTGCATGAGCGTTGCGGTATGGGTGTTCTTTATCACATGGGGTGATGAGGTTATTTTAAACGCCATCTGTTATTCCTTATCTTCTGCATCACGGGCCGCTTTTCTGGCTTTCGCCTTGGCAATGGCGGCGGCAACCCGAGCTTTTTTTGCCTCGTCGGCACTCATCTGAGACTCTGTCGCAGGCCCATCAGTAAATGAAGATGCGCTTTGCTGTGCAGCTTGTTCTGTCTGATTTTCAGTGGCTTTTTTTGCTTTGGCTTTGGCGATTGCCGCTGCGACCCTGGCTTTTTTAGCATCCAAGTTATCATTCTCGGCAGTTGTGTTGGTATCGCCGCTGGCCTCGGCAGGTAATGCCTCCTGCTGCCCAGCCTTGAGTGCTGCCTTCTTGGCTTTGGCGCGGGCAATGGCGGCGGCGACCTTGTCTTTTTGGGAAAGGTCTTTTTGGGAAAAGGCTTCACTGGGTGCTTTGCTTGGCGCTTCACTTTCAGCGCCCCTGGCGGCGGCGTCCTCAGACTGGGCGGCCTTTTTGGCTTTGGCCCGGGCTATCGCATTAGCAACCTGCGCCTTGCGATCGGTTGGCGCTTTGCCAGCACTTTCGGCAGCCTTCTTCGCCTGAATGCGGGCCATCGCTTGGGCGATCGCATCCTTATCATTACCACCCATGCTGGCCTGACGACGCTCTGCCGCTTCTTTGGCCCTGGCTTCCCGCTGGCGTTTTTCCTCTTCCAGACGGGCCTGCTTGGCTTCAAATTTCAGTTTGGCGCGTTCGGACTTGAGCTTTTCCTCGGCGGCGTTACGAATGGCTGATTTTGCAACCCGGAAATACTCCACCAATGGAATATCGCTGGGACATACATAACTGCAGCAGCCGCATTCAATGCAGTCCCGCAGGTTATAGTCGGCTGCCCTGTCATAGTCACCGGACTTAGCGTGCCAGTACAACTGTTGAGGCAGCAGGCTTGCAGGGCAGGCGTTGGCGCATTCGCTGCAGCGGATACAGGCCCGCTCCTGCAGCGTCATCGCCATCTCGTTGCTATCCGGTGCCACTACGCAGTTGGTTCCCTTGAGAATAGGGACCTGGATCTGCGGTAGGGTATAGCCCATCATGGAGCCACCGATAATCACTTTTTGATCTTTGACAGGGGTGAAGCCACACGCCTTGAGAATATGGTCGACACGGCTACCAATGGGTACCCGGTAGTTACCGCGCTGAATGACACTGTTACCTGTCACTGTCACGATACGCTCAATCAGGGGTTGTCCCTTGAGCACGGCATCATAGATGGCCGTCACGGTGCCGACGTTGTGTACCAGTATTCCAAGTTGCGCAGGAAAGGCCCCGGAAGGCACTTCTGTACCGATCAGCAGCTGGATCAGTTGCTTCTCG
>JAJNAU010000014.1:26254-40909 GCA_021462625.1 Shewanella sp.
TATTTGGTCGGCACCACAGTCACCCGGGCAACGCCTTGAGAGAGTGAACTGCTAGCCAGGGCTATGGTCATCGCCTCAATCGCTTCAGGTTTATTGTCTTCGATGGCCACAATCATACGCTGTGGTGTCAGCAGCCGATGGATGATCTCCATTCCTGAGACAACATCTGCCGCATGCTCACGCATCAGCAGATCATCTGAGGTAATGTAAGGTTCACACTCTACGCCGTTAATAATCACCAGTTCGATATCGCTGGCCGGAGCAAGCTTGATGTGAGTGGGAAAGGCCGCGCCGCCCATACCGGCAACACCCGCGCTGTGCACCCGGGCGATGATCTGTTCATCGCTTAAGTCATCAAGCATCGCCGGCTTTAGCGGTATCCAGTTATCTGCGCCATCTGCACGGATGACACAGGTGAGCACTGGCAATCCGGACGGGTGATTACTGGGTCTTGGCTCAATAGCTGTAACGGTTCCCGACGTGGGCGCGTGCACCGGCAGATGTTGCTGTGTGATGCCTTGGGTCAGCGCCTGGCCTTTAAGCACAGTGTCACCGACCGCAACGGCCAGAGCGGCCTGCTCGCCGATTTGAGGCACTGGCAGATAATAGTATTCATCCAGTGGTAAGGACGCGATACTGGTTTGATTGGACTGTTGTTTCTGCTGGGGTGGATGGATGCCGCCGGGAATGCGCCAAACTACGCCATTATCCAGTTGTTCCAAATTAGTCAGCACAGCTTTTCCTCTTCCACAAACTTCACCGGAATAGTGTCCACACCCTTAAGTTTCCAATCCCAGTTTTCCAGGTCGGTTTTAACGGGCAGCATATCAATACAATCAACGGGGCAGGGGGCAACGCACAGATCGCAGCCGGTACAGTCGGCGGCAATCACGGTATGCATCATCTTGCCTGTGCCGACGATGGCGTCCACCGGGCAGGCCTGGATGCACTTGGTGCAACCGATGCACTCAGCTTCACGGATGTAGGCGACCTTTTTGATGGGATCTTCCTCGGCAGCCGCGACCGGCTCAGGATCCACTCCCATCAATTCAGCCAGTTTTTCCATGGTGGCGGTACCGCCCGGAGGGCAGCGATTGATTTTTTCACCATTGGCGATGGCTTCGGCATAGGGGCGGCAACCCGGATAACCACACTGTCCACATTGAGTCTGGGGCAGAGTGGCTTCCAGTTGATCGACAACCGGATTGCCTTCGACCTTGAATTTTTGCGCCGCAAATCCAAGAATGACTCCGAAAATCAGTGCCAGCAGAGTCAGCAGCACGACAGCTGTTATGATGGTGGTCATTATTATTTTACCAGTCCAGTAAAGCCCATGAAGGCCAGCGACATCAGGCCTGCGGTGATCATGGCAATGGCGCCACCTTTGAAAGGTGCGGGCACGTCGGCTGCAGCTAGACGCTCACGCATGGCTGAAAACAGGATAAGTACCAGAGAGAAGCCGACTGCAGCACCGAAACCATAGATAGCAGACTGCATAAAGTTGTGGTGCTCATTGATATTAAGCAGTGCCACGCCCAATACGGCGCAGTTGGTGGTGATAAGTGGCAGATAAATGCCCAGTGCCCGGTGCAGGGTGGCGCTGGTTTTTTGAACCAGCATCTCGGTAAATTGCACGACGACGGCAATCACCAGAATAAATGCCATGGTCCTGAGATAGTCCAGCTCAAAAGGATCCAGTAGAAACACATTGACCAGGTAACTGAGGATGGATGCTAGGGTCAGCACGAAAGTGGTGGCCATCGACATGCCTATCGCTGACTCCAGTTTGCTGGATACCCCCATAAAGGGGCAAAGGCCAAGGAATTTGACCAAAACGAAATTGTTAACCAGCACTGTGCTGATCAACAAGAGTACATACTCGTTCATCTCATCATATGTTTAATCGGGGCTTAGCGGTATTATCTGTCTTTTGGGGGGTATAAACAACACGGTAAATGCAGGGTTTCTGGACCTTGCTACAAATTTGTTTGCGCAGACCGCCATTATTTCGCACAGGCAGAGGGCACAGGGCAGAGGGCCGGGAGTGGCGCTGGCGGTCCCGGTGTGGCTTATTACACTGCCATACGGCTACCCGGCAACGTTTGGGGACGGGGCGAATTTCCTGCAGGCCATCAACCAGTAGCTTTTCAAGTTCGATTTTCTCTTCCTGACGTTCGACGACCGTGGTAACGATCTGAATATCCGCCCCGCGGGAAATATCCACCAGAGCTCTAATGTGAAAACGGTTATTGCCATTTTCGTCAATACGCTGGCTGTAACTGCAATCGAGCTTGATGTAGTCGGGTAATACTTCGCGGAAGAACTTGAATGAGGTGAAACCGTGACCAAATTGCGCTATTGACACTTTTGATCCCAGGGCATGGGCCAGTTTCCCAAACCGGGCGGCCGTCAACAGCTTGGTTTGCATGCTGGACTCTGCGACTTCAAATACCAGTCCGGCTGCCAGCTCCCGGCGGTTGTTCAGGGTGTTTTTTATCCAGGACAAAAACTGCGGTTCGGCAATACTGCTGCCACTGACATTGATACCATAGTGGCCTGACCGGATCGGGGGCGCGCCAGTTCATCAATCAAAGCGCGAGTTGCGGGTCTGTTGAGGGCGATCTGTAAGCTGGCCGGTGGTATATCCTGCGAAAATAACCCATTGAGCAGTGTGGATTGAGTACTGTTCAATGCGTCAAAGTACATTGGTTGTTGATGTACTGGAAATACTGCAGTGAAGCCTGCTGACTGAGTGTGTTATCCAAGGCTTCGCCTGATTCCTGTGAGCCCTGCTGCTGCAAGATTTCCTGAAACTGTTGTGCCTGCTTGCCCGGCGAAGGGGGGATCACTGCTGATCTCGGTCGGTTATTGACATCTATTTCACTGTTCAGCATTAGCCATTGAGTGTCTGGCTAAGTGTTACACGTCCTTGTTGATCACCCTTGGGTTCCCTGCAGTGACAAACCAAGTCTGGAAACGGCCTGTTCAAACCTAGGATCAACAGACCCCAGTAACTGTCTGCGCCTGTTACAACAATAGGCAAATCGTAACCTTGTCAGATGGTTCTGGCTATGAAAAATTTTGAGAGTTCGCACCACAGCAAGACTGGTTGCTGTTTTGATGATTTACGGTTGGGAATATTTAGGGTGGCGATGCGCCAGAAGAGTGGCTCCCCTGACTGGACTTGAACCAGTGACATACGGATTAACAGTCCGCCGTTCTACCGACTGAACTACAGGGGAATCGTGCTGTATCTTAAATTGGCTCCCCTGACTGGACTTGAACCAGTGACATACGGATTAACAGTCCGCCGTTCTACCGACTGAACTACAGGGGAATCACTATCGACTAATGTTGGAATTGGCTCCCCCGACTGGACTTGAACCAGTGACATACGGATTAACAGTCCGCCGTTCTACCGACTGAACTACGGGGGAATTTCAATTCGTGAAACGTATTGCTCAGCCTGGCTCCCCTGACTGGACTTGAACCAGTGACATACGGATTAACAGTCCGCCGTTCTACCGACTGAACTACGGGGGAAGTGTTTTCAACAGTGCCTCGCCGAGAACGGAGCGCATAGTAAATCGCTCAGTCACATGAGTCAACTCTGGAGCCCCAAAAAAACCGATTTAATCCATCAAGTGCTCATCTAATATGCACAGCTGGCCTGAATGTAGGCAACTTGTTGAATAAATGCGCCCTTTTGCCAATTTTTCACGCATGGAGTCTCGGTTAAATGGGGGCGGAATGGCGCTGATCTTGCATCGCGGCCACTGAGTTATCTCTTTGATAATAGTATCGTCGAGTGACTGATTTTATCGGAAATCGGTTACGGACGCTTCCAAATGTAGTAAAATTTCATTTCTTCGCGATAGAGGGGGCCATAAATCCACAGGCCTGAATCTCACGATTCTCAAGGCTTATATTCAGTTATCCACTATTTCTGTGGATAACCCTGTGAGTTTGCTAATCGTAATGCCCTGCAGCCCTGATGAGCCGCGCATTTCAGTTAAAATGAGTGACTTTTGGTGAATAATTAAAACTGTATGTTTTTCATGCAGATACGAAAATCAAGTCGGCAATGGGATGGTTTTTTTGGCAGGTGTTGCCTGAAGGTTTCATCTACATATATTAGTTGTGTATTAAATTGCGGCCAGAGCCTGTAAACGGGCCAATTTGGGGTGATTGGGGGCGCAATATCGCCGGGCTACATCTGTTGAAAACTGTCGTCCTTAGTCGACTCCGACTTTTGTGTGGGCAATCAGGCAGTTGTATGTCTGGAGGCGGAACCTGCCCTTGGGTACACTACCCCTTCAACCAAAAGGAATAGTGTCCGTGTCCAATTCAGTCTTTGATTTACAGTCAAATTATACCCCTGCCGGGGATCAGCCTGCCGCGATCAAACAGTTGGTGGACGGCATTGAATCTGGGCTGGCCAGCCAGACATTGCTGGGGGTAACCGGCTCAGGCAAAACCTTTACTGTTGCCAATGTCATTGCCACTCTCGGCAGACCCACTATTATCATGGCCCCGAACAAAACGTTGGCGGCCCAGCTGTATGGCGAAATGAAGGAGTTTTTCCCCCGTAATGCGGTGGAATATTTTGTCTCCTACTATGACTACTATCAGCCGGAAGCCTACGTACCGGCATCCAATACTTTCATTGAGAAGGATGCATCGGTAAACGCGCATATTGAGCAGATGCGTCTGTCTGCCACCAAAGCGCTGTTGGAGCGCAAGGATGTGGTGCTGGTCGCCTCGGTATCTGCTATTTATGGTCTGGGCGACCCTGATTCCTATATGAAGATGCTGCTGCACCTGCGTCAGGGCGACTTTATTGGGCAACGGGACATACTTAAGCGCCTGAGTGAACTCCAGTACACCCGTAACGATATGGACTTGCAGCGTGGTACCTTCAGAGTGCGGGGCGAGGTTATCGATATTTTTCCGGCGGATTCTGATCGGGATGCTATTCGGGTTGAGCTATTTGATGATGAAATTGAACGCCTGAGCGAATTTGACCCCCTGACCGGGCAGGTGACGCGCAAATTGGCGCGCACAACAGTTTACCCCAAGACCCACTATGTAACGCCCCGGGAAAAGATCCTCGAAGCCACCGAATATATTAAAGAGGAGCTGAAGGTTCGAAAACAGCAGCTTTTGGCCAGCAATAAGCTTATTGAGGAGCAACGGATCACCGAGCGGGTGCAGTACGATATCGAAATGATGACCGAACTTGGCTATTGCTCGGGCATTGAAAACTACTCCAGATACCTGTCGGGCCGGGCCCAGGGTGAAGGGCCACCAACGCTGCTGGATTACTTGCCGGCGGATGGCCTGTTGATCATTGATGAATCCCACAATACTGTGCCGCAGATTGGTGCCATGTATAAAGGTGATCGCTCCCGTAAAGAAACCCTGGTGGAGTACGGATTCCGTCTGCCTTCTGCACTGGACAATCGCCCGCTCAAGTTCGAGGAGTTTGAGGCACTGATGCCACAGGCTATCTTTGTGTCGGCAACCCCTGGCTCCTATGAGCTGGATAAGAGCGATGGTGAAATTGCCGAGCAGGTGGTACGACCGACAGGCTTGCTTGATCCCGAGATTGAAGTTCGGCCGGTGGCCACTCAGGTGGATGATCTCCTGTCGGAAATCGGCAAGCGCACAGCGGTCAATGAAAGGGTACTGGTTACCACGCTGACCAAGCGGATGGCGGAAGATCTTACCGAATACCTTGATGAGCATGGGGTGAGGGTACGTTACCTGCACTCAGATATTGATACTGTAGAGCGGGTAGAGATTATCCGGGATCTGCGTCTTGGCATGTTTGATGTCCTGGTGGGCATCAACCTGCTGAGGGAAGGTCTGGATATGCCTGAGGTGTCCCTGGTGTGTGTGCTGGATGCAGATAAAGAGGGCTTTCTGCGCTCTGAGCGTTCCCTTATTCAGACCATAGGCCGAGCCGCCCGTAACGTTAACGGTAAAGTTATCTTGTATGCCGATCGTATTACAGACTCTATGGCCCGTGCCATGGGGGAAACCGAGCGTCGCCGGGCCAAGCAGCATGAGTTCAACCTCGCCAATGGCATTACCCCTAAAGGCGTGGTGAAGAAGATTACCGATGTGATGGATGTGGGCGATGGTAACAGACGCTCTTCACGTCGCGGCAGTGAAAGTCGTGTTGCCAAGATCGCCGAGCCGAAAGGAGATTACCAGGTACGTGATGCCGCTGATCTCAGCCATGAGATCGACAGGCTCGAGAAGCAGATGCATGAACATGCCCGTAACCTTGAGTTTGAAGAAGCGGCAGCCCTGCGGGATCAGGTATGTCAGCTCAGAGATATGATGATCAAGGCCTGATACAGAACTACAGTAAAAGCGACCGTGTGGTCGCTTTTTTTATCTTGTAGCGATCATGTATAAATTGGGCCACACGCTCCAGTTGGCTTCCGTTAACTGCTTGTTCTGTACCCGGGTTTCACCGTCAGTCATGGTATGCCCTGAAGGGGGTGGCGGTTGCTTCAGTTGAAGATTATCTCATTCAGCGGCCAGAACGCCCTCAGAGTGAAATACCTCAAAACAGATTTTCTCACTGCTGAAGTCGTATTCCGTATGGGCAAACACAAAGTCGCCATTGGCAAAAATTCCGATAATTGAGCCCCTGGGGTTGGTTTTTGCCACGCGGGCAAACAGTTCCGCCAGATCTAGGTCACTTTCCCGGGTGAGGGGGTTATGTTTAATGTACTGCTGCTCATTGACCACGTCGACGGAGTCAGGTGCTCTGGTTTCAATACTTTTGAGCAGGCAATAATCCCCTGTTTGCGTCTCTCTTCCCTTATCACTCCTTGGCTGGCTGACGTTGTCAGCATATTTCTGCCTTAAGAGAATTTAATACCCTCGGAAAGTAGAGCGAGGCGCGGGAATAGGATGATTTGCAGTTTAGAATGGTTATTGGTTGAGATGGACCTATTGATTGGGTCCGGGGGAGATTCAGTTATTTGGGCACGAATTTTTAGACAGCCACTGCCATACCAGTGCGCACGCTATGCCTGCGAGCACGCCTACAAGATGAGATTCTACCGCTACTCTGGCTTCTATCAGTGAAGCCAGCTCATTGCTGCCACCCGTGATCATTTCATAACTGACCTTGGCGATGACACAGACCATCAGTACCCAACCGAAGCGAACGCCATTGAGCAGTTCATTGCAGGCGCCAAAGGCAAACAGGCCGTGGAGTACACCGCTGAGGCCGACATATCTCATCATTGAAGGAACAAACCAGTAAAGGCCCAAGCCTTCGGCTGCAAAAAGCCCCAATAACAGCAGGCTGAAGCCAAGCAAATGAAATGGCCATTTGAACAAAGAGAGTATGACCCAGAGTCCGGCAAGGTTCATCAGCAAGTGCCAATGATTGGTATGCATCAGGTTGCCGGTGATTAACCTGAACCACTGACCATCATCAATCAGGGGACGGCGAAAGGCCAGGTTATTATCCAGCCCGAGAAAATAGAGCAGGGGACACACAAGAGAGAGCAGCATGGCTGCTCCCATAGGCGAGTTAAACCACTTACTTATTTTTTGCTGCATTTGTCATCCAATGACTTGATCACCTGAGCTTTGTTATTCAGATACTCTTCCAATCCTTTGTGGCGAAGCTGGCAGGCGGGACAATCACCACAGCCGTCGCCCCTGATGCCGTTGTAGCAGGTCAGAGTTTGTTTTTTTACCCGCTCAAGGCTGTCGTACTTATCTGCCAATGCCCAGGTTTCTGCTTTATTGAGCCACATTAGTGGTGTCACTAGCTTAAGTTGTCTGTCCATGCCTTGTACCAGTGCCGACTCCATGGCTTTAATAAAGTCATTGCGGCAGTCTGGGTAACCGGAAAAATCAGTTTCACATACGCCGGTGATCACAGCTTCCGCCCCCAGTTGATAAGCATAAATACTAGCCAGAGTTAAAAACAGAATATTGCGGCCTGGCACAAAGGTATTAACCAGGCCGTTATCCATTAATTCGTGGGATACGGGAATATTGTCACGGGTCAGGGCACTGATAGCCAGCTCATTCAGCAAACCCACATCCAGCACCTTGTGACTGGCGATACCCAAATCGGCAGCCAGTTGAGCGGCTACTTCGATTTCCAGACGGTGGCGTTGACCATAGTCGAAGGTAATGGCGTGGACTTCATCATATTGTCCAATTGCCTGAATAAGACAGGTGGTTGAATCCTGGCCGCCACTGAATAGAACAACTGCTTTTGACATGAGATAAGTCCTTCATATTGAACCCCGCGTATTGTAGCCCGAGCTCTGGGTGATGCAAATCCATATGCTTGCGGCAGTGGGAAAAATCCTCTATAACTTCGGGCCATTAGAGAGATCCGCAGGAAGGCAAGAGCATGCTCTATCCGGTCAATGAAGTTTTTGAAACCATACAGGGTGAAGGGGTGTTTACTGGCGTGCCCGCGATTTTTGTGCGTCTGCAGGGCTGTTCGGTCGGCTGCTCCTGGTGCGATACTCGTCATACTTGGGAAGTGCTGGAGGCTAATCGGGTCGACCCGGCTGCAGTCATCGCCGTGGATGGTCAAATCGGACGCTGGGCAATGCTGAGTGCAAATGATCTGATTGCTGCATTCAGGGTAAAGGGGTTTAACGCCAGACACCTGGTGATCACAGGTGGTGAACCCTGTATGCATGATCTGAGTGAGATGACTCGAGTATTTGAAGAGGCCGGTTATCAATGCCAGATAGAAACCAGCGGCACCTTTGAGGTGAAATGCAGCGATAACACCTGGGTGACCGTTTCACCAAAGGTCAATATGAAGGGCGGACTGGCGGTGCTGCCTCAGGCGTTGACCCGGGCCAATGAGATTAAACACCCGGTTGCCAGCCAAAAGCATATTGATGAACTGGATGACTTGCTTAAGCCCCTCGCGCTGGAGGGCAAAACTATCTGTTTGCAGCCCATCAGTCAAAAGCCCAGGGCCACTGAGCTTGCCATGGCAACCTGTATCCAGCGTAACTGGCGCCTCTCTATTCAGAGTCACAAGTATTTGAATATTGACTGATTTTATAAGATTGATTGTCTAAGGACGCTTGCCTGATACAATGTAAAAAACGCCTTCATCTTAGATAATGCCACTCGCTTAAGGAAGGTGCGAATAAGTCCCGTGCGTGCTCTGCGAGTGCTGACAGCCTCTAGATGCGCGGCGTAGTTTGAAGTTAATGGCCTGAGTCCTTAGCGACAACGGCAACCAAGCAGATAGGGCTGTCAGCCTCGCCCTACGGGGCTTTCGAGCAAATACGATTGCTGCGGTATTGCGCCTTGAAAGGCAACCCGCCTTGCTTTATTTGAATACCTCGAACTCGCTTCTGCTCATAAGCCCGAGCGGTGCGAGGACTTGTTCGCACCTTCCTAAGGGTGAGTGGCATTTTTATTGGGGTACTTAGCGAGTTTCTTAAGCACCACGGGAGGGTAGCTGGGCCGCTTTCTCTTTTGCGGCAAAATTAACCTTTTGCCATTTTCCCGCAATCTTTTCAAATGCTGCGGAATAGCTCCCTGACTCGCTCCATGGCTCCAACCAAACTCATCTTGTATTAAAAACAGTGCATTAATGAAACTAATCCTCAGAGGCTCAACCTGGTGTTGCGCTGCCAATAGACGTTGAGCAAAGCATCCACAGGAATAAGTATTGGGGCATAGGCACGAAGTGATAAACCCTTTGATATCCCCTTTGGGAGAGGGAATAAGGATAAGGCGAGCTTTCCAGCTATCTCCCAGATAAGGACTTGCTGTTTGGCTTGGGGCGATACAGGCATTTCAACAAGATGGTCATGCTCAGAGAATGACTCAATAATTTGATAACGGGTCTTGGACTTTATCGGGGTTAACCAATGGGTGTGACGGCCGCTACCTTGCGAACTTACCAATAACTCCGCTGACATAAACCCACGGTCAAACAAGGTAAGCGAATGCTCGGGAGCAGAGCTTACCAATTGCTGTGCATAATAAATTTCACTGTGGGTAACAGGCCCAAAAGCAGCATCAGAAAGCAAATGACTAGGAGTAGACATTAAGGTAACTGCCAGCACTGATGGGAAAGAGGCGGTGCTTTGTGTAAAGCCAAAGTGATGGTTTAGTTCTGTGTTATGAGTCTTAAAGTAAGTCCATCAACACTGAGCAATTTTAATCCACATACTTCACCGAATTCACATGGTTTTTCTTTAACCAGATAACGCATGGGCTCAGAGCCCAACTTTTCTTTGGCTTTGATGATACTAGGGGTAGCCAAGTGGCGGGAGTTCCCCTTTGGCATCGGGAAAAGCCAGTGACAGCTTGTCACAGACTTGCTGAAGCGAGCGGTTACGCATCAAACCAATGCCTAACACCAACCAGACAGCTTGCTCTGCCGGGAAGCGACGGGTACGAAGTGGAAAGCATCGGGTACGAAGTGACACCCGGCCTGTTTGCTGCACAGCTTTAGCCACCCAATCCATGGGAAGGTGTTTGGCAAAAACATCAATATCCCACGCTTGGCAAAACTCAGCGGTCACGAGTAGCTCTTTAGAATTCAGACACAAAAAATCAGCCGCAACTTAGGTTGCGGCTGATTATGAAGCCCCTGAAAGATCGTTCAACTAGGGTCTGTTGACCTTTGAAGATGGTTTTTGCAGCACTTTGTCGTTGTTTTATACGCGCTTTACTCTTTGTTGCAAGGTATTTGCTTAGGCCCCTAGGCGGCACACCTTGCGTCGCGATTAAAGCGCGTCTAGAACGAGCAAAATTCAACCATGAAAGGTCAACAGACCCTAGTTAAAACGATCGGCATTATTCACCATAGAGGCGTTTTTTATGCTCTGGGGTAGGGACGTCTCTGGTTGCTCTCTGCTTGTGTTTACTTCTTACTATTTAGTTCTACTGAATATTGGTTCAGCAGCACTTCGTCAGGGTCAGCACGCCACTGTTTTCCATCTGCTCAAGCTGTTTAGAGTAGTGGCGGTAACAACCGATATTGGCTGCAATCCACTCAGGGTTGTAGTAGGTATCTAGATAACGCTCGCCCGGATCGCAGATAAGGGTAACGATAGAACCTTGTTGGCCAGCCTGCTGCATCTCAGAAGCCAGCAGCAGCGCGCCAAACAGATTGGTTCCGGTTGACGGGCCCGTCCTGCGACCAATCTGTTTTTCCAGCCAGTTGATCGTGGCAATAGAGGCTGCATCCGGGATCTTTATCATGTGGTCCACGACTCCCGGGATAAAAGAAGGTTCAACTCTCGGGCGGCCAATCCCTTCTATTTTGCTGCTACTGGTGCAGCTGAGTTTGGCATCACCGGTTTTGTAGTAATCGTAGAATACCGAATTTTCCGGATCGACCACACACAGCTTGCTGGGCAGACGCTGATAACGTATATAGCGACCAATAGTGGCAGAGGTACCACCGGTACCCGGACTCATGACCACCCAATGAGGTTCTGGATGAGGCTCCCGCTGCATCTGACCGAAAATAGAATTGGCGATATTATTGTTACCCCGCCAGTCAGTGGCGCGTTCGGCATAGGTGAACTGATCCATATAATGACCGTTCAGCTCCTGTGCCAGACGTTCGGATTCAGCATAGATTTCGCTGGAGTGATCCACGAAATGACACTGGCCACCATAAAACTCAATTTGCTGGATTTTCTTTTTGGCGGTAGAGCGGGGCATTACGGCGATAAATGGCAGACCTAGCAGGCGAGCAAAGTAGGCTTCGGAAACAGCGGTACTGCCTGAAGAGGATTCAATTACCGGGGCGCCTTCCTTAATCCAGCCGTTACACAGGGCATAGAGGAAGAGAGAACGGGCAAGACGGTGTTTCAGACTGCCAGTGGGATGGGTGCTCTCATCTTTAAGGTAGATGTCGATTCCGTTGAGGAAAGGAAGTTCAAGTTTTATCAGGTGTGTGTCGGCACTGCGCTGAAAATCAGCTTCGATTTTGTCGATGGCCTGATTGACCCAGGAAACATTCATATCAATAAGATTTAGTTATTGTTCTCGTAGCGCAGAATAATAAAGGATTCGGTGGTGGAATAACAGCAGGCAGGCGACAGGTATTTGCACGAATAAAACAAGGTGGTGGAGGGAGAAGGATTCGAACCTTCGAAGGCGGAGCCGTCAGATTTACAGTCTGATCCCTTTGGCCACTCGGGAACCCCTCCACGAATTCAATCGCTTGCTTCCAAATTGTCGTTGCTGAGGTGGTGGAGGGAGAAGGATTCGAACCTTCGAAGGCGGAGCCGTCAGATTTACAGTCTGATCCCTTTGGCCACTCGGGAACCCCTCCTCATCAGCGGCGGCAATATTATGCATAATCGATTTGCATGTAAAGCCTCAATTGCGAAATTCTCCTAAAGTTCCGGTTTAACTGGTCGATTAATTAACAACGAATTGTTTTTTTGATGTTTTTTTATGCGCACTGAGTCGGTTTTAATCAATGAACTGCATCTGGGTAGCCGTCTGAATCAGGCGGTTGAATCCAATCGCCGTGGGGAGTTTGGTCTGTTACTGGCCATGTTATCCACCGATCCCCGCGATATGGCACAGTTTAGATTGCAGCAATCCCGAACCGAAGCCGAACGTCTGCAGCGGGCTTTTGAATTACTTGAACCAGCACCTTTGCTGGCGGATCTGTCTAATGACAGCTGGGTGACAGATAACAGTGCATGCTTTTTTGATGAAGGTGCACGCAGTTTTCAATTGCACCAGGCCATGACTCCCGAAGCCCTGGTGATCCGCGGTGCGATGCCATCTGATTTGAGTCAGGCTCTGACCAACACGGATCCCGCCGGGCGATTGCGCCATTGCGGAGAGTCGGCGCAACTCCCTGAATTACCACCCTTGGCAGAGATATTGACCACACAGCGTAATTTCAGCCGTAAATTGGCCGGATTAACGTGACTCTGGCATGGCGAGGGGTGATTGATTGGCATATAATGTGGCTTTTCACAGGAGAGGCAGTGATGAAGTCCATTAAAGATGCACAATCTGATTTGATTAATGACACCTGTACTTGTTGCGGCAGTTTTATTGATATTGGTGCTGTTATTGAAGCGGATGATACCGAATTGAAACTGGTATTGAATGGTACCGATGCCCAGGTTCAAGCCCAAGAACTGGCTGATAAAGCGGTGAACCGCTTCCCAAATACTCAGGTGGCGATGACTCAGCTAGAGTCCGGTGTTGAATTGGTACTGACGTTCTCCGTCAGCGCCGAGAAAATGATTTTCCAAATGAGCAACTGACTGTTGCCGGATACCAGGCTTGCGGTTAATAGATTGATTTTACAGTCTTGATTTCTGTAACTTGGCGTGCAACTGAGCCGCTTCGTTTGTCCCGGAAATGCACCGGGAAAGCCTTCCCGGCTTGGCTTCAGATCATGTTTTAGGCCGCCCGAAAGTCACATTGGCAGTCTATAGCGTACAAATGTGATGTCTACAGGGCGGCATCAGCATAACAATAGTAATAGTAACAACAATAATCAGCGCCGGTATGCTTGGTTTGCCGGTATTCAGGGATGTACGTTAAGCAGCGTAAATATCAACATATTGTTGAAACCGTCGTTTGGAAGGTGTGCTGTGTCTGACTGTGAAACTATCAGGTGCAGGGTCTTCTCTACAGTCCGCCCCGCGAGGACCGGACTTCAATGAATTTATTAATCTGAAAGTCAGACAGAAGGTTATGGCGTGTTCGGTTATCGACCGCAGCACTGTTTGAATTTTTTGCCATTTTTGCAGATACAGGGTTCGTTGCCTCCGGGTAGGGTGATCCGCATTTGTTCACCGGTGGTGTAAAACCATTGTTCATCCTCGTTCACAAAGTCAGAACACTCATAGATAGCATTGACTTTGCCACCATCTTGGTACCAGGCCTTAAAGGTCACCTGCCCATGTGCTCCGTCTTGGCGGATTTGCAGCACATCAAGTGCCAGCCAACGTGGATGAGGTCCCTGTGCCAGCAGCTTTTCGGTTAATCCCCGCCGTGTTTGAGGGTGGTGAGTTTTGATGAGATAGGGCCACAGGTGCATACAAAAAGCTGAGTAGCGCGATCGCATTAACTGCTCAGGCGTGCTGGCCTGCTCCTTGGCCTGATGCAGGGGAGCACAGCAATTTTCATAAAGACTGCCGGATTGGCAGGGACATGGGAAGGAACTCATTCTTTCATTGTGATTAATGGACTGAAGGATTTGCCATAGTACAGTTTTTCGACCGGTTTTGCCGAGAAATACAGTGAGGGTTCGGCTCTGTGGCTGCTGTTGATGGTTATCTGCCAGATGCCTTTGCTGTTTTGCTCAAATATTGACACATATTTGCCGGCAAACTCGCGGGTGGACTCGCCGGTTTACGGCGCAGGATAGAAGCGAACCAACACTCCAGCTTATTGAAGGCATTCATCAATTGCTGATAGTGGGTATTGATGCTCTACTCGACCTCAGGGTTGCTCTGCGCCAAACGGCGGGGATACTCATCAGTATCAGCAGGACAACAATACCCCGGAAAAATAGTTGCATTAAAAAATTACTGTGTCTTCCCTAGGGAGCGTTCTCAATTACGCTAACCAGATCAAAGAAGCACTCAATTTGAGCATTCCCAGATAGTTTCGTTTCAGGCGTTCATATCG
>JAJNAU010000015.1 GCA_021462625.1 Shewanella sp.
CATGTTGAATTGAACGCTTCTGCAAATGAACGGGTAAAAGATAAGGTTTTTCACATCCAAAATGTCAATAACTATCATGGAAAACTTAAGGAGTGGGTCGCAAGGTTCAGGGGCGTGGCAAGCAAGGATATTCACAAGTATGTAGGCTGGTTAAGGTGGTTTGAGCAAACGGAAAAGTCAAAGCAAACAATTGAGCAGTTTTTGAGTTGGCGCTGTTTAACCTTTTGTGAAGCACCTATCAGGTTTAGAAGTGCTGCAATTTGAGTTCCTGGTCGCTTTTGTTCCAGATAGAGCTCAAAGCCCGGAGCTGCCAACCTGCTCCGGGATTGTTGTTACGGTCACGCTTGTTGCCTACTAGCCTTTGTCACAAGTTGAAACTCTAGACCAGAGTTTTTTGATTTTCTGGTTTTGTAGCGAGCAGGATATAGCTCAAAGAAGTCCGAGAGCTTCTTCAAACCATAGCTTCTAGTATCAAAGTCAGGCTTTAACCTTTTCAGGTAGTTACCAACTTCCCCCAACTTTGCCCAACCAGACTCATCACGGTAGTTCTGCCATGACTGGTGCATCAACCGCCACAGTTCTCGATCTCTATCTTTCAGTACTATCTGTTGAGGGTGTTCTTCTTCAGATTGAGACTCCTCCGGGGTAATAGGAGTTAAGTTCTCTATCGAGACAAAGTCATCACAGGCATTCTTAAATGCCGTTGGTGTCGTAGACTTGCCTACTCCAATGACATGGATTTCTGATTCTCTTAACCGTGTTGCTAAGCTGGTAAAGTCACTATCACTTGAAATCAGAGCAAAAGCATCAAACCTTTGAGTATAAAGCAAATCCATCGCATCAATAATCATCAGGGAATCAGTGGAGTTCTTTCCAGTTGTGTATGCAAACTGTTGCTTAGCCTGAATTGCCAGTTCATTTAGTGGCAACTTCCAGTTCTTCAGATTTTGTGAGGAAAAATCCCCGTATGCTCTTTTGATGATGATCTGACCGAAGCTGGATAACTCTTCTATGATCAAACTTAATTTTGTGTGTGGTGTATTGTCCGAATCGATCAGAACCGCAATTCTTTTATTTCCCATATACCCACTAGTTCATTGTTTATTAAATGAATTCATGAATACATCGTACCGAACCCATACGTTTTAGTGCAAGAGCAGAGTTGGTACTATGGAGCACATTTGATTCAAGAAAATCTGCTGAGTCGCTTTTGTCCCGAAGCGACTTATCAACTCAAAATGCAGTCTATCTTGGTTGCATAAACCTTCACTCCAGTACATGAGAAATATTCAGCCTGATTACCAGTTGCTTTATGAGCGTGCACTTTTTTTGAAAACAACTTTGGGGCATAAACAACATACTCAGGAGTTGAATGTTGCATCAGTCTCCGCGTGGCGGCCAGAGGCCTTCGGGGAACTCTAATGGAGTGAAAAGTTTCACTCCATTGTCTGACGACACGTTTATCCCCCATCCGAAGTTGCCGGAGGGGATTGTATGCAATAGTGGATGTCATCATGGATGATGACATAGGCGGCGCTGAGCCAGGGACGGTGAATCGACGCCGGTCACGTCAATTGCATGCAATGCACGATGGATAACAACTTCGGTTGGGGCGGCAGGGGAGATGCAAGAAGGGATTGCTGTTGATCCCCTCTTGCCCCCACAGTGCCACAGGCACAATGGACTGCAAGCCCAACAAACGCTGCAAGCCAGTCAGCACACTGGCACAAAAAACACCCCAAACAGTTTATTGCAGGGGTGTTTGATCCCATCAATCAGAGGTCATTGACTGACCTTAAGTCGGCAATATCTTGTGAACCGTCAAGCAGCCGGAATGTCTTCGCTCTCCAATGATGTGTCATTCAACACTTCATCCTTTACGTTATCAAGCGTATCCCCAAACCCTTCCATTGCCCCCAAATTCTCAGCTCGCACGGCGCAGAACTTGTACTCGGGAATATGCGCCACAGGGTCCAGGGCATTGATGGTCAGCTTGTTGGCGGCGGCTTCCACAAAGTGGAAGGGCAGGAACAGTACCCCGGCCTGGGCGCGGCGGGTGACAAAGGCACGAATATTGATCTCACCTCGGCGGGTGACAAGTCTCAACATATCGCCATTGTTGACCCCCAGCTTGTCGGCATCGAATACCGATATCATCACTCTTGGGCTTGCCAGCAGATCCAGACCTTGGGTCTTGCGCGTCAAAGTGCCAGTGTGGAACTGTTCCAGCAACCGCCCGGTGGACAGCACCAGCGGGTATTCATCACAGGG
This sequence comes from Shewanella sp., assembly GCA_021462625.1. Classification (GTDB taxonomy): domain Bacteria; phylum Pseudomonadota; class Gammaproteobacteria; order Enterobacterales; family Shewanellaceae; genus Shewanella. The sequence continues at coordinate 2,272 of JAJNAU010000015.1, forward strand.
CATTTCAGCGGGCAGACGGAAGCTTACCGGCTCGAACTTGGCCTGAGTGCCACGGATAAATTGACTCTGGTGCATGATGCGGGTGCCCGGATGCTGTTCATCTAGACAAGGCCACTGCAGACCTTGTTTACCTGCAATTGTGGTGGGCGCAACCCGCTCCCAGCTGATCCCCCGGTACTGGGGTGTCAGCTGGTTTACTTCACGCCAGATCTGCTCTTCCGCTTCATAGTGCCAGTCGGCGCCCATGGCGTTGGCAACGGCCTGAACTATCTGCCAGTCAGGCTTGGCCATACCCGGTGAGGTCACGGCTACTTGCAGTTGTTGCACTCGACGTTCAGTGTTGGTGAAGTGACCGCGCTTCTCGGCGAAGGCGGCGGCTGGCAGTACCACATCGGCAAGGGCTGCGGTTTCGGTGAGGAAGATATCCTGCACCACAATAAACTCGGCAGCAGCCAGACCATCCAGTACGTGGGCCTGATCGGCATCACTCAGCACCGGGTTTTCACCCATGATATACATGGCCTTAAGCTTGCCGGACACCAGCGCTTTCATCATGTATGAAGCCGGAATACCTTCCTGTGTTGGCAGGGTGACATTCCAGGCGGCTTCAATCGGCGCACGGTTGGCGGCTTCTACCAGCTTCTTGTAGCCGGGCAGGTAGTTGGGCAGGGCGCCCATATCACAGCTGCCCTGAACATTACTCTGACCACGCAGAGGGTTAATGCCGGCGCCTTCAACACCGATATTGCCCAGCATCAGCTGCAGGTTGGAGATGGCCAGTACGTTGTCATGGCCACAGGTGTGTTGAGTGATGCCCATGGCGTAGTAGATGGCAGTCTTGTCGGCGGTGCCAATAAGCCTGGCCAGTTTGGCGATATCTTCGGCGGCAATGCCGGTAATGATGGCGGCGTTGTCCAGGCTGTAATCGCTCTTCATCACCTCGTCGCGCACGGCCTCAAATTGCTCGGTGCGCTCGGCGATATAGGTATCATCCTGCCAGCCATTGAGAAAAATCTGCTGCATGATGGCATTAAGCAGCATCACATCTGTGCCCGGCCGCTGGCTCAGATACAGCTTGGCGCTGTCGGCAATTTCAACCCGTTTCGGGTCAACCACCACCAGGCGAGCCTTGCGGTGGTTTATCGCTTCGCGGATGCGTGAGGCGATAATCGGGTGGGCGATGCTGGTGTCTGAGCCAAGTATAAAGATGAGATCTGATTCTTTAATACCCGGAATATCATTGGTCATGGCGCCGCCGCCCAGGGTGTCATACAGGGCGCTTACGGTAGAGGCATGGCACAGACGGGCGCAGTGGTCGATATTGTTGGTGCCAAGCACAGCCCGGGTAAACTTCTGCAGCAGGAAGTTGTCTTCATTGGTGGCCTTGGCCGATGCCAAAGTGGCGATGGCATCGCTGCCATACCTCGCTTTAATGTCAGTTAGGCGGCTTGCTACATGAGTCACTGCCTCATCCCAACTAGCCGGTACCAGCTTACCGTTTTTGCGGATAAGTGGGGTGGTCAGGCGCTCTGGGCTTTGCACAAAGTCAAAGCCGAAACGACCTTTGACACACAGCATGCCTTCGTTGACCTGAGACTCTGTGTCACCGGTAACCCGCATAATGCGGTTGCTGGCCTTATCCACATGCATCTCTACCCGGCAGCCAACACCGCAGTAAGTACAGACGGTGGAGATCTTTTCCAGTTCAGCTTTGGCGCGTGCCTGAGACTTGTCTCTGGCATCGACCAGGGCGCCGGTTGGGCATACCTGCACGCAGTTACCACACTGAACACAGTTGGAGTCGGCCATGGATACGCTGAAACCGGCGCGGGGCGAGCGGCGCATGGCAGTTTGGTTCAGATCATCATTAGCACTGCATGATGGCAGCGCAGAAAAACTGTTCGGCTCAAAACAGATCGCTTTGTGCCCCGACTGGCGCTGACACATATCGACGCAGGCGCCACAACTGATACAGCGGTTGGCATCGAAGGTGATAAAGGGGGCACTGGTATCCACCGCAAAACGGCGGGCGTGAGTGGGCGCGTCCTGAGCGATGGCTTGTCCATCCACCCGGTATTCGGTGGCATAGTCGCGCAGATCGCACTGCTTGTTGGCCTGACAGGCACACTCCAGACAGCGGGCGGCTTCTTTAAGCGCCGCATCATGGGCAAAGCCCAGTTCCACTTCATTGAAGTTCAGCTGACGCGCTTTGGGTGTCAGCTCAGGCATTTTAATTCTGGGCTCAACCGCTACGTCAGGGTACAGGCTGGCATCCAACGTGACTGTTTTCCTGGCCTTGGTGGCGTTGAACTGCTCGGGCACCAGTTCACAGGTGAGACCCGATGACAGCTGCCTGTGGATAGCTTCGGCAGCGCGGCGACCATCACCAATGGCGGCGACGGCGGTTGCCGGGCCGGTGCGGGAATCACCAATAACAAATAGTTTCTCAATCCCGGCAGACATGGTGTGTTCACAACAGGCAAAGGTGTTCCAGCGGGTGAGGGCGATTTCACCGCTCGTCAGCTGACTTTGAGGATACTTGAGAAACTCCAAGTCCGGCATTTGGGACACAGCTGCAATCACGGTATCAAACGCTTCGGTAAAGGTCTCGCCGGTTGCGACAGGGGCACGACGACCGGAGGCATCCGGCTCGCCCAACGCCATTTTGGAAAAGGTGACAGAGCTGACCTGACCATTATTATCGGCATGGTTTTCCAGCGGGTTGGTCAAAAAGTGGAACTTAACCCCTTCAACCTCGGCCTCGTGAATTTCATAGGGCTCGGCTGGCATCTCTTCGCGAGTACGGCGATAAATCAAAGTGACATCGGCACCGTCGCGCAGAGCGGTGCGGGCACAGTCGATAGCGGTATTGCCGCCGCCGATCACCGCCACTTTTTTGCCTGTGCAGTAGTTTTTTTCTGTGCAGTAGTCACGCAGATAGTCCACGCCTAGGTAACAGCCGGCCAGATCGCTGCCGGGGTAATCCATAGGCACGGCTTTCTGAGCACCAATGGCCAGACACACAGCGTCATAGTTCTCGACCAGACTGGCCAGTTGAATGTCCTGACCCAAACGGGTGTTAGTCTGGATCTTCAAGCCGTTGCGGCACAACAGCTCAATCTCTTTATCGAGGATTGCCTTGGGCAAGCGGTACTCGGGAATACCGTATCTCAGCCAGCCACCGGCTTTGGGTGCACTGTCAAAAACAGTGACTTCATGGCCTTGGTTGGACAGGAAGTAGCCAGCGGCCAGACCCGCGGGGCCGGCACCGATAATCGCCACTTTCCTGCCTGTGTCGGCTTCGCGCTCAGGCATCCATGGGTTTTCATCGTTGAGATCCAGATCGGCGGCATGACGCTTGAGTTGACGTATGGCCAATGGCTCATCAATCAGGCCACGGCGGCACTCGGACTCGCAGAATGCCGGGCAAACCCGGCCAATACTCAGGGGCAGCGGCAGGGTTTGTTTGATGATTTTCACTGCCTGTGTGTGGTCGCCCTGAGCGATATGGTGCAGGTACTGCTGCACATCCACTCCGGCCGGGCAGGCTCGCTGGCAGGGCGCTTCGCAGTCGGCAAAATGGTCGGAAAGCATGGCTTGCAGGGCTTGTTGTCTGAGTTTACTGAGCTGAGCAGACTGGGTGCTGACAATCAGGCCAGAGGCGACTTTTATCTTGCAGGCGTGCTGGGGCTGACTGACTGGCTCCTGGGCCGCAGCACCATTATTTGTCGGGGTGTTTTGAAGGATTTCCACCACACACAGGTTACATTCTTGTTTTTGTGCATTATCTGAGTCGTGGGGGAACTGGTGGCACAGGCGGGGGATCTCGATCCCTGCGCGGGTGGCGCAGCTCAGCAGTGTTTCGCCCTGTTTGGCTGTCACTGTTTGTCCGTCAATAATCAGTTCTATCATGGAAAGACCTTGTCGTCTTGAAACATGCATCCAGCCCGAGAACTCAGGCCGATATATCCGGGCAAGTATACTCACCGACTCCAATGACAAGGGTCTGGCTAGTCTACTTCGTGCCATATTTGGGCCATCGCTCACAAAGCGTGTGTTAATTGAGTGGTGGGTGGGTTTGCCTGGCGTGTGCGTGTGGAAACGATCGCGGCTTGGCTGACCAGAGCGCTTAAAAAGAGGGCGTTGGAAGGGGCACAGCAGCCCCCTGTCTGCATAGTCATCTGATTGATTTAAAAAGTTAGCGGATCATCTTTTCACCAACACCGCCATAAACAGGACGATGGTAAAGCTGCCGGAAAAGGTCTCAAAGGCGGCGACCGCCGAGAATTGCTTGGGAAAAACCGCTGAGGTCAAAATTTACTTAGAGATAAAGCAAAATTAATTTAGCGTTAAAGATTAGCTGGCGTGATCGTGATAACATGCTGAATATAAAAGGGAATGGTGGCGGTTTAAATTGTTCGTTGAATGCCGGAAATCGGGCGGGTGCCAGGTCGGTAACAAAGGACAACGGAAGCGTTAAACCAATGCCTGATACTGATTGGTATTAATATCGCCTTAAGGTAAAATACGCGGTTTTTATGTGCAGAGTACAGACGGGGATCGGGCAAAAGTGTTTGGTTTCGGTCTGTCAAATATCACTCGTTAAACCATAGGATTATCAGGTCAATGTTTGAAGTAAATCCGGTGAAATTCAAGATTAAGGAGCTGGCTGAACGCACTTTGCTCCTTAGGGGGTATCTTTGACTATGACGCTAAAAAAGAGCGTCTGGAAGAAGTAACACGTGAGCTCGAAAGCGCTGACGTGTGGAATGACCCTGAGCGTGCCCAGGCATTGGGCAAAGAGCGCGTCAATCTGGAAGCGGTCGTCAAGACTATCGACACTCTGGATGCCGGGCTTGAAGATGTGGAAGGTCTGCTGGAGCTGGCTGTTGAAGAGGAGGATGAAGAAACCTTTAACGATGCCCAGGGCGAGCTGGATGACCTGGAAGCCAAACTGGCTGAACTGGAATTCCGCCGCATGTTCTCCGGCAGCAATGATCAGCTGGACTGCTATCTGGATATCCAGTCAGGTTCAGGCGGTACTGAGGCGCAGGATTGGGCCAACATGGTACTGCGTATGTATCTGCGCTGGGGTGAAGCCCATGGTTTCAGCCCTGAGCTGATGGAAGTCTCTGACGGCGATGTGGCCGGTATCAAGAGTGCCACCATCAAATTTAGCGGTGAGTATGCCTTTGGCTGGTTGCGTACCGAAACCGGCGTACACCGTTTGGTGCGTAAGTCCCCCTTTGACTCCAGTGGCCGTCGTCATACCTCATTCTGCTCAGTGTTTGTGTACCCTGAAATCGACGATTCCATCGAGATCGATATCAATCCGGCGGATCTGCGCGTTGATACCTACCGGGCATCCGGCGCAGGTGGACAGCACGTTAACAGAACGGAATCAGCGATCCGTATCACCCACATCCCCACAAACACAGTAGTACAGTGCCAAAATGACCGTTCCCAGCATAAAAACCGGGATACGGCCATGAAGCAATTGAAAGCGAAACTGTATGAGATGGAGATGCTCAAGCAGAACGCCGAGCGCCAGGCCGCTGAAGACGCCAAGTCTGATATCGGCTGGGGTAGCCAGATCCGCTCCTACGTATTGGATGACGCGCGGATTAAAGATTTGCGTACCGGCGTTGAAAATCGCAATACCCAGAGCGTGTTAGACGGCGATCTGGATAAATTTATTGAAGCCAGCCTCAAGTCCGGGCTGTAATTGAGAAGAGCGGAAAATGACTGAACAAGTTCAAATCCAAGATGAAAACAAGTTGATTGCGGAACGTCGTGCCAAGCTGGAACACATCCGCAAGACCAGCCCTGCCAACGGCCACCCCAACACCTTCCGCCGCACCCACAAGGCTGCGGATCTGCAGGCAGAGTTTGGCGGTAAGTCAAAGGAGGAGTTGGAAACTTTGGGTTTCCGCACAAGCATTGCCGGCCGTATCATGGCCAAACGTGGTCCATTCCTGGTGCTGCAGGATGTGTCCGGTCGTATTCAGGTGTATGCCGACAAAGACGTACAGGCTGATCTCAAAGACAAGTATCAGGGTTTGGATATCGGTGACATCATCGGCGTAACCGGTATGCTGCACCTGTCCGGTAAGGGCGACCTGTATGTCAACATGGAACAGTATCAGCTGCAGACCAAGGCGCTGCGTCCACTGCCTGAGAAGTTCCACGGTTTGACCGACCAGGAAACCCGTTACCGTCAGCGTTATGTTGACCTTATCGTAAATGAAGAATCCCGCGAAGCTTTCAAAATGCGCTTCAAGGTGATTTCAGCTATCCGTAACTTTATGATCAAGAACGAGTTCATGGAAGTTGAAACCCCTATGATGCACCTGATCCCAGGCGGCGCGTCTGCCCGTCCATTTATCACTCATCACAATGCGCTGGACATCGACATGTACCTGCGTATTGCGCCAGAACTGTACCTGAAGCGTCTGGTTGTGGGTGGCTTCGAGCGTGTGTTCGAAATCAACCGTAACTTCCGTAACGAAGGTATCTCACCACGCCACAATCCTGAATTCACTATGATGGAATTCTATATGGCGTACGCAGATTACAACGATCTTATCGATCTGACGGAAGAGATGTTGTCTTCCATCGCCAAAGATCTGTGTGGTGACACTAAGCTGACTTACGGCGAGCACACCATTGATTTCGGTGGCCCATACACCCGTATGAGTATGCTGGAAGCCATTCAGCACTACAACTCAGACAATGCGACCATTCAGGCCATGACCTATGAGCAGGTGAAGGATCTGGACTTCATGCGCAACCTGGCCAAGAGCCTGGGCATTGAAGTGGAAAGCTTCTGGAGCTGTGGACAGCTTTTGGAAGAGATCTTCGGTGAAACTGCTGAACCTAAGCTGATGCAGCCTACCTTCATCACCGGCTATCCAGCGGATATTTCTCCTCTGGCCCGTCGCAGCGATGATAATGACTTTATCACCGACCGTTTCGAGTTTTTCATCGGTGGTCGTGAAGTGGCCAATGGCTTCAGTGAGCTCAACGATGCTGAAGATCAGGATGCCCGCTTCAAGGCTCAGGTTGCTGCCAAAGATGCCGGTGACGACGAAGCCATGTTCTACGATGCTGACTATGTTCGCGCTCTGGAACACGGTCTGCCACCCACAGCAGGTCAGGGTATCGGTATTGACCGTCTGGTCATGCTGTTTACCAACACTCACACTATCCGTGATGTGATCCTGTTCCCTGCGCTGCGTCCAGAGGCGTAGTCGCGCAGCGCGCACTGCGTGAAGGAAAACAAAAAGCCAACTCACATGAGCTGGCTTTTTTCATGGGCGAATGCCGGAGACTATTGCTGTAGCATAATGGTGTCAGTCACCTTGATACTGGTGTTGGCAAGAGCGGTTTTGACTGGCTGCACAGCGGCATTGGCCGATTCTGCCTGACGTTCGAAATCCAGTATCAACAGATCGTTAACCGAGTGGATAAGGGCATCGATACAGTCAACATCAATCAACTGCATGCGAATGTTTTCAAAGTCAACCAGTTCTACCAAAGGGGTGTCGGTCAACAGGCTGAAACGATAGGTTTGCATTTTTTTGTCCTCTGTTTGTCTTGCCGGGATTTTACCTCAAGCCCGGGCAACACAAGTGATTTTGGTGTTGAATTAATGGATAGGGGGCCAAAATCAGCGCATTGGTGATGTCAAAGGCTGTGCTGGCACCTTTAGGCTGGTATCCTTGGCACAGGTTTAAGCCATGATGGAATCGCAATGAAACAACAAGACTATCTGGACGCCATGGGGATCAGCCGTTGGCGGAGGCTCAGCGGCGAGCCCCGCAGTTTGCTGCTTTGTGATAATCCCAGAGTGGTGGATGGTCATCCGCTGGTGGCGGCTGTGCTTCGAGTGATGGATCTGGATATTGATAAGTGCCATGTTGCGGATCGGCTGCAGGCCGGTGATGAGGTCATCTGGGATATGCGCTTGATGAATCGTCCTCATAAGCCCGGCATTCTGTACTCCTCCCCGTTGAATAAGCTGCTGGAGGGCAGCGAGAGTAAGCGTGCCCTGTGGCAGCAAATCTGCAAACTGCAGGCTCAGGTGCAAGAGGCTCAGAGCAAATGAGTGTTGATATCCGTAAGCTCAATGTCGTGCAGGCACCTTTGATGGCGCAGATTGCTACGATGGCCCACTCCCACCCCATGAGTTTAAACACCATAGAGAGTTGCTTTGGCAACTTCTACCAAAGCTTTGGAGTATTTGAGCAGAGTACTCTGGCAGGCTTTGTTATCCTGCATCAGCTGTTTGAAGTCTCCACGGTTATCGATATCTGTCTTGAACCTGGTTATCAGGGACGGAGGCTTGGCAAGGCGTTGATGCTGAAGGGGATCGACTGGCTCAACACCACTGAGGCGGAGCTACTGTTGCTGGAAGTTCGCGCCGGAAACGTCAGTGCGATTGCACTGTATCGCAAGCTCGGCTTTGAGGTGACCGGCGAGCGTAAAGGGTATTACCGGAGCGAAGAGAGTACAGAGGATGCAGTGTTGATGTCGCTGTCTTTGAAAGCCGGGAAATTACCGGCTTGATAGGTCAGTGGGGTGACGACTCTGAAATGAAATAAAGCAAAACAGTCCCTGAATCATCTGCCGAGCCGGTATTTTTTGTGATTTCAGAGAGTTTAGCGCAGGCGCTGTACAAGCCAAGGGGCGCGCTCCGAGTGCCCGAATGCGCTCGGCAATCACATCCACTGCCAATGACAGCTCCCTATACTGCTGTTCAAACATCAGCTGCAGGGTGTTAAACATGGGCCCGTGACGTTTCAGTGAAAGCTGTGGGTGTTGAGGTACAGGCTGCAGGTCCTGTCAATGATGGGTTCAGATCTGCGGTAATTGCCTCACGGTCTGCCTGCTTGAAACCGATATTAATCTGAGCCATGTCGCACCTTCCCCAACTCTTTGATGGAGCCATGATAGATTCAGCTCCTAATCGAATAAAGTGGGCAAATCAGGCTAATGTAACCTGGCATTCGTGTGATAGTGACGGCAAGACGACTGGCAACAGTTGAAATGCTGCCAGTTCAACCTGACTTATTGCTTGAGTTTAACTATCTCGCCTGTCAGTGCCACTCCCGCGACCAGTGTGCCGGCACCACACTGGAAGGTCTCTTCACTGGTAGTCAAGTTGTTTCTGTAATTGGATTTGATGTTGATAACCGCATTACCGCCTTCTTTGATCGCTCTGTTTTTCAGCTCGAGCATGGCTGACAGAAATACCCACTGGCAGGCTTCCTCATCACTCTTGTTGAAGGCGTTGGTTTTCTTGTTGGTCTTGATTTCAGACAGGGCTTTTTCAACCTCAGGGTGAGCTTGGTTGCCGAAGTAGAAAGTCACATCATGGCCCAGCTTACTTTGGGCGACAGGCAGAGCCATGGCATCTGCAATGGTGTAGTTGCCAATTTCATCGCGGGCAAATGAAGGTGCTGCCAACAACGCCAGCGATAGTAAGCTCAGTACAGACAGCTTTTTCATCATAGTGCTCTCAATTACCATATCCAACAATTACTTTAGCGGGGCTGGTTAAAGTTTGCACGGCGACTGGCAAGGCAGCGCCATAAGGCGCAGCTTGTCAACGGTAAGCAGTTTATTTCACCTCAACCCCTTTGGCCTGCAAATCAGCATGGTAGCTTGAGCGCACCAGTGGACCACTGGCGGCGTGGGTAAAGCCGATTTTCATGGCGTAGTCATGGAAGGCGTCGAACTCCTGAGGCGTCACATAGCGCTTGACCGGCAGGTGGAACTTGGATGGCTGCAGGTACTGGCCTAGGGTCAGCATGTTGACATTGTGCTCACGCAGGTCCCTAAGCACCTGTTCAATCTCTTCATTGGTTTCACCCAGTCCCAGCATAATACCCGACTTGGTGGGGATATGCGGATGACGCTCTTTAAAGCGCTTGAGCAGATCCAGCGACCACTGATAGTTGGCACCGGGACGCGCCTTGCGATAGTGGGCTGGTGCAGTTTCCAGGTTGTGGTTGAACACATCCGGTGGTTCGGTGGCCAGAATATCTAGCGCAGCATCGATACGGCCACGGAAGTCAGGCACCAGGATCTCAATCTTGATATCCGGATTTAAAGCGCGGATTTCACGGATACAGTCGGCAAAATGTTGGGCACCGCCATCACGCAGATCGTCACGGTCAACTGAGGTGATCACCACGTACTTGAGCTTCATTTCGCTGATGGTCTTGGCCAGTTTCTTCGGCTCTTGCGCATCCGGTTTGAGCGGGCGACCATGAGCGACATCGCAGAAGGGGCAGCGGCGGGTGCAGATAGCACCCAGAATCATAAAGGTGGCGGTACCATGGTTGAAACACTCTGCCAGGTTAGGGCAGGAGGCTTCTTCACACACAGAATGCAGGCCATTACTGCGCAACGCCTGTTTGATGCCATCGATACGCTGGCTGGAGGCCGGCAGTTTTACGCGCAACCAATCTGGCTTGCGTAATATATCTTCCCGCTCTGAAGGCATCACCTTCACCGGAATTCGGGCAACTTTATCGGCGTCACGCAGTTTTACGCCGGGTTGTAATCTATCGGGTCTGCTCATAATGTGTTTGCTAATCCTTCAAGGTGTGTCAGTTGGCTGTAGCCTAGACGTTTGCTAAAGGTATCGACCAGTTCGTTGCCGGCCTGCTGCACAGTTTGCGGGCCGCCCAGAGCCTTGCACTGGATCATTTCCAAACCGGAATAGCCGCAGGGATTGATGCGTAGAAAGGGAGCAAGATCCATATCCACGTTCAATGCTAGGCCATGAAAGGAGCAACCTTTACGGATCCGCAGGCCCAGAGAGGCTATCTTGCGTTCATCGACATAGACTCCGGGAGCATTCGCTTTGGCGTAGGCCTCAATGCCATAAGGTTTGAGCAAATCTACCAGGCTTTGTTCTATGTCGGTGACCAACTGACGCACGCCCAGTTTACGGCGTTTGATATCGAGAAGAGGATATGCGACTAGCTGACCTGGGCCGTGATAGGTCACCTGACCACCACGGTCTACCTGAATGACAGGAATATTTCCCGGGTTAAGTATGTGCTCGGCCTTGCCCGCCTGTCCCTGAGTGAAAACGGGTGGATGTTCTACCAGCCACAGCTCATCGGGACTGTTTTCATCCCGATTATCTGTATAGTACTGCATAGCGTGCCACACGGTTTCATAGTCCTGTCGCCCCAGGTGACGAACCTGTAATATATCCTTATGCAAGGGCCACCTCTCCCCGCTGAAATATGTGGTGCCATTATACTTGAGTGTTTTGCGATGGTATACAGATCACGGCTTTGCCATCGAGGGATTTGAACCCTGAGCGGTTTGACTGGTTACAAAACGCGCTTGACCCCATCGATGGCAGCCAGCTCGGTATACAGGGTTTCAACCATTTCCTTGCTTTCTACTGTGACGCGAATGGTGACTGAGTAGTAGGTGCCTTTGCTTGAGACCTTGGTGCGGGGCACATAATCTCCAGGAACATGCTTCTGTACTATGGCTACCACTTTATCGGCCAGGGTGTCGTCGGCGTTGCCCACGACTTTGTAAGGGAAAGAGGCCGGAAACTCCATCAGCTCTTCAAAACGGGTATTCAGATCGGAATTAGTCATGTTGAATTCTCTAAATAGGATGTAATCGGGATATCAATTTCATTTAACAGTCAGTCTATTTCAGTGGATTGAAAACCGCACTTTGTGAGGGTTCAGGACTTTTGTGTTGTGTTGCTTTTAAAGGGTTCAGCCTGCTTCAATCATTGTGTCTGGAAGTGAAAGCCCTGTCGGGCTCTGAATTGGCAATACTATTGATGAAGTTGGTATCTAGGGTCAATAGACCCTAATATGGCGACTTTTGTACGCTTTTCAAGTGCGCGGGCAGACCCTCAAACACAAAAAAGCCACCCGCAGGTGGCTTTCCGATGTCAGTTGATTGATTAACCTAACCAGCTGGCGAACAGTTGCTTGAAGTAGTCGATTAACTTGCTCCACCAACTGCCTTCGTTCACTTCCTCAAGGGTCACCAGCGGGAACTCGGCCACATCTTTGCCGTTAATCTGGAAGTACAGACGACCCACAACGTCGCCTTTGGACAATGGAGCAGTCAGCTCTTTGGTCAGCTCATATTGAGCTTTGAGATCCTTGCCCTGACCACGGTTAATGGTAATCGGGGTGTCTGTCAGTACGCCCAGTTTGACTTTCTCTTTGTCACTAAACCAGATTGGCTCTTCGGTGAAGGTGTCACCGGCTTTGAACGGGGTAACGGTTTCGAAGAAGCGGAAGCCGTAGTTGAGCAGTTTCTTGCTCTCGGAGGCACGGGTGTTGGCGCTCTTGGTTCCCAGTACCACAGCAATCAGACGCATGTCATTTTTGGTGGCTGAGCTTACCAGATTGTAACCGGCACCAGAGGTGTAGCCGGTTTTTATGCCGTCTACATTCAATGACTTATCCCACAGTAGACTGTTGCGGTTGTACTGGGGAATATTGTTATAGGTAAATTCTTTTTCGCGGTAGATTTTGTACTCATCAGGCACGTCGCGGATCAGGGCAGCGCCCAGCAACGCCATATCGTATGCAGTGGTTTTCTGATCTGCACGATCCAGGCCGTGGGAGTTCTCAAAGTGAGAATCCGTCATGCCCAGCTGTTTGGCCCAGGAATTCATCAGGTCCACGAAGGCACCTTCAGTACCGGCAATGTGCTCAGCCATGGCAACACAGGCATCGTTACCTGATTGTATGATAATCCCCTTGTTCAGATCAGAGACTTTGACCTTGTCACCCACCTCAATAAACATCTTGGAGGAGTCCGGGAAGTTTTTCGCCCAGGCATTCTTGGAGATCAGTACATCGTCATCGAGCGATATGTTGCCGCGTTTGATCTCCTGACCAATAACATAGCTGGTCATCATTTTGGTCAGACTGGCAGGGTTGAGACTTTCATAAGCATTGCGTTCGGCAATCACTTTGCCGGTGGTGTAGTCCATCAACACATAAGCTTTGGCGGCGACGTCCGGAGAGTCCGGAATGATCATAGGCGCTGCATGAGAAGCGACGGAAACTGCAAGCCCAGTCATGACCAGGATTGCTTTAAAAGATCCTTTGACAAAATTCTTCATTACTTTCGTACGTCTTTTTAGTTAAATTAAAATGGCAATTAGCAGCGAGTATAACATTATCCCTACCGGAATTTTAATTAGTGCCTGCTCATATTTTGCGGATTTATCCTCAGCGTAGAGATTCACAGGGTGTTATCTCCCCGGGGTTGAAATTGGCGTGTTGTTCCTTATTAAACAAATAATTTGTCCAAGAGTTCAGCATGGCTGACATTTTGGTGATTTATCTGCCAGGAACTGTGAGTTCAATCTGCTTTTAGCGGCATAACCAGAAAGCTTTGGGGATAGCCGTCAGCGCGCAGCATTTGCAGCAGTTCCTCAGCCAGCCTGTGCTGCCCAACCGGGCCAAGCTGCAGACGATACAGCTCGCCCTGCTGTTGCAGTCGTGATTTCAACTGATGTTTGGCTTCCAGCTCATTGGCCAGCGTGACTAATCTCGCCTTGTCTTGGGATGCGAGTAGTTGGATATAGTACTGCGGTTTTGCGTCCAGGTTGGCTAATTGTGGCAACTGAGGACTGCTGATGTAGATGGCTTCCACTTGCACATTGGCTGTGCCGGTTTTGAGCATATCCAATTTGGCGGCAGCGGCGTAGGAGAGATCGATAATCCGCCCGCCATGGAAGGGTCCTCTGTCGTTGACCCGCACGATAACCTGCTTCTGATTGTCCAGGTTGGTGACTTTGACATAGCTCGGTAGCGGCAGGGTTTTGTGCGCGGCTGTCATAGAATACATGTCATAGCGCTCGCCATTGGAGGTTAGATGGCCATGGAATTTAGCCCCATACCAGCTGGCGACACCTCGGTATGAATAGCCCTGACCGGAGGGCATCACATCATAGGTCTTGCCCAGTACCGTATAGCGACGATTCCCATGACGGCTGTATGGTTCATATCTAGGCTGGGCGTTTTCAACCTTGGTTACATCCGGTGCGTTTTTCGGCGCCGTATCATCGGCCATATCATAGCGACCACCTCCGGCGCAGCCGCCCACTACAGTGGCGATGGCCAGCAGACCGCTGAGCAGCAGAAGATTAGTTTTGGTCATGGGCATGTTTAAGCTGTTCACTGAATTGATAGACTGCCATAGCATATAAGGGGCTGCGATTATAACGGGTGATGACATAAAAATTATTCAGTCCAAGCCAGTATTCAGTGTCATTTGCCTGTTCCAGCGCCACCAACATGGCCAGCTGGTTGGCATCCAGATCCTGATTTTTCTTCAGGCTCAATTGCGGGCTTAGGATATCAGCTACCTTCAGGTTCAGTTTCTCGCTGCTCCAGACTTTGGCCCGGGGCGTTCCTTCATTAACCAGCGGCAGTACCACAGGTTGCCCGATCTGCCAGCCATGTTGATGGAAATAGTTGGCGACCGAGCCGATGGCATCCACCGGATCACCCAGCAGATCGCGCTGACCATCGCCGTCAAAATCCACTGCATAGTGGCGGTAGCTGGAAGAAATAAACTGGCCATAGCCCATGGCGCCGGCGTAGGAGCCTTTGAGGTCATCGACTGACAGCTGTTCTTCCTTCACCAGTTGCTGTAGTTTGCCGAGCTCGGCACGGAAAAAGTTAGCTCGTGGAGGATAGTGGAATCCCAGGGTGTAGAGGGCATCTCGCACTGAATATTTGCCCATAAAGCGGCCGTAAAATGTTTCTATACCTATGATGGCGACTATGATTTGTGGCTCAACGCCGTAGGTTTTGGTGGCGCGGGCGATGATACCCTCATGCTCCTGCCAGAACTTCAGGCCCGCGACCAGACGCTCGTCGGTCAGAAACAGTGGGTAATACTGATACCAGGGTTTGGCTTCCCAGGGACGGGAGATGGCATCCAGCACCGCCTGATCCAGTTTGGCACCGGCGAGAAATGCATGAGTCTGGTCGGCGCTGAAGCCTTTTTGCTCTTGCGTCTTGATAAATTCTGCTGTCAGCGCAGCTTTGTTTAACGTTGACTGATTCTGGTTTGCAGGCTCGGTAGCCTGAGCCATGGAGCTCAGTAGCATGGCGCCCAGAGGCGCCAGCAGGGCGGAAATTCTTGTCATTGTTGTCGTCTCTTGTCCGTTCTAACGGTCGATAAAGCGCCTGTGGGTATGGATACTCATCAAAATACCGAAGCCGATCATCAACGTCAGCATCGAGGTACCACCGTAACTGATAAGAGGCAGAGGCACACCTACCACAGGCAAAATGCCTGATACCATACCGATATTTACAAACACATACACAAAGAAGGTCAGCGTAATCGAACCTGCAAGCAGGCGGGCAAAACTGGTTTGTGCGCGGGAGGCAATAGTCAGCCCCCGGGCAATAATGAAGATATACAGAGCCAGCAGCAACAAACTGCCTATCAGGCCAAATTCTTCACCGATAACGGCGAAGATAAAGTCGGTGTGACGCTCAGGTAGAAACTCCAGCTGGGACTGGGTGCCTTGCAGCCAGCCTTTGCCCCAGAAACCACCGGAGCCAATGGCGATTTTTGACTGAATAATATGATAGCCGGCGCCTAAAGGGTCTTTCTCCGGATCCAGCAGGGTCAGTACCCGGGTTCGCTGATAATCATGCATCAGAAAGAACCAGAGGACGGGTAGGGAGGCCAGCATCGCCAAGAAAACACCGCCGACAATGGTCCAGCTCATGCCTGATAAAAACAGTACAAACACCCCCGAAGCGGCCACCAGAATGGAGGTACCCAGATCCGGCTGGCTGGCGATAAGCAGGGTAGGTACCAGCAGAATCGCCACACCACCAGCGAGATGTCGCTTCTTGGGGGGAAGAGGGAACTTACTGATAAACCAGGCCATGGTAATAGGGAACGCCAGCTTCATCAGCTCCGATGGCTGGAACTCCATAAAGCCCAGATTGAGCCAGCGCTGAGCCCCTTTGTTGATCTCGCCAAAGAAGTGAACTAGCACCAGCAGGATAACGCCTATCACATAGATAGGCAGTGCCCAACGGCGCAGCACTTCAGGATTGATCTGAGCTACAGTCAACATCAACAGCAGTGACAGTCCCATACGGATCATCTGCCGGTTCATCATGGCCAGACTGCCACCACTGGCAGAGTAGATCACAAATAAGCTGAAGCAGAACAGTATTAAGATGCCGCCCAGCAGTGGCAGGTCAATATGGATGCGTTGCCAAAAGGTTTGACGACTTGGATGCGCACTCATTGTTTGGTCGGCTCCTTGATGTCGCGAAGAATATATTCATCCAGCATGGCGCGGGCGACTGGGCCTGCATTGGCGCCACCCCAACCAGCGTTTTCCAGTACCACGGCCAGCACGATTCTGGGTTTTTCATAGGGGGCGTAAGCCACAATCAGGGCGTTATCCTTGAGTCGCTCATCAATGTTCTCAGCATCGTATTTGGCGTCCTGGGCCACAGAAAATACCTGCGCTGTACCTGTCTTCATTGCCGCCGTATATTTGGCGTCGGTGAAGCGGGATTTATGGGCCGTTTGCTGCATGGCATCATTGATAATGTCCCAGTTTTCGGGGTTCTTCAGCACCACAGGTGGCATCTCGTCCACAGGGGTTTTAAGGGTGCCATCATCCTGGGTGACCGCCTTCATCAGGTGAGGTGAAAAGCGTCTGCCCTTGTTGGCGACAATGGCCGTTGCGGCCGCCAGCTGCAGTGGTGTAGTGGTCCAGTAACCCTGGCCAATACCCACAGAGATGGTGTCGCCAATCCACCATGGCTGATTGTATCTGGCCCGTTTCCACTGCCGTGATGGCATGATGCCTGAGGCTTCTTCGTAGATATCCACGTTAGTGGGTTGGCCGAAGCCAAACTGGGTCATAAATTCGCTGATCTTGTTGATCCCCAGCTTATAGGACAAGTCATAGAAGTAGGTATCGCAGGACTCTACAATTGCGCGGTGTACGTCCACCCAGCCATGGCCCCAGCGTTTCCAGTCCCGGTATTTGTGTTCTACTCCGGGGATTTGCCAGAAACCCGGATCCCAGATGCGGGTTTTCTTTGTGATCGAACCATCCTCCAGACCCAGCAGCGCCATAATGGGCTTGATTGTAGATGCCGGTGCATACCGCCCCTGAGTCGCGCGGTTGATCAGCGGACGCGAGCGGTTGTTGAGTAGTTCGCTGTAGGATTTGCCACTGATGCCGTGGACAAACTGATTGGGGTCATAACTTGGGCTGGAGGCCAGTGCCAAAATGCCGCCGTCGGTTGGATCGATAGCGACTATACTGCCCCGTCTGCCATCCAGCAGCTCCATGGCTTTCTGTTGCAGTTTCAGATCGATGGTCAGATAAATATCCCGGCCAGGTTGTGGTTCAACCACTTTGAGAGTGCGGATGCTTCGGCCAAGGTTGTTAATCTCTTCTTCAAGATGTCCGGGCTTGCCATGCAATGTAGGCTCGTAAAACTTTTCGATGCCCTGCTTACCGATAAACTTAGTGCCGGCGTAATCACTCCAGTCGCCGCTGCGTTCGAGTGATCCACGGTCACGGGAGTTAATTCGGCCCACATAACCAAGGGCGTGAGTCAGGGTGCTGCCGTAAGGGTAGAAACGTTTCAGACCGGCTTCCACTTCCACGCCGGGAAATTGGTGCTGATTAACACTGAATATGGCGACCTCTTCCTCGGTCAGGCGGGTTTTGAGTGTTAGTGGCTTAAAGCGTCTGTGATGCTTGAGGGACATGGTGAAGTCCTCTTTTTCATCTTCGCTGATGTCGATAATCGCCGCCAGTCGATCTATGGTGCCGGGGATATCTTTGACCCTCTCAGGTACCAGCTCAAGTGAGTAGAAAGGCTGATTTTCTGCCAGCAATACTCCGTGCCTGTCGTAGATCAGACCACGACTTGGAGGCAAAGGCAGCACCCGGATGCGGTTGTCATCTGAGCGGGTGGTGTAATCGTTGAATGAGGTGACCTGCAGGTGGTAAAGGTTACCCAGCAGGATGGACACCATGAGAATGACGCAAACAAAAGTAAACAGCGCCCGACGCTTAAACAGCGACGCCTCGGCGGTGTGATTATGCATGGTAATGCGCTTTCTTGGCGACACTTATGCTCTCCGACCAGTTTACAGGCCACAAGTCGTGGCCCAATAATTTAAAGCAATCCGTATAGAAGGTTAATCCCCTCAGAGCGATGTCAGTCATTGGAGTGCAAGCCAAATCCTCTGGCCATAGTATTGCGATGGCCAGAGGATTGATGATGTAATCGTGTGGCCGACACGCTCCCGTAGGGCGAGTTTAAAGAAGCGAACTGCCTTCCCAGACCAATTTCGATTTATCCTGATAAACCTTCAATTGCTCTAATTGCCATTACGCCTTTTCATTCTCTGTGATACGGGTGGTTGTTGTTGATACTCCAAGCCCGGTACAGGCTCTCTGCCATCACAATCCGTACCATGGGATGGGGCAGGGTCAGCGCTGACAGACACCAACTTTGAGTCGCCGCCGCTTTGCACGCTGGTGCCAGTCCCTCGGGGCCTCCGATGAGCAAACTCACATCACGCCCATCCAGTTGCCACTTTTCGAGCTGATCCGCCAGCTGAGGTGTGGTCCAGTGTTTGCCGGGCAGATCCAGCGTAACAATATGGTTACTCTTGGGAATTGCCGCCAACATCAGCTCACCTTCTTTTTGCAGGATGCGGGGAATGTCGGCGTTTTTACCACGCTTGCCGGCCGGGATCTCAATCAGCTCCAGCGCCATATCCCGGGGGAAGCGGCGCTGGTACTCTTCAAATCCCCGGGTTACCCAGTCAGGCATCCTGGTGCCGACTGCCACGAGCTGCAGTTTCATCAGGCGCCTTCTGACCAGAGTTTTTCCAGCTGATAGAAGTCTCGCGGCTGTTGCTGCATTACATGCAGGATTACGCCGCCGAAGTCCACCAGAACCCAGTCGCTGCCGTCACGGCCTTCAACACCGAGGATTTCAATATCAGCCTGCTTGGCTTCTTTGATAGCGTATTCAGCTACAGAACGCACATGGGTACTGGAGGTACCTGAGCAGATCACCATGTAATCAGTGATACTAGATTGAGCAGAAACGTCAAGGGAAACAATATCTTTAGCTTTGATGTCATCAATTTTACCGACGACAAATGCTTTCAACTCCGCGCTTTGCACGTAAGCTTTCCTCACTGTGAACACAAAAAACAGCGGAGCATTATACGGCATGTGTCTGCAGTAAGCGACCAATCACTTGCTTTTCCGGAGGCTTGCCTGATAAAGCCGTTGCAGGCGGATATAGTCCAGAACTTCCTTTGGCAGCATACCTGTCGGTAAGTTCCCGGCGTTCAGTGCCTGGCGGATTTCTGTTGATGAGCAGGGTTGCGGAGTGACGTCCATCAGCTGGATTTGTCCGGCCACCCCACGGATGAGTTGGGGAACAATCAGCTGGTTGATGAGTGTGGGCAATAATGAGCGGTCTGGCTGCCAGCCCGGACGGGTGCAGACAGCGAACTGACAAAGAGTCAATAGCTGTTGCCAGGCATGCCAGGAAGGTAAGTTCTGCAGGCTGTCCATGCCCATCAGAAACACAAAGTCACAATGGGGAAATCCCTGTGTCAGTGCGGTCAGCGTGTTGACTGAGTAGCTGGGCGTGCCGTCAGCGGCCAGTTGTAATTCGATTTCACACAGCTTCAGATCCGGGGTCGCGTCACAGACTGCTTGAACCATCGCCAGTCTGTGTTTTGCTTCGGTGACGCTGTCTGCTTTGTGGGGCGGAATGGCGTTGGGCATCAGCCAGACTTCATCCAACCCCAGTTGCTGTTTCACTTCCAGCGCGGGTTTGATATGGCCAAAGTGGATGGGATCAAAAGTCCCTCCCAGCAGGCCAATCCATTGGCGTTTTGTTACCTTGGTCATGTTCAGACAACCTCAATATGAGCAAGTTGCCTGTGCGCGGTCGGGTCAAACAGCAAACACAGATGACTCATGCCTACCCAGTCCTCTTCGCCCTGTTGCTTGAGTTTGGCTTCCAGGGTGGCGGCAAGTGCCAGCATCTGCTCAATTTGCACCAGCGTCAGGCGGTTGAGTGCCGATTGATACAGGGGTTTGCGTTTATCCCAAATCCGCAGGCTGCCCCACATACTGTTCAGATTGGTACCGGCTTCCTGAGCGGATTTGAGTTTGAGCAGGATTGTCAGTTCCTTGAACAAGGCCCACAACACTATCGGCATGGCGGTGCCTTCACCTTTAAGTTGGGCCAGCATATGCAGCGCCCGGCTCTGGTGGTTTTCCAGCAATGCATCGGTGAGCTGGAATACGCTGAATCTGGACTGATCTTCAAAGTAGTGACTCAGTTGCTCAGCCGTCAGATCCTGCTCGTTGGCCAGCAGTTTGAGTAATTTGAGCGCCTGATCGGCTGCCAGCAGGTTTCCCTCATATAGGTTAAACAGCATGGCATTGGCATCACGGTTGAGTTTTAGCGCCATGGCCTGAATACGGCCGTCCAGCCAGCGCTGGAACTGAGCGCCTTCGGGCGTCGCGCAGGGCAGATAAATGCCCAAGCTGTCCAGTGCCCTGAACCATTTGGTTTTGGTTTGATCCTGACCCAGTTTAGGACCGATGAGCAGCAGTATGGTATCCGGGCTGGGGTGTGCCAGCAGTGACTGCAAGAGTGCGCTGCCATCTGTGCCGGGTTTGGCGCTGGCCAGATGCAACTCAATAATACGGCGGGAGGCAAACAGGCTCATGGCCTGATATTCCTGTTCCAGTTGACTCCACTGGAAACCGGTATCCTGGGTATCCAGGGTAATGCGCTCATCGAAGCCCTGTTTACGGGCCGCGGCAATAATTTGTTGCTTACAGTTTTCAGTGAGCCAGGGGTCATCACCGAACACCAGATAAACAGATTTGAGGGGGGAAAGCTGGCGAGCCAGTTGATCTGGGTAGACCCGCATCAGTTCACCTCAATGGAGGACAGGGTTTGTACTATCCGGTCTGCAGCCTGAATACGAATCTCTTTGGTCAGCAGTTCCATTTCACGGCTTTTGGCCAGGGCGGTACGGGGATCGTCCAGATAGTCACGGCGGATTTCCACATTGTAATAACCCGGCTCCCGTCCCGGGAGGGTGACAGTAAATTCCACCTGATAAATGAGTTCATACTCTGCCACGTTACCTGTTGGGTAGAGGGACAAAGTGGCGCGCTTCAGTGAGTCACGGATAAGGCGCAGATCGGCGACATCTTTGTCAGATGCGACCAAGGCCACATTACTCAGGCGCAAACGCTCTTGAACCAAACGGGTCAGTTCACTGTATTCGTCCTGACTGCTCAGGTGCAGCGTGGTCAGCTGCGGCGGAATTTGATAGCTCCGCTGCAGCTGAAAGCCACAACCGGCACTGATCAGAATCACCAGTGCCAGCAATGCTGAGCTCAGAGCTTTAGGTGAAAAACTGTTGAAAGACAGACTTTTTTTCAGCATAAGCTTGGGATTTTCCTTATCGCTCTGGATCAGCTGGCTACTATGTTCAGCAGCTTACCCGGCACATAGATGACCTTACGGACAGTCTTGCCTTCGGTGTGCTTCTGCACCTGCTCTTCACCCAGCCCCAGCGCTTCCACTTCTTCCTTATTGGCATCGGCGGCAACGGTGATCTTGGCGCGTAGTTTGCCGTTTACCTGAACCACGATCAGCTTGGAGTCTTCAACCAGGGCAGACTCGTCAACGACCGGCCAGCTGGCGTCTTCGATGCTGCCGTCATTGCCCAGCTCATTCCACAGGCTGAAGCTCAGGTGTGGGGTGATTGGGTACAGCAGACGTACCACGGCAGACAAAGCTTCGGCCATCAGGGCACGATCCTGCTCAGACTCGGTAGAAGCCTTCTGCAAGTGGTTCATCAGCTCCATCACGGCAGCCACGGCAGTGTTGAACATCTGGCGGCGGGCGATATCGTCCGACACTTTGGCGATGGTTTTGTGCAGTTCACGGCGCAGCTTCTTCTGATCTGCGTTCAGTGAAGCGACATCCAGTGCCGCGGTTGAGCCGGCTGCGATATGGTCGTGAGCCAGTTTCCACAGACGCTTGATAAAGCGGTGAGCACCTTCCACGCCGGATTCCTGCCATTCCAGCGTCAGCTCCGGTGGCGCGGCGAACATCATAAACAGACGCACGGTATCGGCGCCATATTTCTCAACCATTACCTGAGGGTCAATGCCGTTGTTCTTGGACTTGGACATCTTGCTCATACCGGAATACACAAGTTCGTGGCCTTCGCTGTCCACACACTTGCTGATACGGCCCTTGTCGTCACGCTCCAGTACAGTCACATCTAACGGCGATACCCATACACGGGCACCTTTGTCGTTGGTGTAGTAGAACGCATCAGCCAGTACCATGCCCTGGGTCAGCAGTTGCCTGGCTGGCTCGTCAGAGTTCACCAAACCAGCGTCACGCAGCAGCTTGTGGAAGAAGCGGAAGTACAGCAGGTGCATACACGCATGCTCGATACCACCGATATACTGGTCAACCGGCAGCCAGTAGTTGGCCTTGGTTGGATCCAGCATCTCGTCAGCCTGAGGGCTGCAGTAACGGGCGTAGTACCAGGAAGACTCCATAAAGGTGTCGAAGGTGTCTGTTTCGCGCAGGGCGCTCTGACCATTTACTCTGGTCTTGGCCCACTCTTTATCCGCCTTGATTGGGCTTTGCACACCGTCCATGACCACATCTTCCGGCAGGATAACCGGCAGCTGATCTTCCGGGGTTGGGATAACAGTGCCGTCTTCCAGAGTCACCATAGGAATTGGTGCGCCCCAGTAACGCTGACGGGATACCCCCCAGTCGCGCAGACGATAGTTCACCTGACGCTTGCCTTTACCCTCGCTTGCCAGCTTGGCATCAATGGCATCGAAGGCTTGCTGGAAGTCCAGACCGTCGAATTCAGCAGAGTTAAACAGGATGCCTTTCTCGGTGTAAGCCGCTTCAGAGATGTCTACATCGTTATCAGCTGGCTTGATTACCGCCTTCAGGTTCAGGCCATACTTTTTGGCGAACTCATAGTCACGCTGATCGTGCGCAGGCACTGACATCACGGCACCGGTGCCATAGTTCATCAGTACGAAGTTAGCGGCCCATACAGGGACCGCCTCGCCGGTCAGTGGGTGAATAGCCTTCAGGCCGGTGTCCACGCCCAGCTTCTCCATAGTGGCCAGTTCGGCTTCGGTGGAGTTAGCGTTCTTGCACTCGTCGATAAAGGCCTGCAGTGCCGGGTTACTCATCGCCGCTTTCTCTGCCAGTGGGTGCGCGGCGGCGATAGCTACGTAGGTCACGCCCATCACAGTGTCAGGACGGGTGGTGTAGATATCGAAAGATGATTCCTGCTCGGCCAAACCGAATGTCGCGGCATCTGAGTCTGCCAACTTGAAGGTCATTTCGATACCTTCACTGCGGCCAATCCAGTTGCGCTGCATGGTCTTGACCTGCTCAGGCCAGCCATCCAGGGTGTCGATATCGCAGAGCAGTTCTTCGGCATAAGCTGTGATCTTGATAAACCACTGAGGAATTTCTTTCTGCTCAACAGTGGTATCACAGCGCCAACAGCAACCATCAATAACCTGCTCATTGGCCAGTACTGTCTGATCGTTTGGACACCAGTTCACTGCAGAGGTCTTCTTGTATACCAGTCCTTTTTCGTACAGTTTGGTGAAGAACCACTGTTCCCAACGGTAGTATTCGGGGGTACAGGTGGCAATTTCACGGCTCCAGTCGTAGCCAAAACCCAGCAGTTTCAGCTGGTTTTTCATGTACTCAATGTTTTCATAAGTCCATGGGGCCGGGGCGGTTTTGTTGTTAATCGCGGCGTTTTCAGCGGGCAGGCCGAAGCTGTCCCAACCGATTGGCTGCATCACGTTCTTGCCCTGCAGGCGCTGGAAACGGGAAACTACGTCACCAATGGTGTAGTTACGTACATGACCCATGTGCAGTCGACCGGATGGGTAAGGAAACATGGACAGGCAGTAAAACTTTTCTTTGTTGGGATCTTCGGTGACTTCGAAGGTTTTGTTATCGGCCCAGTGCTTCTGCACCAAGGGCTCGATAGCTGAAGGATTGTATTGTTCTTGCATCGATCTCTTCCGGCCTTGCCGCTTGATTTTTGATCTCGCGCCAGTTACTGCGCGATTGGATCTGCATAGAATAAACCAAGAGGGCTTTATACCCAAGTGACTTGAAGCAGGTGAGCGGTTCAGAAACACTTTAATTAACAGGTGCGCCTTTGCGGCGGGAAACAATAGTGAACAGTCCGGCGTATTTAAGGTAACTTAAGTGTGGATAATACAAGAGTTGTCGTGATGATGTCTCAGTTATGATGTTAAGGATGCTGCAGGTTAGGGTGCCTGCAGCAGGATCTTGTCTGTAACCCGGACCGGCGTTGCCGGTATCTATGAAAGGAGTATCGCCCATGAGTGACAAGAGTACCGCTTTACTGGCACTGTATCAGAAGCTGATTGACCAGGTGAAAGCCCAGTATGCCGGGGATCCAGAACTGACGACCAAAGATTTGCTGGCCTCAGTAACCAGCAGCAGCGAATTTCTGAAGCTAAAGAAAAGTGCTGATAAAGATGAATTGGCGTTGGTCGAACATTTTCTGAAACGTGACATAGTCAGTTTCCTGTCAGAGCAGCACGCCGATGATGTGAGCTACAGTCCTACTCTGCTCACCATGGAAAACACGCTCTGGCACTGGCTCAGTGAGATTACCGATCGCAGTCAAGTGGAATGGCATGAGCTGGCGCGGGATCTAAAGACGGAAGGTCACTATCGTAGCGGGGAAATTATCAATCAGGGCAGAGTGATCTGCACTCGCTGCGGTCATGCCATGAATATTGAGTTCCCCGGTGTAATTCCCGATTGTCCGCAGTGTGATAACGACGAGTTCACCCGGGAATCACTTGCCCCTTAAGCCCGTGATGCGAGCATTAAACTACTCCCTGAACGATGGAAACAGGGAGTAGTTTCAGCAACCGAAAGCTTGGTCAACAGATCCTAGCGCGTAGGCAGTTTTTTAATGTTGGGGTTCAGTTAATCCAAGTAGCCGCATTTGGCGGGCGATACTCAGAGCCAGTATGCTGACACACAATGCCAGTACCGGCCATTGCCCCAGTTGGTTGAAGACGGTCATGCCTGTGACCAAAGGCACTTCGGCTTTGAGCACACCGGCTTCAAACTGTGGCAGTGATTCAAGGACATTGCCCTGGTAATCGACAACAGCGGTGACGCCGTTGTTAGTGACGCGCAGCAGAGGGCGGCTTAGCTCCACCGCCCGCATCCGGGCAATTTGCATATGTTGCAGCGGGCCATTGGAGTCACCGAACCAAGCATCATTGGAGACGGTCAGGATCATATCCGTATTGTTGTGTACATTGTCACGCACCTGCTCCGGGAAAGCGATTTCATAGCAGATAGCCGGGGCCAGTTGATAGCCCAGTGCACTTAAGTTGGGCTGTTGATAATCACCCCTCGCAAACGAGGACATGGGCAGATTGAACAAAGGGGCTATTGGCCTGAGCAGTGTCTCAAAGGGCACGAATTCGCCGATGGGTAGCAGGTGATGTTTGCGAAACTCATTCTCATCATCCCCGACATAGTCACCCGCAGGAGCTTGTTTAGCATAGTGATTACCAAGTACTATCAGCGAGTTGTAGAACTGATCATGCTGATAGCTGATGATGCCGGTAATGATGGCAGCATGATTCAGATTAGCTGCTTTATTGGCATTATCCAGAAAATCACTGACCAGATACTCCGGCGCCGGAATTGCGGCCTCAGGCCAAATGACGATATCTGCGTCCAGTACCGGACGGGACATATCCATATACTTAAGCATGGTTGGCCACAGCTGATCCGGCTGCCATTTCATGCTCTGGGCAATATTGCCCTGAACCAACGCGACTTTCACAGCCTGTTGTTGAGGCATGATGCCATTGAGTGAGGGAACCGCCAACACCACCAGCGCCAACAGCGGCGGGCTTATTGCCAAAGGTTTCCAGTCCTTACGCAGCGCCAGCACCAGCGCACCGGCGATAAAGGGCACCACAAAGCTGAGCCCTAACGTGCCGATAATGGATGCCAGTGGTCGCAGCGGCCCATCGGTTTGGCTGTACCCGGCCCAAAGCCAGGGGAAACCGGTCAGCATCCAGCCTCTGAGCCACTCTGTCAGTGTCCACAGCGCCGGAAACAGGGCCAGATATCGCCAGTGATCATGACGCCGACTCATGCGTTGCAGCAGTGCACCCGCCAGCGCTGGATACAGCGCTAGGTACAGAGCCAGCAATGCCATCAGGCCGATGGAAGCGACCAGAGGAAGTCCTCCATATCTGTCCATGCTGACATGCACCCAGCTGATCCCGATACTGAAAGCGCCAAACCCGAAACTCAACCAGTAACTAAAAGCGGCCTTGGCGCTGTGAGTCGGCATTCGCCAGAGGACAAAAGCCAGGGCGAGTGGATAGAGCACCCAGATATTGTAGGGCGCAAAAGCAAGCGCGGTACTGCCGCCGGCTGCATAGGCCGCAAGTAGTATCGCAACTGGCTGGGGCAGCAACTTGTCCCGGATTGTGGTCAACAGCATTTAATTTTCTGTCGGTTTCGCCTCTTGAGGCGCAGGCAGGGTTGCTCTGAGTTGGATCAGGCGACGGGTATCGGCATTGATTACCTTGAATTCTATGCCATCAATGGTGATTTTCTCGTTGCGCTCAGGCAGGTGGCCAAACGCATGAGACACCAGTCCACCTATGGTATCGAACTCTTCATCACTGAATTTGGCGCCGAACTTCTCGTTAAAGTCTTCTACCGGGGTCAGGGCTTTGACCATGTAGACCCGATTACCGACTTTACGGATTTCAGTTTCTTCGGCGCTGTCGTGGTCGAACTCATCTTCGATTTCACCCACGATCTCTTCCAGAATGTCTTCAATGGTGACCAGACCGGACACGCCGCCATACTCATCGACAACGATGGCCATGTGGTAGCGTTGGGAACGAAATTCTTTGAGTAGTATATCCACCCGCTTGCTTTCAGGCACAACCACCGCAGGGCGCAGTACCTTGGACAGGGCAAATGGTTGTTCGCTCATGTTAAAGCCATAGGGCAACAGATCTTTTGCCAGCAAAATCCCTTCAATATGGTCTTTGTCTTCATTGACCACCGGAAAGCGGGAGTGGGCGGAAGAGATGACAGTGGAGAGCAGTTGTTCAACATTGTCATTAATCTGAACGGCTACAATTTGGGCTCTTGGGATCATGATGTCCCGCACGCGCAGATCGGAGACCTCCAATACACCTTTAATCATTTCACGGGTATCTTCTGTGATCAGTTCGCGCTGCTCAGCGTCGTGGATCACTTCTACTAGTTCTTCGCGATTTTGAGGTTCGCCCTGAAAAAACTGACTGAAACGATTAAACCAGTTCTTTTTAGGGGCGTTTGTACTCGGGGGGAAGTCGTCACTCATAGTCTTACTCTTAACCTGAAAAACAGGTTAATCATTGCTCCTTATAGATAGGGGTCTTCAAAACCAAGGCTTTTAATCAATTGAGTCTCAATGGACTCCATCTCTTCGGCCTCGGCGTCATCAATATGATTATAACCTAGCAGATGCAAACAACCGTGCACAACCATGTGCGCCCAGTGTGCCTGTAGCGGTTTGTGCTGATCAGCGGCTTCATTTTCAACGACCTTTGCACAAATGACAAGATCTCCAAGCAGTGGCAGGTCAAATCCGGGCGGTGCTTCAAAGGGAAATGACAGCACATTGGTCGGCTTATCTTTGCCCCGATAGTCGCAGTTCAGGGTCTGACTTTCGGTCTCATCCACTATACGAATGGTTAATTCCGCCGCATCCATGGCATTACCCAGGGCCGCTCTGACCCAGGTTTCAAACTGCTGCGTTGAGGGTAGCTCATGGCCCTCGGTGGCAATTTGCAGATCCAGGGTTAAATCAAGACTCACGGCTGGTTTCCTCCAGTTTGTATTGGCTGTCGGCAATGCCTTTGGCGGCCTGAACTTTTTGTTCATGGGCCTCGTAGGCTTCCACGATGCGGGCCACAACCGGATGGCGCACCACGTCTGTGGCCTGGAAGAAGTTAAAGCTGATCTCTTCCACGTTACCCAGTACTTCAATGGTATGTCGCAGACCGGATTTGGTATTGCGTGGCAAGTCAATCTGGGTAATATCGCCGGTGATTACTGCCTTGGAGTTAAAGCCAATCCGGGTCAGAAACATTTTCATCTGCTCGACCGTGGTGTTCTGACTTTCATCCAGGATGATAAAAGCATCATTCAGGGTACGACCGCGCATATAGGCCAGCGGCGCGACTTCAATCACATTACGCTCAATCAGGCGCTCTACTTTTTCAAAGCCCATCATTTCGAACAGGGCGTCATACAGGGGACGCAGATAAGGGTCGACCTTCTGGCTCAAATCCCCGGGCAAAAAACCCAGTTTTTCACCGGCTTCGACGGCCGGACGGGTCAGCAAGATTCGGCGGATCTCCTGACGCTCCAGCGCGTCAACCGCAGCGGCAACCGCCAAATAGGTTTTACCTGTACCGGCAGGACCAATACCAAAGGTGATGTCATGGCGTACGATATTGGCCACATACTGACTCTGATTTGGGTTGCGGGGCTTAATCACACCGCGGCGGGTTTTGATATACAGAGCCTTGTCATCGTCAGACTCTTCCACTTCCAGGGTGATGGCCTCCTGGATGGCGATGTGCACCTTTTCCGGTTCCAGATCCGGGGTGCTGCCTTTGACCGGCTGAGTTTCAATATACAACTCTTTCAGCAGGTTGTTGGCAATTAAGCAGTTGCGAGGCAGGCCGACAATTTTGAACTGGTTGTTGCGGTAGCTGATCTCTACGCCGATACGGCGCTCGAGTTGTTTGATGTTGTCATCGAAGGGACCGCACAGTGATGCCAGACGGCGATTGTCGGCGGGCTCGAGGTACAAATTCATCGTGTTTAATTTGCTGGACAACGAAAGCTCCCTTGTTTGCATTGGTAAATCGGACTGGCACTGAGTGCATTAGCCCCGTGTGTTGGCAGTTATTTTACTCCCAAAAAATGCCAAGGGCGACCATGGGGTCGCCCTTTATCATACCCCTGAGATATTACTCAGGAATGTACTGAGCTACGCCCAGACTGTCGTCCTGTTTATGCTTAGCCAAAATGTCAGACGGACGCAGCTTGCGGCGCAGATCCATCTCAGCTTCACCACGGATAAAGTTACCACGCAGAGAGTTGGGGAATACATCCACAATTTCGACATCCACAAAGCTGCCGATATGCATTGGATCCGCTTCAAAGTTCACCACGCGATTGGTTTCGGTGCGGCCGCGCAGCTCCATTGGATTGCGTACGGATGGACCTTCTACCAGAATGCGCTGCACTGTGCCCAGCATCTGGCGGCTGTAACCCATGGCCTGCTGGGTAATACGGTTTTGCAGAATCGCCAGCCGCTGCTTTTTCTCTTCCATACCCACATCGTCGGGTAGATCCGCTGCTGGCGTGCCGGGGCGGGCGCTGTAGATAAAGCTGAAGCTATGGTCGAAGTTAACCTCTTCTATCAGCTTCATCGTGTCCATAAAATCTTGCTGGGTTTCACCGGGGAAGCCGACGATAAAGTCGGAGCTTATCTGGATATCAGGACGGGCCTGACGCAGACGGCGGATGATGGACTTGTACTCAATGGCCATATGGTTACGCTTCATCAGGGTCAGAATGCGGTCTGAACCAGATTGCACCGGCAGGTGCAGGAAGCTCACCAGCTCAGGAGTATCGGCATAGACATCGATAATATCCTGATTAAATTCAATCGGATGGCTGGTGGTGAAGCGGATGCGGTCGATACCATCGATGGCGGCAACATAGCGCAGCAACTCGGCGAAGCTGCAGATCTCACCATCATGGGTAGCACCACGGTAGGCGTTAACGTTTTGACCCAGCAGGTTCACTTCGCGTACACCCTGTTCAGCCAATTGAGCGATTTCCAGAATCACATCATCCAGCGGACGGCTGACTTCTTCGCCACGGGTATAGGGCACCACGCAGAAAGAGCAGTACTTGCTGCAGCCCTCCATGATGGACACAAAGGCGGTTGGGCCTTCGGCGCGGGGCTCGGGCAGACGGTCAAACTTTTCCACTTCCGGGAAAGACACATCGATAACAACTTTGTCGCCGCGGTGCACCTGTTCAATCATTTCCGGCAGGCGGTGCAGGGTTTGGGGACCAAAGATTATGTCCACGCACTGAGCACGCTCTTTAATGGCCTTGCCTTCCTGAGAAGCAACACACCCACCGACCCCGATGATCAGCTCGGGTTTCTTGTCTTTCAGGGTTTTCCAGCGGCCCAGCTGATGGAAAACCTTTTCCTGAGCCTTTTCGCGAATCGAGCAGGTGTTCAGCAGCAGGATATCTGCTTCTTCTGCTTCTTCAGTCAGGGTGTAGCCCTGAGCTTCGCCCAGCAGGTCGGCCATCTTGGAAGAGTCGTACTCATTCATCTGACAGCCCCAGGTTTTGATATGGAGTTTTTTGCTCATCAGTGTGCTTCGCTCTTTGAACCAGGGTAAAAAATAGCGCGGTATTCTACCCATTCCACAGGATACTGACCAGCACTTGTCCGAATTAATTTAACACCACAAAAGGTCAACAGACCCTTGGGAAGGTGCGGTCAGTACCGTACTTGATCTGCGTCGGTATCCAGCCATCATATGCAAGGCGCAGTTCGCTGCAAATTGCCTGAGTCTTTTGCAACAGCTGCAAGGCTGAGGATGATCTGCAAACCACACCCAATGGGGCTTTGATAGTGACTGTATTTGCGCGTTATGCAATTTTGAAGGGTTGCCCAGACTGGGAGACCAGACAGGGCAACTTAGGCAGGCCCTGGGGCGTCTTCAGCTGAACGCCTTGAACACCTGCCGCTTCCACAGCCAAAGCGGTGCGAGGACTTGCTCGCCCCCTCTATAATGCCTATTGCTTTATACAATTTATTGATATCTGGCGAAAAGTGTAACTGAAGGCACTAAGACCGGGATTGTCTTGAAAGGCTATTTGGTGACGCTTGGCAGAAAAAAAACAGACATTTCCTTACAACCAATAAGGCTCTTCTTGATTTCATTGCCTACACTCTAATTCCCGGGAAAAATTTTAAACGTTGAAATAACTTTAACGTGCCTTTGAGACCGTCTGTGTAATCAATGAGGATAAGGCTATTATGAAAACACTGTTTGTATCTGCTGTTCTTGCACTATCAGTCGCGTTCCCTATATCCGCCAATCTTCAGCCTGCCAAATCTGCTGCAAAAGATATTGAACCTATTGATATGCAATACGAAAATAGTGTGGATCATGCTTTATCTTTATCTCTATCTCTTTATACCAAGGAACACTTGAGACAGGAACTTAATGCCTTGTCTGCCGACATTTACCATAGGGTCAGACAGCAAAACAAGGAGCTTATTAAGGCATTTAAGGCCGCCCACGCCGACTTGTCAGATGGTCTGCCACAAACTGCAAGTCAGTCCTTGTCTAGCAACATAGTGGGAACCCCAAAAAAACCTGAGCTTGATGACGAGGCGAAAAGCTCCTCGTCAAAATAAAATGCTTTATCACAGGTAACGTTTCATCGCAAAAAGTTTACCCACCCCGGAGCCTGTCTAAGTTGCCCTGTCTGGTCTCCCAGTCTGGGCAACCCTTCAAAATTGCATAACGCGCAAATACAGTCACAATCAAAGCCCCATTGGGTGTGGTTTGCAGATCATCTGCAGCGCTGCAGTTCTTATAAAGGACTGGAACCGTTCACTGCAAACTGCGCCATGCAAATGGTGACTGTATATCGACGCGGAGCAGGCACGGGACTTATTCGCACCTTCCTTAGGTGAAACTCTGGGCAGAATTATTGCCAGGAATACGGTAGCATATCTGCCCTACACATCTTGTTGTGTAATCAATTATTTTTAGGGAAGCCATTAGATTATGCAACACGCTGTCTCTTCAGTGTCACAGGATGATTTTAAAAGAAGTCATCAGGGTCTTCAGGCCGGAGTTGCTGTGGCCATGTTCTTTATAGCGTATTGAAAAGTGAGCAGATCAGAAATGCAGGATGTAGTCATTATCGGCGGAGGTATGGTTGGTGCCGCCGCTGCCATTGGCCTGGGACAACTGGGCTACAGTGTGACCTTGGTTGAGGCGTTCGAGCCTCAGGCCTTTGATGCCTCGCAACCGCTGGATTTGAGAGTTTCAGCCATCAGTATCGCCTCAGAAAACCTGCTTGAGCGCTTGGGTGCCCTCAACGCCATTCACTTGATGCGCAGCGCCCCCTACAAAGGGCTGGAAACCTGGGAGATGGAAGGAATTATTACCCGTTTTCACGCTGACCAAATCAACACAGCCCACCTTGGGCATATTGTTGAAAACCGCGTGATCCAATTGGCGTTGTGGCAGCAACTGGAACAGTATCAGTCAATCACCCTGAAATGTCCTGCCAAAGTCAGTTGCTTTGAGCGTCGGGATGACAGTATCACAGTGGTGTTGGGCGGTGATGAGCAAGGCAGTGATGAACAAATTGAATGCCGCCTGTTAGTGGGGGCCGATGGTGCCAACTCCCAAGTAAGGAATTGGGCCGGCATTGGCATTACCGGCTGGGAATACGGCCAGCATGCCATGCTGATCAATATCGCTACCGCCGGTGAACAGCAGGATGTTACCTGGCAACAATTTACTCCGGCAGGTCCCCGCTCCCTACTGCCATTGCCCGGTCAGTTTGCATCATTGGTATGGTATGACTCCCCGGCGCGTATCCGCCAGCTCAGCCAGCTCAGCCAGCCGGTGCTGGAAGCCGAAATCAAACAGCATTTTCCGGCACGGCTGGACAGAGATTTTACCGTATTGGATCGCGGCAGCTTCCCGCTGACCAGGCGTCACGCCAAGCGTTATGTGGATGACAATCTGGTACTGCTGGGCGATGCGGCGCACACGATTAACCCACTTGCAGGGCAGGGCGTGAATCTGGGATTTAAAGATGTGGATGCGCTGCTAACACTGCTGGGCGAGGTGAAATCCACTGAGCAGGCGTGGTGGTGTCATTCTGTGCTGCACCGCTATCAAAATGCCAGGTACAAAGACAACCTGTTGATGATGACCACTATGGATGCCTTTTATGCCGGTTTCAGTAATGACCTGCTGCCGCTGAAACTCTTGCGCAATGCCGCGCTGAAGATCGCGGACAATGCAGGTGTTATCAAAGTTCAGGTGCTCAAATACGCACTGGGACTCAACTAACGGGCCTGAGACAAATACAAAGCGGGACCTTGGGTTCCGTTTTTATGGGCCAGTATTATTGGTCTCAACACCTGTTAATCCCTGTCTTGCCGTCGGTGTTACCGGAAATTTGTTGAGCAGCAGGATTGAGTGTTAAAATGCCGCGTTTTTGAGAACCCTGTGTAGCGAAAGCCGTCATCCGATGGCGTCAGAATAACAAGCATGAGTGAAATTAAACTGATTGTCGGCCTGGCCAATCCGGGCGCCGAATATACCCAGACACGCCATAATGCCGGAGCTTGGTACGTGCAAGAGCTGGCGCGGATCTGCAACACCAGTCTGTCGCCGGACAGTAAATATTGCGGCCTGACAGCCAGAGTCACTTTACATGGCAAGGATGTTCGGCTGTTGATCCCGTCCACTTATATGAACTTGAGTGGCAAGGCGGTATCCGCATTGGCGAATTTTTTCCGTATTGCGCCGGAAGAAATTCTGGTGGCGCATGATGAGCTGGATATGCCGCCGGGCGTGGCCAAATTCAAGAAGGGCGGTGGGCATGGCGGTCACAATGGCCTCAAAGATATCATCGCCAAAATGGGCAACAACAAAGAGTTCTATCGCTTGCGTATCGGCATCGGCCATCCCGGTGACAAGAATAAAGTTGCCGGTTATGTGCTGACCAAGGCACCACAGCCCGAGCAGGACAGGATCCTGGCTGCTGTGGATGAATCGGTGCGGGCCACAGAGCTCTTGTTTAAAGAGGGGATGGTCAAGGCCCAGACTCGGTTGCACAGTTTCAAGGCTGAGTAATTTGGCCAATGTTCACAGATAATGGTGGCCCGCACTGGCGGACAGGAACATTTTTCGCCTGACTTAATGTCGGGCAACACTGATAGAGAAAGGTAAGACTATGGGTTTTAAATGCGGCATCGTTGGTTTGCCCAACGTGGGTAAATCAACTCTGTTCAATGCACTGACCAAGGCGGGTATCGAAGCGGCTAACTTCCCCTTCTGTACCATTGAGCCAAATACCGGTGTGGTGCCAGTGCCGGATCCCCGTCTGGATGCGCTGGCTGAAATCGTGAAGCCTGAGCGCGTGCTGCCAACCACCATGGAATTTGTGGACATTGCCGGTCTGGTTGCCGGTGCGTCCAAAGGTGAAGGTCTGGGCAACAAGTTCCTGGCCAACATCCGTGAAACTGATGCCATTGGTCACGTGGTGCGCTGTTTCGACAACGACAACATCGTTCATGTTGCTAACTGCGTTGATCCGGCCGGCGATATCGAAGTCATTAACACCGAGCTGGCGCTGGCCGATCTGGACAGTGTTGAGCGCGCCATTGTACGTCAGCAGAAGCGCGCCAAGGGCGGTGACAAAGACGCCAAGTTCGAAGTCGAAGTACTGGAAAAGCTGCGTCCTGTGCTGGATGAAGGTCAGATGCTGCGCTCGGTTGAGCTGAGCAAGGAAGAGCTGGAAGCGGTTGCTTACCTGAACCTGCTGACCCTCAAGCCCACCATGTACATTGCCAACGTGTCTGAAGATGGTTTCGAAAACAACTCTCACCTGGATGCAGTGCGCGCCATTGCTGCCAAAGAAAATGCCGTGGTTGTTCCTGTTTGCGCTGCTATCGAGTCTGATCTGGCTGAAATGGATGTCGAAGATCGTGACGTATTCCTGGAAGAGCTGGGATTGGATGAACCTGGCTTGGATCGTGTAATTCGCGCAGGTTATGAACTGCTGAATCTGCAAACTTTTTTTACCGCCGGCGTAAAAGAAGTGCGTGCCTGGACTGTTACTGTTGGCGACAGTGCGCCACAGGCTGCCGGTAAAATTCACACCGATTTTGAGCGCGGTTTTATTCGTGCTCAGGTGATGGCTTATGAAGATTTCATTCAGTACAGGGGTGAGGCCGGCTGTAAAGAAGCCGGTAAACTGCGTGTGGAAGGCAAGACCTATATTGTTAAAGACGGTGATGTGATGCACTTCCTGTTTAACGTGTAAGCTTTAAATGTTGAGGTGCAAGTTAGCCTAAGGAAGGTGCGAACAAGTCCTCGCACCTTGCCTAAAGCAATGACGGCGGACTGATGTTGCACTCCCTGTTAAAGTTGAATGTGCAATCAAACGTGGTTGCGAAATAAAAGGAGCCAGAGGGCTCTTTTTTGTTGGTTGGCTTTGGTCAATACCTGCTTGTGTTCTGTAGCTGTGTTCAAGCTTTGAAGGTCGGGATATTGTTGGTGCGGTGAGCCTGCTTATATTTCTCATTCTATACATAGGTGTGGTTTTGGTTGCTTTAAGTCAGTTCGCCAGTAATGACAGTGACTCAATGGGGTAAGGAACTCCCGGAAAATCCGAAAGATCCCGCTGGAACTGTCGGTCTTTAACCGCAATGCTGTTCACTTAGTATGTTTCCGTTACGTTTGAAAGAGAAAGATTGAACCACGAAGACCACGAAGAAAAGCTTTTCTTTGCTATC
>JAJNAU010000016.1 GCA_021462625.1 Shewanella sp.
CTTCGTGGTGAACTGCTTTTCAAAAACAAAAAGAGCCCTGCTTTAGCAGAGCTCTTTTTATATTCGCCTTAACTGAACGGTATTGCGGCAAGTTGCCGGGCTTTGACTTTCAGGAACCGGCGTTCACTTCTTGGTAGGTTGATGGGACATCAGGCCATCATAACCCAGGCCGTTGAAGGTGTTGGTGTATCCCTGATTGATCAACGCCTGCTGCGCCTGACCACTGCGGTTGCCACTGCGGCAATAGAGCACAATATCCGTATCCTTCGGAATTTGACGGGCAGCAAATAGCTGTGTCACTTCCGGCAGGGGAATATTTATCGCGCTTGGCAGATGGCCCTGCGCAAACTCAGCCGGAGTACGGACATCTACCACCATTGCGCCGTTGGCGATCCGCTCCCAGGCTTGTTGGTACATATCATCATTGGCATGCGCCATACCGGTAAACAGGGAGCTCAACAAAAATACCGGTGTTAACATGCGCTTGACAATGGTTGAAGCTGAAAGCATGTCAATTCCTCGTGATGGAAAGTTCAGCTTCCGATTTTACGCCCAATTTACGCATCAGTATAGCGGCAGGACAAAATCCGGTGAAGGCGCTCTGAAACAGGTTGGCTCCCACAAAGGCCGTCAGCCAGATAAAGTGATGGCTGACAGTGGCTGTCAGGCCGAGTGAAAGCAATACCATAAATCCGGCGAAAGCCATAATGGTCCGCTCCAGTGACATGGGCTTTTTGGTAGTTTGGTCAGTGTTCATTATTGTTCTCCCGGCGGCACCTGAGTGCCGCCTGTGTTGTTTTCAGAATTGAATTCGTGTTCAGGATTGAATTTGTTTGGGGTATTGCCATGCGTAATACAGTAGGGGGATGACCACCAGAGTCAGCACTGTAGACACCAGAATGCCGAAGATCAGACTGATGGCCAGGCCGTTGAATATCGGGTCATCCAGAATAAACAGGGCGCCTATCATGGCGGCGACCGCAGTCAGCATAATGGGCTTGGCCCGCACTGTGGAGGCGGAGACCACCGCTTCAGCCAGCGGAATGCTCCGCGCCTGCTGCAGTTTGATAAAGTCCACCAACAGGATGGAGTTACGCACAATAATCCCTGCCAGCGCGATCATGCCAATCATTGAGGTTGCAGTGAACTGAGCATGCAGCAGTGCATGGCCCGGCATTACGCCGATGATGGTCAGTGGGATGGGCGCCATGATGATGAGCGGCACCAGATAGGAGCGGAAGTGCGCCACCACCAACAGATAGATGGCAATCATGCCCACGGCGTAGGCGATACCCATATCCCTGAAGGTTTCATAGGTGATCTTCCATTCGCCATCCCACAGCACGGCGATTTGATCCAGTCCTGATGGTTGGTGGATATAGTGTTGCGCCATGGTCGGGAACTTCTGCTCAAGCTCGCTGGCGATATTGAACATGCCATACAGCGGGCTATCCAGCGGTCCGGCCATATCGGCGGTAACCATGATCATGGGGACCATGTTTTTATGCACAATTTCTCGCTCGATGAAGCCCTTGTCGATGTGGACCAACTCAGCAATCGACACATTCCCCTTGGCACCTGTCAGTGTCATATTCAGCAGGGCATCCAGATCCATCTTAGTGCCTTCTTTCAGCTCCAGACGGATAGGCACGGGTGTCTTTTGACCATCCAGATGCAGGGTACCGGCATCTTTGCCGCCTATGGAGGTGGCAATGGCATCGACCACACTGGCATAGGACACGCCGAGCAAGGCGGCACGTTGACGGTCAACGCGTACCTGCCATTTTTGCTGATCCGCCGGGATCATTATGTCGATATCCACCACATCCTTTGTCGCTTCAAACTGAGCTTTGACCTCCAGTGCCGCCTGTTTACGGATAGCCGGGCTGGGTCCATAAACTTCAGCCACTATGGGTGACCAAACCGGTGGGCCGGGTGGCACTTCGACCACCTTGACCACAGCGTTGTGCTGCTGTGCGATTTGGGTCAGTTGTGGACGCACCGCCAGGGCGATGGTGTGGCTGTCTCTGTCCCTGTGGTGTTTATCCAGCAGATTGACTTGAATGTCACCAAGCTCTGGGCTTTGACGCAGAAAGTAATGACGCACCAGACCATTGAAGTTCATCGGTGCTGCGGTACCTGCGTACAGTTGCAGATCCTTCACTTCCTCAACCGTCCGCAGGTAGTCTGCCATTTTCCGCAGAACGCGCTGGGTATCTTCCAGAGGTGTGCCCTCGGGCATGTCAACTATCACCTGAAACTCAGACTTGTTGTCAAATGGCAGCATTTTCAGCACCACATGCTTGGTCAGTGGCAGGGTCAGCGCCATGGCGATAAGGGAGATGATCCCAAGTCCAAGCAGTGCGCGGGCTTTACGGCCTTCACGACCATGTAGGAATGGCCCCATCAGCCTGTTGAACAATCTGTGCAGACGTGGATCAGTACCGTCCACATCATGGGGGGCACCTGTGTGGCGTTTCAGCAGCTTTTCCGCAAGCCAGGGCGTAACGGCAAATGCAATCACCAGCGAGATCAGCATGCCCATACTGGCATTGATGGGAATAGGGCTCATATAAGGGCCCATCAGCCCAGACACAAAGGCCATCGGCAGCAGTGCGGCAATCACTGTGAAGGTGGCCAGAATGGTTGGTCCTCCCACTTCATCAACAGCGCCCGGGATTAAACTGTGCAGTGGCTTGTCTGTCATCGACATATGACGGTGAATGTTCTCGACCACGACGATAGCATCATCCACCAGAATCCCTATTGAGAAAATCAGCGCGAACAGCGATACCCGGTTGAGAGTAAAGCCCCAGGCCCAGCTGGCAAACAGGGTAATCGCCAGTGTGATGATAATGGCGATGCCTACCACCACAGATTCTCTCAACCCCATAGTCAGTACCACCAAAAGCACTACAGCGGCGGTAGCGAAGATGAGTTTGAATATCAGGGTATTGGATTTTTCAGCCGCCGTCTTACCATAGTCACGGGTAATATCTGCCTTGATGTTGTCGGGAAGCAGCACATTTTCCACCGCAGCGATACGCTCGCGCACTGCTTTGGCGATATCCACGGCGTTTTGTCCGGCCTGCTTGCCTATGGCAATGGTAACTGCCGGGAAGGTGCCGCTTTTGCCTGTGTAAAACACGTTATTTTCAGGAAGATCCGCAGCCAGGGTGATATCGGCGATATCCCCCAGATACACAGGTTGCTGACGACCGTTGGCATCCGGGATAACGGCAACCAGCAGCTGTTCTACATCCGCCTGACTGTGCAGGAATTGCCCTGCCTGAACTTTGATGACCTGATTGTCCTGAACCAACGGCGCTGGCATGGAGATCAAGTTGTTGCTTTTCAGGCTTTGACCTATCTGATCAAACGACAGACCATAGCCCCTGAGTTTGGCCGGATCTATGCGCACATTGAGCACCAGTTGATGCTGGCCGACTGTGTAGACTTCACGGGTTCCGGGAATGCGTTTGAGCTCAGTCTCCAGATTCTGCGCTACCCGGGTGAGAGCTGGCGCCGTTACTGTCGGGTCTTCACTCCAGAGTGTCAGGTTAACGATCGGCACATCATCAATACCGCGGGGTTTGATCAAAGGCTTACCGACACCGGCAGAAGCTGGCAGCTTGTCCATATTGGAATAGAGCTGGTTGTATAGGCGAACGATGGCTTCCGAACGGGGCACACCAACGTCAAACGCCACAATAAACATGGCGCCATCGGCTCGGGAGAAGGAGTACAGGGTATCAATATCGCGGATCTGGGAGATCACCTGCTCAGCCGGCAGGGTAACCAGTTGCTCCACCTCTCTGGGAGTGGCGCCGGGGAAGGGCACAAACACATCGGCGAAGGTGACGTCGATTTGTGGCTCTTCTTCTTTCGGGGTGATCAGAATGGCGAACAGCCCCAGTAACAAGCCCAACAGGGCCAGCAATGGCGTGATGGCATTACCCAGAAACAGCGTCGCAATACGACCTGAAATCCCGAGATTATCAGTCTGTTTATTCATTATGGCGTCCTCTGCTTGAGCAGCGCATCATAGGCATTAAGAGCGATTTCATCACCCGCTTTGAGCCCCGCCAGAATCACCACCTGATCCCCCTGTTTTTCGCCCACACGCACCTGGGTCAGTAAAAAGTCATCACCCTGCTTCAGGTACACAGCACTCAGTTCGTTCTGGGTGTAAAGGGCGCTCTGGGGAATGAGCACCATAGGACGTTTGTCGATAACAAAGCTGGCCTTGGCCATGGTACTTGGCGCCAGATCCCGGGTTTTGTCAGGAAAGGGTACCCGGACTTCAAAATTGTGGCCGACGCCGGAAGCGAAGTTAAACACCTGGAAGTCATTCAGCTCAAAACGGCGGCCATCGTCCAGTGCGATCTCAATCTGCGGATTATTTTTCAGGGCTCTGAGGTACTGCTGGGGAACCATCAGTACTGCGCGCATCTGATCCAGAGAATAGCCGGAAAGCAATGCCTGACCGGGGGCAACGGCTTCACCGATTTCGACATGGCGCTGGGTCACAATCCCGGAGAAGGGGGCGTAAACCTGAGTGTAAGCTACTGACTCTCTAGCTTTTTCGACTTGAGCTTTGGCGGCTTTAACGGCGCCCTGGGCACTCTTGGCCTGAGCGGTTATCCGGTCCATATCTCCCTTGGAAATGGCACCCTGAGGAAACAATTCGCTGTAGCGTTTGAGTTGTGCCTGAGCATCGGTATTGAGCGCCAGGGCTCTGGCATACTCTGCCTCTGCGGCGGCCAGTGAGGCACCCTGCTCGGTAGAAGTGATCCGCAATAAACTAGCATTGGCCGGTACTCTGTCATTAACGTCATAATTTATCGACAGAATTCGCCCTGAGGTCTGTGCCGATACTGTTGCTGCCATGACCGGTTCAATGGTGGCATCCAAAGTCAGATATCTTTCCTTGGGGGCATCGTTGACCGTCAGGCTGGCGATGGGGCTGTCGGCTGCCACGACGGCACTGGACAGGGACAATCCTAAAAGCATTAACATCCTGGTTCGTCTTTTCATATTTTGATCTCTGCATAGCGGGTCGCAATCCATGAGAAAATTCTAATGGAAGCGAAAGGCCACGACAACAATGTTTATGAAAAAAAATTAATAAAGGCATCTATTTTTCTGATTTGATTGGAATATACAGCTAATCAATGGGTAAATTCAGCCTGGTGATTTAGTCGGTTAAATAGTAAGTAAGGGTTGATACTACCCTGACATTTTTGATGTAAGGGGTATTACTGTCTCGATCTGAGATGATGAATTGCCCCTGACTGGCGGTTTTGATTTTCCCCAGCCTGGAATCTGAGTCCCGGGCAAACTTTTCAGCGACCTCTCTGGCATTGCGGGTCGCCAGTTGGATCATTTCAGGTTTGATCTCGTTGAGGCCCGTGAACAGATACTCCACCCGGCTTTGGTAATCGTCCGTAGAGATGGTGATACCTTTCTCCAGCAACTGGGTCAGTTTGCCGCGGCTGAGACGCACCTGCTCAACATTGTTGGTATAAACCGATACGGTGGATTTGGCGAAGTAGCGGTAACGTACGTTGGGATCGACATAGCCTCTGGCTTGTCTGTCTTCGATATTGGGCAGGGAAACGGTGATCTCCTGCTCCTGAAAGCCGAGTGATTTAAGGAAAGCAACCACGACAGCAGTTTTGCTTTCGACGTTGCGGTATAGGCTCTTGAGGTCGTTATCCACCTCAGTAAACTGAATTGGCCAGATGGCGATGTTGGCGCTGACCTCCTTCTCGGCCAAGCCTTTGACATTGACAGTCCGATCCATGGATTTGACTTTAAGCAGGGTATCGCCAACCAGCCAGGCTGAACCCATCAGTCCGGCGGCCAACAATAACCCCAGGATCAGGGCAGCCAGAGGGGGAGAGGTTTTCATATTCGCTCCTTGCCTTGTCAATTCTGGTTTCATTTTACCCCCACAGATAGGTTGGGACAACAAAACAAAACGCCCCGCAAGAGCGGGGCGTTGGATGCTGAGTCAGCTTAGCTTAAAAGCCTTGGCTTAGAAGCTGTAGCTGTACTGCACTGAGAAGTAGTTGGCGCCTGTGTCGGTGACTGCGTTCAGTTGACCAAACAGAGACTTTTCGGTCAAATGAGTTTCTTCACCCATTACATGAGCGAAACCAAAGTCAACAGAGGACTTGTTGCTTAGGTGGTAAGTCGCACCCAAAGACAGCCACTGACGGTCGGAGTCAGGGATAGAGATAGACTGGATATTATCGACTACGCCCAAGTCATAGGCGTAACCGGCGCGCAGGGTCCACTTATCATTCAGGGTGTAAGTGCCACCGACACTGAAGAACCAGGAATCTTTCCACTGATACACTTTCAAAGGCTCGTCAGGACTATGCAGATCCACAGAAGTAAAGTTGCTCCACTTGGTCCACTGGGCGGTGTAAGACAGGGCAAATTGTTCTGTCAGCTGGTGGAAGCCGGCAAACTGAGCGATATCAGCCATAGGCACTGTCAATTCGCTATGGTCAGCCAACTTCATAGTATCAGAGCTCAATTTTTTAAGGGTGCCTTCCACTTTCATATCAGGGCTGAAGCGGTAGCTCAGGCCGAAACGGTTGTTGGCATTCAGCTCATAGGTTATGCCTAGGATACCGCCAAAACCGATACCGTCAGCGTCAACGTCAACAGTTTCCAAAGGAATGAGCATCGTCGGTGACAGAGCCATTTTTCCCTGGCGAGTCAGAACACCTTCACCGTGAATAATATCCAGACCGGCACCTATGCTCCACTGTTCGTTAATGCGTGCAGAGATGCTGGCATTAAAGTTAACTGTGGTCACTTCAGTTTTACCGAAAAGATCGGCTGGACTCAGTTTGTTACTTAAAGCCAAGTCAGAGGTATCGGTACCGGTTCCATAGTTGGAGAACACACCCAAACCAAAAGCGAAGGTGTCGTTGATTGGCTGGATATAGAAGGCATTTGGAATGATTTTGCCTTCAGCAGCGTTGTCCAGACCACCATATTGAACTGGGCCAGGTGCCTGAGGAGAGCTCAGAGAAGCATCTTTGATCTCAGCAGTAACATCAGCATAGGTGATACCCAGAGACAGGGCTTTCTCATCGAACATGGCCATGGCCGCTGGGTTACGGGCCAGCACAGAGGCATTGTCAGCGATTGCGGCGTCACCGGCGAATGCACGGCCAATACCGGTGGCCGATTGGCTGTTTAGCTGGAAACCGGCAGCCATTGCTTGAGAGCTCGCAGTAGTGATTGCTACGGCCAGAACAGTCTTGTTGAAATACTTCATTATTATTTTCTCTTTATCGTGGAGGTCGCTTTGTGTCGCCCCTCTAATTATCGTGGCTCATCATAGGGAGGTGGGGGGATTCCAACAACTCCGACCAGAGCTTAAAGATGTTAATCAATAGTTAATCGATAGGTTTGTTTTAACTGTAAAAAATGCGCTGAAGTATGCTGTTAAGCTCAGATATCAGTATGATAGGATTATGCAGCGATATTGCTGTTTGATGCGTCTGTTGATCAGTTGTTGAGTGCTGTTTTGTGTGGTGGCGTACATGTGTACGCCAATTCGAGAAAAATCAGTTTTGAAGCTCTTTATTGACCAATTTGCTGGCTTATCCTGGCATGAAAACGGTCAAATCCGGCTTGTACCTTGGCGTTGGGTTGGCTGATGCGGCTGACGCCCCAGCCCACAACGGTCGCTAGTACAAATCCGGGAACAATCTCATAGAGGTCGAAAATGCCGCCATTCAGTTGCTTCCATACTACCACAGTCGTCGCTCCCACCAGCATTGTGGCAATGGCGCCATTGCGGCTGTAGCCACGCCAAAACAAAGACAGCAGCACCACAGGACCAAATGCAGCGCCAAATCCAGCCCAGGCATAGCTGACCAGCTCCAGAACACTGCTTTGTGGATCCAGTGCCAGTACTCCGGCGATAATTGCAATACCCAGCACACCCAAACGGCCAACCCACAGCAGTTCACTGTTGCCTGCGCCGGGACGAATCCATCGGCGGTAGAAATCTTCGGTGATCACGCTGGAGCAGACCAGTAACTGGGAGTCGATGGTACTCATGATGGCGGACATGATGGCGGCGATCAATAATCCTGCAACCCAGGGGTTAAAGGCTACCTGCACAAGGTGGATAAAAACGGTTTCTGCATTGGTCAGTGGTGTTTCATAGAAATACAGATAGCCGGCAAATCCCACTGCCAATGCGGCAATCAATGCCATTAGTGTCCACCCCATGGCAATATTGCGTGAGATGGGAATGGCTGCATCAGACTCGATGGCCATAAAGCGACTGAGGATGTGGGGTTGACCGAAATAACCCAGGCCCCAGGCCATCAGTGATACAACTCCCAGCATCGTCATGGAATCTGGCCACAGCTCCAGCATTTGTGGTGTGATGCTGTCTTTTGCCGACAGAGTCTGGGGTTCACTGAAGATGGTGACAGGCACTATAATAAGCGCCAGTAACATCAAAATACCCTGAAAAAAGTCGGTCCAGCAGACCGCAAAGAAGCCCCCGATAAAGGTGTAGGACACGATAATCGCTGAGCCGATGATCAGCGCTGTGACGTAATCCATGCCGAAAACCTTTTCAAACAGGATGGCACCGCTCACCATCCCGGAGGCGGAATAGAAGGTAAAAAACAGCAAAATGGTGGTGGCGGATACCAATTTCAGTAAACCATTTTGATCGTCCAGTCGGTGTTCGAAAAACTCGGGCAGAGTCAGGGCGTTATCTGCCATCTCGGTAAAAACCCGCAAACGGCGGGCAACAAACAGCCAGTTGAGCAGGGCGCCGATCAGCAGGCCGACACCAGTCCAGATTTCGCTGAGCCCATGCATATAAACTGCGCCGGGCAGTCCCAGCAGCAGCCAGCCTGACATATCGGATGCACCGACACTCAGTGCCGTGACGGCTGGCCCCATTTTGCGGTAGCCCAATATGTAGTCATCGACCGAGTCGGTGGCCTTGTAGGCCCAAAAGCCAATGGCCAGCATCAGGATAAGATAACCGGCAAAAGTGAGCAGAATGGGTAATTCAACAGTCATGAT
Source organism: Shewanella sp. (assembly GCA_021462625.1). Taxonomy (GTDB): domain Bacteria; phylum Pseudomonadota; class Gammaproteobacteria; order Enterobacterales; family Shewanellaceae; genus Shewanella. Next base: position 9,082 of record JAJNAU010000016.1, read on the forward strand.
GATCCCACTTATTGTTATTGTTGGAAATATATCAAAACAGAGGATGATGATCCGTATCTGGCCCGGTATCCCAATGGGCGGTATTGTATCAGGCGTGCAACCTAATTTACAAATCACCAACAAGTGAGGTGCGTCTGATACCCTGTGAATGGTATGTTTACTGAGGGCGATTGGTGCCCACGCGGCATGGCCGGCTCTCAATTCCATGGCTACCGACGCCGCCATAGCCTTAAACAGCAGGGGGCCAGTTTAGGGCTGGGTTACTGCTCGGCCAGTTGCTGATTAAACCGTAGACGATCAGCCAAGCCTGCAGGCACATCTACCTGCATCGCCTTTGTCTGTTTTGCATTCAGCTGATTGAGATCCTGTAAAATTGTTGACGTTCAGGGCTTGTTTGTGCGGCATCCATAAACTCCTGCTCGCGGTTTCGCGGTTTCGCGGTTTCGCGGTTTCGCGGTTTCGCGGGTTGGTATAGGCTTGACGGCGAAATTCTAACTCATCCATTTGGATTGACCTCTGATCTCGTTATGCTCCAATGCGTCTTTCAATTGATTACGGGCCCTGAATTACCGGGTCATCACTGTGTTGCGATTTAGCCGCAGCAATTCTGCGATTTCATCGCCGTTGAAGCCGCCGATAATCTGTAACATCAAAGGCTCCCGATACTCAGGTTCCAGTCGGGCGATCTGCCTGCGGATCCAATATTGCTCGGCGTGCTCTTCATGGGTCAGGTTACCACTGTCTGACAGGCTGTCCTGCTCCACATCGAAAAAGTCAAACTGTTTGCGTTCGAACCGGCGTGAGTTTTCCCGCCTTAGGATGGTGAACAGCCACGCTTTTGCCGCTTTTTCGTCCTTCAGCGAGTCCAGCGATTTCCATGCCCTCAGAAAGGTTTCCTGAGTGATGTCTTCTGCTATCTGTTTATCGCCGCACAGCCAGAAAGCATATCTGAATATGTCTGTGTGTAGTGCCCGAACCAAGCTGTCATAAAGTCGCTGTTTATTCAGCCTGTCAGAGTTGACCGACTGCGCTGACTTCTTCTTTCGCCAATTTGTCATCATTTTTATAGTCGATGTAGATACTCAAATTTTATGCTAGCTGAATTCTGAACATAAAAAACATCGGCCTTAGCCGATGTTAATAAAGGAAACACATCCACTTAATGCCACTCGCTTAAGGAAAGTGCGAGGACTTGTTCGCACCTTCCTAAGGGCGAGTGGCATTTTTATTGGGGTACTTAGCGGGTTTCTTAAGCACCACGGGAGGGTAGCTGGGCCGCTTTCTCTTTTGCGGCAAAATTAACCTTTTGCCATTTTCCTGCAATCTTTTCAAATGCTGCGGAATAGTTCCCGGACTCCCTCCATCGCCCCAACCCAACTCACCTTGTATTAAAAACAGTGCATTAATGAAACTAATCCTCAGAGGCTCAACCTGGTGTTGCGCTGCCAATAGACTTTGAGCAAAGCATCCACAGGATAAGTAAGGATAAGTATTGGGACATAGGCACGAAGTGATAAACCCTTTGACATCCCCTTTGGCATCGGGAAAAGCCAGTGACAGCTTGTCACAGACTTGCTCAATCGAGCGGTTACGCATCAAACCAATACCTAATACCAATCCGCATAGGAGGTTAGTCACTCAGCGAGAATTTAAAGGTGTGAAGACAATCAGAGCAATCGAAGGTCTATCGGGATAAATCAAGAGGGCTCTGGGCAGTATGCACGCCTTTAAAAGTCGCCCTACGGGAGCCTGTCAGTCACACGATTACGGCACCAAATTGTTTAGCCAGAGAACCACTATACCGTCACCAATTTCGCTTGTACTCGAATGGCTGACATGGCTCTGATGAGATCAATCTTCTATGCGGATTGGTATGACACCAACCAGACAGCTTGCTCTGCCGGGAAGCGGGTACGAAGTGACGCCCGGCCTGTTTGCTGCACAGCTTTAGCCACCCAATCCATGGGAACGTGTTTGGCAAAAACATCAATATCCCGCGCTTGGCAAAACTCAGCGGTCACGAGTCGCTCTTTAAAAAATTCAGATATAAAAAATCAGCCGCAACTTAGGTCGCGGCTGATTATGAAGCCCCCTGAAAGATCGTTCAACTAGTTAAACGATCGGCATTAACACATGGGCGGGGTTAATGGGGATTTAACGGTGCCAGACCTGGAGTCGGTTGACGCCTAGCTGCGACTTTTGCGGCAAGGATGGTTTTGAGTATGGCGTCAAAATCCGGTGCCGAGCTGTCTCGGCTGTATCCAGCGCCTTGAAGGGTATCAATGCTGGCTTGCAGTTCGGGAAATTGACTGCGGATATCGGCCAGCGACAGAGGGCTACCCATTTGCTCGCTGATATGTTGCTGCAATGCCATGAGTGCCCGGGAGGCTGAGCGTTCGCGACAGGCCTGAGTCAGCACCGCTTTGGTGTCAGCCGTTGAATGGCTATTTGGGGCCACTGCAACATGGGGGACTCGTGGCGCCTGTGTGGCGGCCCGGCGCCAAAGTATCAGAGTGATCAGCCACAGTAAGGCAAATACACCGGTCAGCAATGGCCAGTATCCGGCAGCGGTGACGACTGTTTGAGGTCCAACTGCAGGTGTTTGTGGTTGAGGCGTTGTAGCGACCGGGGTAAGGTCAGCAGTCTGCGATGGCGCGGGGGCGACTTCAATGACTTGTGCCGGCAGCAGCGCATATTCCTGTTTGCGCAGGTGAGGATTCCACCAGGGCACTCTGATTTCCGGCAGGGTAAAAGTACCGGCTTTGGAAGGGACCATGGCAATCGTCTGGGTGAGTTTGGCAACCAGCTGGCCATTGCGCACGATATTTTCCCGCTGGGCTTTTTCCGGGTACGCCTTAAATCCATCAGGCACCTGGATAGTTAAATCAGCCAGTGCAGTATCTTCGGCATTGGAGGCCAGCAAGGTTACGGTACGGGTGATAGGCGTACCCACCTGATATTGTTGCTGCTTACCATAAATATCATGCAATGAAACCAGATCGGCAACCAGCCACTTACCCTGGTAGTGGGCAGGTTTGGGCAGAATCTCGACCCTGAGCGACTTGCTGGCGGTTTGAACCATACGGCTGTCACCGAAGCCAAAGCCAAACAGGCTGTCGCGGTTACCGTTGCCGTTTACCATTACGTCACCTTGGAAAGTGGCCGGACCGATATTCAGGGTGCCGGCATCAGTTGCAGTGATGCCATAGGTACGTTCAATGACCCGGTAACGTTTGCCGTCGACAATTTCCTGCTTGTCCTGATCTTCACCCAGTTGCTTCAGCTCGGCGCCGTTGAGGGTGGGTGCATTCAGTACACCGCGCTGCAGATCTGCGCCCAGATACAGCTTCACTTTATAAAGCAGCAACTGACCGACATAGACTTTATTGGCGGACAGGGACGTATCGATAAACACCAGTTTGGATTGACCGGCATCGCTGCCCGCCTTGACGACTTTGAGGCTGATGGGCTGAGACTTCACGCCGTCGATGGAAAAGGCGGGGATAGTGAAATTGCCGATCTGCTTGGGGGCCAGCAGAATCTGCCAGCTGGTTTGCTTGCTGGTGTCAAAGTTCACTATCTGGGTGCTGTGCCCAACGCTGGTGCGCCCGACCACAAAGTCTTTGCCCAGCGCCGAGGTATTCAGTGCCGAAGCGTCCAGGTTGCCGTCGGCCGTGACTGTCAGTACAAAGTATTCGCCCTCCATCACGGGATTTTTATCGACAGAAGCGTCCACTTTGGTGACTGCTGCTAGCGCCGACAGAGGCGTGAGCAGCATCAACAAAAACAGAAGAATCGCTTTTTTTACCACTGTTCAGTGTCCTTTGGTTGTTCGCCTCTCATACGGCGTTTTTGGTACTCAAGTAACATCTTGTTGCGCAGCAATACCTGAGGATCATCGGTTACCGCGCGCAGTGCCCGTTGCATCTCTTCCGGCAGCGGCGCTGTCGATAACTCAGAAGGCGCAATGCTGCCGTTTGATGGCTGCTCCCCCATCTCCTCCTTCAGTTGCGCAGCAGCTTTGGCGTCTGCCTGCTTGTCCTGATCCTCTGATTGAGTAGACGGGTTGACATCAGCCTGCAAACTGGCTTCGTTGGGTTGCTTATCACCCTGTTGGTTCTGCTGCTCCTGCTGGTTCTGCTGCCCCTGTTGGTTCTGCTGACCCTGTTGGTTCTGCTGCTCCTGCTGGTTCTGCTGGTTCTGCTGGTTCTGCTGGTTCTGCTGGTTCTGCTGCCCCTGTTGGTTCTGCTGACCCTGTTGGTTCTGCTGCTCCTGCTGGTTCTGCTGGTTCTGCTGGTTCTGTTGGTTCTGCTGCCCCTGTTGGTTCTGCTGACCCTGTTGGTTCTGCTGCCCCTGCTGGTTCTGCTGACCTTGTTGTTCCTGCTGTTTTTTCAGTTGTTTTGCCAGCGCCAGATTGGCTTTTGCATCGGCAAAGTCAGGGTTCTGTTTCAGTGCCGCTTCATAGTTGGCAATCGCCTCATCCAATTGCCCCATTTGCATTCTGGCGTTGCCCTGATTGAACTGACCTATAGCGGATTCATCCCGCTGAAATTCGGCCAGTGCCTTTTCATAATCCCCGGCCTTGTAATGGGCACTGCCACGCCAGTTGCTGTCTTCAAACAGATTGGCGGCGTTCTGGTAGGCCTGACTGTCGAAGGCTGATTGTCCCTGCTGATTGGGGGTTTGCCATAAATCCTGCCACCAGTTGGCAGCATGCGCCGGCTGAGGCTGGCTTATTACCAGCAAGCTGATGCATGCGAGGATCCCGCTGCGGAAGCTGTAAAGCACAGGCAGCAATAACAGCAGTGCCAGATAAGGCCCTAGATCCTGCCATTGCTCACCTTTGATACCTGTGTCTTTGGCCTGATCGGCACCTTTATCCAACCAGGTAAGCAGGGCCGGAACACCTGAACCATCGGGGTTGAAAGGCACCATAATGCCACCTGTGGCGGTAGCCAGTCGCCCCAGCAGACCAAAGTCAGTTTTGGCAACCACCACATCGCCGGCGTTGTCACGCTGCAGCTGGCCATCCGGCAACCTTATCGGTGCGCCCTGAGCGGTTCCCATGGCCAGCACCGCCAGTCGATAGTTGCTCCCTTTAAGCTGCGACAGGCTGTCATCATACTGACCCGGGCTGATGCCGTCGGTCAGCAGTATGATGTCACCTTGCCGATGACCGCTTTGTGCCAGTAATTGCTTGGCAAGGCTGATGGCGGAATCCGGATTTGAGCCCTGCACCGGCATAATATCCGGGTTCAGGGTGGGCAGCAGATTCAGCAGTGTCTGCCTGTCTGTGGTCATGGGGCTGATAGTAAAGGCATCACCTGCGTATGCCACCAGGGCGGTTTCCCCGTCTTTCAGGCCGTTGAGCAGATCCGTTGCCCTGAATTTCTCCTGGGTCAGGCGGTTGGGTGCCAGATCTGTGGCATATAGGGATTTGGACATATCCAGCACTATCACCCGGCCCTGATCACTGGAAAATACCGGCAGGGGCTGCTTATTGACGGCAGGACCGGCCAGCGCCAGGGTGCCAAGCAGCCAAATCATGGTCAGTAGTGTCAGGCGATGAGGGCGCTGTTTGCCACCGGGCGTTAACAGTACTAGGGTCAAATGGGGGGCGATATAGCTTTGCCAGGCAGAGCGTTGACCTTTGGTTTTCCACAGCCAAGCCAGCAGCAACGCCAACGGCACCAGCGCCAGCAGCCATTCTGGACGAATAAAGTGCAGCCTCATGATGACCTTCTCCCCTTGGCTGGCAGCGACAATACCCCGGCCTGGGACAGTGCCAGACCGACACTGAGCAGCAGCATAAATGCCAGCGGCCAGTAAAACAGTTCGGATTTGGGGCGGTAGCTTTGTTCATCCCGGCTTACGGGTTGCAACTTATTGATCTCCTGATAGATTTGCTGAAGTTCCTGGGGGTTGCGGGCGCGAAAATACTGCCCATGGGTGATGTTGGCAATATCCTGCAGGGTCGATTCATCCAAATCGCTAGATGGGTTGACCTGCCGACTGCCGAAGAAGCCCCTTTGCTCCATCACATCAGCACCTACGCCTATGGTGTAAATAGTCACGCCCCGCTCTGCGGCGATTTTCGCAGCCTGTATCGGGTCGATATTACCGGCGTTATTGCTGCCGTCGGTCAGCAGTACTAGCACCCGGTTACTGTCCTGTACCTGTTCAAAGCGTTTGACGGCCAGACCAATGGCTTCCCCGATGGCGGTTTGTTTACCTACCAGACCGATTTGCGCTTCTCGCATGTATTGTGCCACCGAGCGATGGTCTGCTGTCAGCGGAGTTTGCAGATAGGCGTGATCGGCAAACAGAATAAGCCCCAGGCGATCACCTTTTCGTTGATCGATAAAGTCGCTGACAACCTGCTGAACTACGGAGAATCTGTCCAGCGTTCGCCCGCCTATGGCCATATCCTCAATCTGCATACTGCCGGACAGATCCACGGCTACCATCAGATCCCGACCTTTGGTGGGAATATCAATCGGCTCGCCCAACCATTGTGGCCGGGCACAGGCCAATACCAGCGCTGCCCACATCAGCAGATAAAACCAGCGGTTGACTCCGGGTTTTACCTTCAGCGTGCTGGTAGTTGTTTGGGCAATACCGGGCATGTGCAACTCGCCACCGCGTTGTTGCTGCTGTTGTTTATTGCGGACAAACAGCGGCAGTGGCAGTAACAACAACAGCCATGGCCATTCAAGACTCAACATGATTTGGCCTCCCGGGAAGGGACGTTTGCCATGGCGGTGGGGAGTTGCTCAAGGATGCGGACGGCCAGGCTTTTCAGCGATGCCGCCTGCTGGGGAGTCAGTGCCCGCGGGCTAAAGCGATTTCCTAAAAGCGCCGATATCTCCTGCCGTTGAGCCTGATCCAGACTCTGGCTCAGCAATGACAGCCAGGCGGCATCATCCAGCGCGGCAACCTGGGCTCTTGGCAGGTAGCTCAACGCCGCGCGCTTGAGCAGGGTGTTGACCCTTTGCGCATAATCGGCTGATGTCATATCCAGCCCGACAAGCAGATGTTTGGCTTGCTGGCAGGCCGCCAGGCGAGCCTGACGCCGCCGGTACCGCAAAAAGACTGCCAACAGTGCCAATACCATCAGCGCTATCAGCAAATAATAGCCCGGAGCCAGTGGCCACAGGCCAACTTGCTCCGGCAGGTGGATATCTTTTAGTTGTGTCAACGCCGGATTGGCGGGCACATTCGCAGCAGGCGTTGCTGTCATGAACGTAAAAGCTCCAGTTGTTGTGTCAGTGTCTTTCCTGCGTCAATCAGCCGGGTGCGAACTCGCAGTCTGTCCATCATGGTGAGGAAGAACTGTTGCTGTTGCTGCTGGCGATGCAGCCACTGCTCATACTGAATGCGATTGAGCAAGCGTTCGGTATCGCCATCCCGCACCGGCAGACTGAATTCTCCCGGCATGTTCAGATTGCCCTGACGCAGGGGATCTGTGATCACAAAGGCGCCTATATCACAGTGTCGTTTCAGGTTGCTCAGTGGCCCAATGCAGTCGGCATTGAAGCCACTGCCATCGGAGATGATCCACACCAGTGAACCCGGCTTGGCAATACGGGCCAGCCGCTGACAGGCTGCCGTGAGATGGCCTTCACTGCGCTTGCCGGTTTTGAAGTGCTCCAGTTGTTGCTGATGTATTTCGCAGATCCCAGATATGAGCTGCAGTATGCCGATCTGACGGCTCTTGGGTTTCAGCTCCAGCTGGCCGGATTCACTGACGATAAGGGCGCCGATGCGATCACCATGATTGATGGCACTCCAGCCAAGGGTGGCAGCCAGATGCGCCGCCTGCACTGACTGCAGCAGCAGGGTCGAGCCAAAGTACAGGCTGTAGCTCATATCCAGCAGCAGGATAATTGGCCTCTCCCGCTCTTCAATAAACAGCTTGGTGTGAGCCTTGCCGGTACGGGCGGTCACCCGCCAGTCTATGGTGCGCACATCATCACCGCTCTGATAATGGCGCACCTCGGCAAACTCCATCCCTCGGCCTTTGATATTGCCGGCTCTGTGCCCGGCTAACGCCGCCTTGGCGCGAGTGTGTCTGTCAGGAATGGCATTGGCCTGGCCCTGACAGGCGAGCAATTCCGCCTCACTCAGGTGCCAGCCATCGGCAAACAGGGGGAATTCAGTGGTTTTGTTCATCAGGGGACGGCAACCAGACTCAGTATGTGGTTAATCACCTGATCCCGGCTGACTCCCTGTGCCTGAGCATGGTAGCTCAGCAGCAGGCGGTGACGCAGTACATTGGGGGCAACAACCTGAATATCTTCCGGCGTGACATAGTCCCTCTTATACAGCCAGGCGCGGGCACGAGCGCAACGCTCCAGCGATTGGGTCGCCCTCGGGCTAACGCCATAATCCAGCCAGCTGGCCAGCTCTTCGCTGTAATGGGTGGGCTGACGGGTCGCCATGATGATATCGACTATGTACTGCTCGAGGGTTTCCGCCAGATAGATTTCCAGCGCCGCTGTGCGGGCGGTGAAAATCTCCTGCTGGGAGATCGGCTCGATACGGGTAATCTCGACATGCAGCGCCTCATTACGGGATAGCCGCAGGATCTCCAGCTCGGTGTTACCACTCGGATAATCCAGATTCAGATGCATCAAAAAGCGGTCCAGTTGTGCTTCCGGCAGTGGGTAAGTCCCTTCGTTTTCCAGCGGGTTTTGGGTTGCCATCACCAGAAACAGCTCAGGCAGCCTGTAACTGTTCTTACCCACAGTCACCTGACCTTCGGCCATGGCTTCCAGCAAAGCTGACTGCACTTTGGCCGGTGCCCGGTTGATCTCATCGGCCAAGATCAGATTGTGAAAAATAGGGCCGGATTCAAATTCAAAGGTGCCAGCCTGGGCGCGGTAGATATCGGTACCGGTCAAATCCGCCGGTAGCAGATCCGGCGTAAACTGAATTCGGTGAAAATCTCCTTCGATAGCGTCACACAGGGCTTTGACCGCACGGGTTTTGGCCAGACCCGGTGGGCCTTCAACCAGTAGGTGACCATCAGCTATCAGGGCAATGAGCAGATTTTCTGTCAGTGCAGGTTGCCCGAGAATTAACTGATCAAGATAACTTTTCAGGGAATGAAATCGACTTAACGGCATGGCTACACTCAATTTGTTCAACGTGAATGAAACAGACAATGGCAAATTTCACAGATTGATGGCTCAGTTCAGTGCTGCCCTGAGCGGCAGTCAGCGCTTTGCCAGATCTGAAGACACTAACTATAAGTCAGCTGAGCTTACAGGCGAACTGACGTTCATCCTTCATGGGGCTCTCTTTACTCTATGTCACAGGCATCACGGTCTCAGACCTCTATCCAGAGCAACACCGACTAACCGACTATCGCGCAAGTACAGTGCCAATACTCATCATAGACTGCCATTTCCTGAATAAGTTGCAAGGGAGCCATTCACTTATGGACAGAATTTAATTCCTTCTTTACTCATTATGTTATCAGGCTGGAGGTTAAGTAAGCAGCAGACATTTACCGGAGAAAAAGGAGTCTCAGCCTGGGGTGACAGAGCGCAGAGCACTTGCTGGCAACCGTTATACAGCAAAATGCAAACAGGTGTTTAAAACTTGCTGGCAAGAAGTTAGAATCGGTTCACACTTCTATTGGTCTGACCTGTCGGTATTTTCCCGAAGATACACGCCGAAGTGTTGTTTTCAGGGAAGCAGGGACGGTTTTAACGCATGACAATTTAGCCGTGTCGAGCCATGACCCGGCAAGGAATAAGGGTGACAAATGAGTGACAGACAAGAATTGGTCAACCGCCGTGGCGAGAGGATAGCCATAGTCGCGGGGCTGCGGACGCCATTTGCCAAGCAAGCGACGGCGTTTCACGGAGTATCGGCGCTGGAAATGGGCGCCATGGTAGTGAATGAACTGATTGCCCGTACCGAGCTTGACCCAAAGCTTATCCAGCAACTGGTGTACGGTCAGGTGGTGCAGATGCCTGCCGCTCCCAATATCGCCAGGGAAATTGTGCTTACTACAGGCATGGATGTGGCGACCGACGCCTACAGTGTTACCCGTGCCTGTGCCACCAGTTTTCAATCGACCGTGAATATTGCCGAGTCCATCATGGCCGGTAATATCGAAATTGGTATGGCCGGTGGCGCCGATTCCTCCTCTGTGTTGCCTATTGGTGTCTCCAAAAAACTGGCGCGGGCGCTGGTGGATTTGAGCAAGGCCAGAAGCTTTGGCCAGAAACTGGCCATTTTCCGTCGTCTGGGATTGAAAGATCTGTTGCCGGTACCGCCGGCGGTGGCGGAATACACCACTGGCCTGTCCATGGGGCAGACCGCTGAGCAGATGGCCAAGACCCATGGTATCAACCGTGCCGATCAGGACGCATTGGCTCACCGTTCTCACACACTGGCGGCCAATACCTGGGATTCAGGTGTGCTCAGTGATGAAGTGATGGTGGCCCATGTACCGCCCTACAAGTCCTTTATTGACGGGGACAACAACATTCGCAAAGACTCAGACTTGGCCTCTTACGCCAAACTGAGACCCGTATTTGACCGCAAACACGGCACAGTGACTGCAGCCAACAGCACGCCACTGACCGACGGCGCTTCTGCTGTTATTCTGATGAGTGAAGCCAAGGCCAAGGCGCTGGGCTACCAGCCAATTGGTTATATCAAAAGCTATGCCTTTGCTGCTATCGATGTGTGGGAAGACATGCTGATGGGGCCCTCCTATGCCACGCCTGTGGCGCTGGCCCGCGCCGGTATGGAGCTGGAAGACCTGACGTTGATTGAAATGCATGAAGCGTTCGCGGCTCAGGCGCTGGCAAATATGAAGATGTTTGGCTCAAAGAAATTTGCCGAAGAAAAACTGGGGCGTAATCGTGCCATCGGTGAAATTGACATGGATAAGTTCAACGTGCAGGGTGGCTCTTTGGCTTACGGCCACCCCTTTGCGGCAACCGGTACCCGGTTGATCACTCAGCTCTGTAACGAACTTAAGCGCCGCGGTGGCGGGATTGGATTGACCACGGCCTGCGCAGCTGGTGGTTTGGGTGCAGCAATGATAGTGGAAGTGGAGTGATCGTCATGGAAAAGACTTTTAACCTCAAGCGCCGTGAAGATGGTATTGCTCTGTTGGTGATGGATGTTCCCGGCGAAACCATGAATACCCTCAAAGGGGAATTTGCCGATGAAGTGACCCAGGTGCTCAATGAAATTCAGAGCGATAACTCCATCAAGGGGCTGGTGCTGATTTCCGGTAAGCCTGACTCCTTTGTTGCCGGCGCCGATATCGGCATGCTGGATGCCTGCAAAACTGCCGACGATGCCAGAACCCTTTCCAGCCAAGGGCATCAGGTGTTTGCCCAGCTGGAAGCTTTGAATATTCCGGTGGTGGCGGCGATCCACGGTGCCTGTCTGGGGGGTGGGCTGGAGTTGGCCATGGCTTGTCACCAAAGGGTGTGCAGTGACGATGCCAAAACCCTGCTGGGGCTGCCGGAAGTGCAGTTGGGACTTTTGCCCGGTGGTGGCGGTACCCAGCGACTGCCGCGTCTGGTGGGCGTGACCACTGCGCTGGACATGATGCTGACCGGCAAGCAAATCCGCCCCAAGCAGGCGCTGAAGATGGGGCTGGTGGACGACATGGTGCCTGTTTCTATCCTGCAGCAGACCGCCATTGAAATGGCGCTCAAGGGTAAGTCAGTCAGACATAAGCCAAAGCAGCCGCTGTTGAACAAGGTGCTGGAGAGCAACAGTGCAGGTCGCAACTTTATTTATCAACAGGCGGCCAAACAGGTGATGAAGAAGACTCAGGGTAATTACCCTGCGCCGTCCAAACTCATTGACTGTGTTCGTCAGGGAATGGATAAGGGCATGCAAAAAGGACTGCAAGTGGAAGCCAGTCACTTTGCCGATCTGGTAATGACACCTGAATCTGCGGCGATGCGGGCGGTGTTCTTTGCCATTACCGAAATGAAGAAGGAAACCGGGGCTGGGGAGACCAAACCCAAGGCAGTGAAAAAAGCCGTGGTACTCGGCGGTGGTTTGATGGGTGGGGGTATCGCTTCAGTGACGACCACCAAGGCAAAAATTCCGGTTCGGGTAAAGGACATCAACGAGAAGGGGTTGTCCAATGCCCTGTCTTACGCCTACAAGTTGCTGGATGGCAGAGTGAGGCGCAGGCATATGCGCGCGACCGAGCGGGATAAGTTGATGGCACTGATGACCACCACCACTGATTATCGTGGCGTGAAAGACGCTGACATAGTGGTTGAGGCGGTGTTTGAAGATCTGGCGCTCAAGCACCAGATGGTCAAAGACATTGAACGCGAGTGTGGCCCTGATACCATTTTCGCCTCCAATACCTCCTCTTTGCCTATTACCCAGATAGCTCAGGCCGCTGAGCGTCCGGAGAATGTGATCGGTCTGCACTATTTCTCACCCGTGGATAAAATGCCGCTGGTGGAAGTGATTGCTCACGCCAACACTTCGCCCGAGACCATTGCCACCACAGTTGCCTTTGCCAAACAGCAGGGAAAAACGCCGATAGTGGTGCAGGACTGTGCTGGCTTTTATGTCAACCGTATTCTGGCGCTGTATATGAATGAAGCGGCTCAGATGCTGCTGGAAGGCCAGTCGGTGGAAAATCTGGATAAGGCACTGGTTAAGTTTGGCTTTCCGGTTGGCCCTATCACCCTACTCGATGAAGTGGGTATAGATGTTGGTGCCAAAATTTCCCCCATCCTGGAGAAGGAGCTTGGCAGCCGCTTTGAGGCTCCGGCAGCGTTCGACAAATTAATGGCGGATGACCGCAAAGGCCGCAAAAACGGCAAAGGTTTCTACTGCTATGGCGACAAAGCGCCCAAGAAGAGCAAGAAGGTGGATGAGACTGTGTACTCAGTGCTGGGTATTACGCCCTCCGGCGCGCTGGAACACAATCAGATCTCCTGTCGCTGCATTGTGCAGATGCTTAATGAGGCGGCCCGTTGTCTGGAAGAAGGTATTATCGCTTCACCTAGAGATGGTGATATCGGTGCACTGTTTGGTATCGGTTTTCCGCCCTTCCTTGGTGGGCCATTCCGCTATATGGATAGCTTGGGTAGTCAGCGTTTGGTAGAGATGCTGGTCAGTTATCAGCAGCAGTTTGGTGACAGATTTGCACCCTGTGAACTGCTTAAGAAGATGGCGGCAGAAGACGGGCGATTCTTCTCAGCTTAACGCTGACAGTGTTTAAACCCAATGAAAAAGCGGCTGATTAATGCCGCTTTTTCATTGGGAGCCAGACCATTTTGCAGCAGATATTTAAACAGGACAATTGCGCCTGGATCTGCTGTAACCAGTCTGGGTTGCCCATCAGTTGTATGGGGTGCTGATGGGCAGTTTGCTGATAAATGTCGCCAGCGAGCGTTTCTTACAGGCTGAATTTGTTTGCCTGACTTTTAAACTGTCTGAGGTCGGTGATGAGCGTGCCGTGTTGCAGTTGCTGCTGGCCTCCCGGTTGGTCACCGCAATTGTAGATCACCAGTCTGTTGGCATGTTTAGTTCGCAGGTGGGTCATATTGAATCCAATCAAATCTGAGCGACTGAGCTGACTGATTTGGGCAACGACCTGCTCCCTTTGGTTAAAGCTGTAGTCTTTGTTACCTATGCTGGCCCAATACCGCTGGCTGCGGGTCTTCTGATTGGCATCATGCTCCATAACCTGCTGGATCAGACCGCGCTTGGTGTGTTCCCATTGATCCCTGGTAATTTGCATCACAGCGTAGTTAAAGTCTGCGATAAATTCATCGATGGCCTGCAACAGGGTCAGCGGTCCGGCACTGGGTGATTGAATATAGAAGATCATACCCGGATGCCGGTGCAGCGGCAGGTAGCCGGTCCCCACCATATAGCCCAATTGCTTTTGGGTTCTCAGTTCATGGAAAAATGAGGATGACATGGTGTGATTAAGCAAACTAAACAACGCTATCTCCCGCGATTCAGTCGAGGCCGACTGGTAATACACGATAATGCCGCTGTCCGGATGCGGGATATTCAATTCTCTCAGTAGTGTTCCCCGACCGGATATATCCACCAATTGACGTTCAGATTCCTCATTGGGTGAAGATACCAGTGACAGAATCAGATTGAGTCTGTGGGCCAGCTGTTCGGCTTCGGATTCAAGCCAGTCACCGTAAACCAGACCCTCAAGATGGATTCTTTCGTAAAATGCCCGCACATGTTCGTGCAGATCATCCAAGGTAACATCCTCCAGCTGCTCCGCCAGTTTGGCGGGTTCGTAACTGCGTCGCTGCAGCGTGACTGCCAGACTGGTGAACAGTTGAGAGATGGGTTTGGCTTGGCCGGTGTTATACCAAGCCTGCAGCAGTTGACGCTTGGTTGCCTGGAAACGGGAAGGTGAGAAGTTTCTTTCTCTGGCTTTTTCGATTATCAGGGCCAGCAGTTTCTCCTGGTTGCCGGTGAGGCCTGACAGGTGCAATGTCAAACCGCCCTGATGGGGATAGATGGTGTAGTTCAGCCCGGCGACTTCTGCGTTATAGGTGTACTCAGTCAGATAGTCCTGCAGCATCTCTACATACAATCGTGTCAGCGCCGCTTCTCTTGGCGTAGAGCTGGCTTTCTCTGAATCCAGAGACAGATATATATGGCCTTTGGGTACCTGGAATTCATCATCTTTCTTGTGCCAGATCAGGTAACCTTTCCCTTCTGCAACGACTCTGGGAACCGGTGACTCACTGCCTCCTGGCCTGACCTGCGGTTTGCTGACAATAAAGGGATTGGCCTGTGGCAGTGCAAGGTCGCTAATCGTGCCGGGATGTTGCCATCTTGCCAATCGCTCAGGGGCAATAGGCCGGCAAAGATAGGGGGTGTGGTACCACTTTGCCTGCCTGTCGGTGTCAAGCCCAGGGGCAATCAACTGCAGGCGCATATTGGATGGTGTCATGTATTGCAGCAACGTCAGGCTCTCATCAATGTCTAGACCATCCATACGGTAATCGCCATAGATAATGTCCATGGCGTCGTAGTGCTGCATGTTAATGCTTAAATGACTGGCCAGATCCATCGGCTTTATCGGTTCCTGGAAACGGAATGCCACTTCCAGCAGGCTGGCCCGCTCACCATAGCGCCAGTCTTGTAACCCGTGCTCCTTTACCAATTGGATAAATGCAAAGCAGGCTTCTATCAGGTGATCAATCCGCGCGAATCCGGCGTCCGTCAGTTGAATTCTGATATTGTAATCTTTGAAGTTGTAGCCGTTGATCCCGCCACCGGCAGACAAGGCGGTGGCCCATCCCTGTTCCTTGAAGTAATGCAGTAAACTTCCCTGTGATTCATTGCCAAGCAAGTGACTGATAAAGGTCAGGGGTTTGGTGCGATAATAGCTGTCTATCCCGGGAAGCGCGAAGCTGATGGTCAGATGTTTTTGCTCTTTCAGCGGGACGATCAGTATTTCCCGGGTAAGCTCTTTGGCCCGATACAGAGGCTCAGAGGGGTAGCACTTGGTAAGTTGTTTATTTTCAATACCGTCAAAATATTGCAGTGCCAGTTGCTCTAATGTATCCAGGGACAGGGGAGCAACCAGGCACAGGGTCATCAGGTTGGCACTGTAATGGGCATGGTAAAATTGCAGCAGCTGATCGCGCAGCTGCGTTTTATCGCCTCCCAGGGTGATTTGATTTCCCACTGAAAATTTTGAAAATGGATGAGCCTGATTGACCGTCTCCTTGTGCACCTGATATACGCGGCGGATATCATCCTTTAGCTTCATGCTGTATTCAGCCTCAATTGCCTGACGCTCTCTGTCGACCAGATCGAGGTTAAAACAGGGAGCGATAAAAAATTGGCTGAATCGGGCCAGTGAGGCTTCAAAGGCATCGGCATCCAGACTGTAGAAAAAATTTGTGTGCTCTGTTCCGGTCCAGGCGTTGTTGCTACCACCATGGCGGTTGATAACAGCATGATATTCAGCGGGTTCGGGATACTGCTCGGTACCAAGAAACAACATGTGCTCAAGGAAGTGTGCCATTCCCGGACGGTTCAGAGGATCATCAAAGTGACCGACATTCACCGCCATTGAGGCTGCGGCCTGCTGCGATTGCTCATCCTGAACAAGCAGAACTCTCAGGGCATTATTTAACGTTAGATAGCGGTATTGGCGGCTGTCATTGGGACTGAAAATGGGCGCTGATTGAGAAGACAAGAGCTGACTCCATTGGAATAGTCAGCCTAATATATTGAGACCAGTCGCGGCGTTTGGCAAACAAACTGGACATACTCGACTAAAGATTACCCTTGAGCAGTTTTTACGGCAGGTAAAAGGGGATACAATTACCCAAAAAGCAATAACAATCCTGAAGCGAGACAAGAATGCAGCTGTTTTTAATGAGGCATGGCGAGGCCAGCTTCGATGCGTTGTCAGACCGTGAGAGAGTGCTGACTGATTTGGGTCGTTACCAAACCCGTCAAATGGCCAATTGGTTAACGGGCCATGTTGCTGCATTTGATCTGGTATTGCTCAGCCCTTATCTGCGTGCGCAGCAGAGTTGGCAGGAAGTCGTCAGTCAATTCCCCGAGCCCTGCAAGTTCATGATGTTGGATGAGTTGCTGCCCAATGCCGATCCTGCCAAAGCTGCATCATTGATCCAGGCCTACGCCATGCATTGTAAGGCAGATAAAGTTCTGGTGATCTCTCATATGCCACTGCTGGGGTATCTGGTCAGTGATATTGTCGGTGGGGTTGAGCCGCCTTTGTTTGCCACATCGGCTATCGGCATGATTGATGTGCATGGTGAGCGCGCCAGTCTGGGCTGGCTGGCAGCTCCGCACTCTATCGACTGAGCATGAAACGGGAGCCGGCGCTGCAGCAAACGCAGAGGAGTTTCCGCTCTTTGCGTAACCGCGAGTTAAACTGAACTGCTGCTAAAACGCCCGTTAAACGTCAGGTGACAGGATTGCGCTGGTCTTGTGATGGCTGCGTCCGTCATCCCGTATTGCCACTTTCTCATCACACTTTCTGATGATCGGTATCATCAGCCATGTTGTTGACCTGCCTATGTGGAGTCTTGAAGCGAATTACCTGCGGTAATGTTCACCGTCAATGTCCACAAGTACCAGCAAGGCTGCATCTCCCCCCCATTCTTTTGGCGCCTGATGAAAGGCTTTGACTTTGGGATGCTGTACCAACCACATTGGTGTTTGCTGCTTGAGAATGCCGGTGCCATAGCCATGCATTATGCAGCAACAGTGAATGTTTTCTTTAACGCAGGCATGGATAAGCGCCGCCAGCTCCAGCTTGGCTTCGCTCTGTCGGTAGCCGTGCAGATCCAGCAGCAGTTCAGGGACATAGTCTCCTCGGCGAAGACGCTTGAGCTCAAAACTGTCACAGTCCGGACGCATCCAACGCATCGGCCCTTGCACCGGCAACAGCGGCTGATAGGTGTCGGAAAAGTAACTGTCAGCCTCGATAGTCACCACCCTTTCAACCAGTTTAACTTTGTCTTTTAAAGGTGTGCCAAAGTGCTGCCGGTCCTGCGTAAGAGGTTTGACATCAGCGAAGATTTCCGCGAAGGAATCGTTGGTTTGATGGGGCTTTTTAGTATTCATGGCGGCATTTTACCTTAACCTCGTCATTTGTGTGAGTTATCCGGGTGGCAAATCCACTGTTGAACGGGAATGTTTGCTGTCGTTTGTCGTCTCTCATCAGTTACAATGGCGGCAAATTGATTGCAGGAGTCTGTTTTGGACAAGATCTTTGTAGATGAAGCTGTTACTGAACTGAAAACCATTGGCGATATGCTGCGCTGGGCGGTCAGTCGCTTTAATGATGCGGGTATTCATTATGGTCATGGCACCGACAATGGGTGGGATGAAGCTGTGGCTTTGGTGCTGCATGCCCTGCATTTGCCCGATGAACTGGGGCAGCAGGTTATTCATGCCAATCTGACCAGCAGTGAAAAGCACAAGATTGCCGAGCTGATTTTGCGTCGCGTCCGTGAGCGGGTGCCTGTGCCTTATCTGACCAATGTCGCCTATTTCTGTGGTCTGCAGTTTTATGTGGATGAAAGGGTTTTGGTGCCAAGATCGCCGATTGGCGAGATGATTCAGAACGGCTTTTCGCCCTGGCTGTATAACAAACCGGTGAAGCGGATCCTGGATTTGTGTACCGGCAGCGCCTGTATTGCCATCGCCTGCGCCTATGAATTTGAATATGCCGAAGTGGATGCTCTGGATATCAGCGAAGATGCACTGGATGTTGCTCAGATTAACGTGGAAAACCTGGGGGTGATGGACAGAGTATTCCCGATGCAATCGGATCTGTTCAGCGCCATTCCCAAAGGACCACAGTATGATCTGATCGTCTCCAATCCACCTTATGTGGATCAGCAAGACATTGATGATATGCCCAAGGAGTATCACCATGAGCCGGAAATCGGCCTAGCGTCTGGCCGTGATGGACTGGATATTACCAAACGCATTCTGGCTAATGCTGCTGACTATCTGACCGAAGACGGGGTGCTGGTAGTAGAAGTGGGTAACTCTATGGTACACCTGATGGAACAGTTTCCGGAAGTGCCTTTCACCTGGGTGAACTTTGAGAATGGTGGTGACGGGGTCTTTATTCTGACCCGTGATCAGCTGGTTGAAAATGAATCACTGTTCGCCAACTACAGGAATTAGGAAGTAATGGCTCTGGCAGCCCTGTGTTGAACTGAATGTCATGCAGAGGCGTGCGACAGAAAAATAACATTACTCTGAGAAACCCTACAAAAAAAGAGGAAGAGAAAACGGATGTCGGGAAACAGCATAGGCCAGAATTTTGTGGTGACCACGTTCGGTGAAAGCCATGGTGTGGCGCTGGGCTGCATCATCGATGGTTGCCCGCCGGGACTTGAGTTGTCTGAGCAGGATATGCAGCAGGATTTGGATCGCCGCCGTCCGGGGACTTCCAGATACACCACTGCCCGATGCGAAGCCGATGAAGTCCGTATTCTGTCCGGGGTGTTTGAGGGTAAAACTACGGGCACCTCGATTGGCTTGCTGATTGAAAACACAGATCAGCGCAGTCAGGACTATTCCAATATCAAAGAACTGTTCCGTCCGGGACACGCCGACTACACCTATCAACAAAAATATGGTCTGCGCGATTACCGTGGCGGCGGACGTGCCTCTGCCAGGGAAACGGCCATGCGCGTGGCCGCTGGTGCCATTGCCAAAAAATACCTGAGTCAGCGACATGGCATCGAGATCTACGGCTTCCTGTCACAACTTGGGCCCATTAGCGCCGACCTTGTTGAACGGGAACAGATTGAACAAAACCCGTTTTTCTTCCCCGATGCCGGCAAGCTTGAAGCGCTGGATGAGTATATGCGCGAGCTGAAAAAAAACGGTGATTCAATCGGTGCCAAGGTCTCAGTGGTCGCCACCAATGTGCCAGTGGGGCTGGGGGAGCCGGTATTTGACCGACTGGATGCCAATATTGCCCATGCACTGATGGGCATTAATGCAGTTAAAGGCGTGGAACTCGGTGATGGTTTTGCCGTGGTCACCCAAAAAGGCTCACAGCACAGAGATCTGATGACGCCTGCGGGGTTTGAGTCCAATCACGCCGGTGGCATACTTGGTGGGATTTCCTCCGGACAGCCGGTAGTGGCGCATATGGCGCTCAAACCCACCTCCAGTATCAGTGTGCCCGGGGAGAGTATCAATGTCCGTGGAGAGTCTGCCGAAGTGGTGACCAAAGGTCGTCACGATCCCTGTGTGGGCATCCGCGCTGTGCCCATCGCCGAGGCGATGCTGGCGATTGTACTGATGGACCATCTGCTGCGTCATCGCGCCCAGAATCAGGGCGTGATAAGTGGCACTCCAGTTTTGGGAATGCGTAAATGACCTAGGCTGTACCCCAGGAAAAAAAACAGGCTCAGCAGCTGTTTTGGCTGAGCGCCTGTTACTTCTTCTTTTATTCTATTCTCGGTGTGATGGTGCCCTATCTGGGTGTATTTTCGAAAGTCGTGGCTTTAATCCCCAGGAGATCGGGATCTTGCTGGCGATTGCGATGGGCACCCGCGTCATAGCACCCAATATCTGGGCCAAGGTCGCCGACCGCACCGGCATGTGGGTCGAGCTGGTAAAAATAGGCGCTGCTGCCGCTGCGGTGACATACACTAGTTTCTTTTTTGAAGGCAGCCTCATGTCTCTTGCTATCAGCCTGGTGGTATATACCTTCTTCTGGAAGCCATTCTGGCGCAGCTGGAGCTGGTGATCCTGGATGCACTGGGAAATAATCCACAGCGCTATGGGGCCATTCGCAGCTGGGGTAGTGCTGGTTATATCTGCCTGGTGGTCGGTGGCGGTTTTGCTATCGAATACTTTGGTGCCAGCATCGTGCTTTCTCTGGGGATGATACTGTTTCTGGGCATGCTGGCCTGTGCCATTCCGCTGTGTGCTGAGCGGCAACAGTTGGCTGACAGTTCTGTGTCTCCCGCTAAAATCTGGAGTCCCGCCGTCTTCTGGTTCTTACTGTCAGCTTTGCTGCTGCAGATGAGCGCCGGACCTTTCTATGGTTTTTTGGTGTTGTATCTGAAGCAGGCTGGATTCAGTGAATCACTGGCCGGTATCATGGTGGCGTTGGGAGTCATAGCCGAGATCGGTATGTTTATGCTGGCACCGCGATTGTTGCGGTGTGATGCCGCTGATGGTCATCGGTATTCTGCTGACCGCAATTCGCTGGTTGGTGATGGCCTTTGGTGTCCAGCATTTGTGGATTATCGTCCTCAGTCAGTTGTTGCATGCTTTTACCTTTGGTTTGGTACATGCCGCATCGATTCAGTTCGTCTATCAGCATTTTGATAAAGGTCACCAGAGTCAGGGCCAGGCTCTGTACGCCAGCCTGGGATTTGGTCTGGGGGGCGCACTGGGATCTGGATTTGCGGTTATATCTGGGGTGATGGTAGCGGTGCCACCTGGACCTGGGTATTTGCCGCCTGCTGTGCACTCCTGTCTATGTTGGCGGTCTGTTTTATTGCATTGGAACCCAGAACGCTGAATACCGCTATGCCAGTTATGACTGAATGAGCTTGGATGATCAGGGAATGAGATGAAGGACAGACGATTTCAACTGGGATTACTGATTAACCCGTTCGCCGGATTGGGTGGCAGTGTTGCCCTTAAGGGCAGCGATCGTGTTGCGCAGCTGGCACTAGAAAAAGGTGCACAACCCCGCGCCCAGGAAAGAATGCGCAGTGCCCTTGAGGTGCTGTTGCCCTTCAAGGATCACATTGAGATCCACACAGGCAGCGGATTACTCGGTGAAACCCTTGCAAGGGAAATGGGCTTTGATACCCAGGTTTGGCACCAGAGCGCCGAGCCCAGTACAGATGAAGATACCAACGCGCTGGTCAGGGTGCTGGCGCAACAGCTTAAACCGGATTTGCTGCTGTTTGCCGGTGGCGATGGCACGGCCAGAGACATACTCAGCACAGTGGGTAACGCTTTGCCAGTGCTTGGCGTGCCGGCGGGAGTGAAGATCCACTCCGGCGTCTATGCCATTACGCCGCTGGCGGCGGGTTTGGTGATCAAAATGCTGCTCAATGGCGAGTTGGTCAGCCTGATGACCGCCGATGTCATGGACATAGATGAGGTGGCATTTCGGGAAGGCGTCGTCCGCGCCCGTCGTTTTGGCGAGATGATGGTGCCAGCTGAGCCTCGCTATGTACAGGCGGTGAAAATGGGGGGCCGGGAAGTCGATGAGTTGGTACTGGCTGATATTGCCGCCGATGTGATTGAACAGATGGACGATGAGCTTTACATCATGGGCTCGGGCAGCACAGTGGCGGCCATTATGGAGGAGCTTAGGCTGGACAATACCCTGCTGGGAGTGGATCTCATCCGCGATAAGCAGTTGCTGGGGCGCGATCTGACAGCCAGTGAGCTGCTGGCGCAGACTCATCAATATACCCAGATACAGGCTCAGCTACAGAACCCCAAAGCCCAGCTTAAACTGGTAATCACTCTGATTGGCGGTCAGGGACATATTCTCGGGCGGGGCAATCAGCAGTTGTCGCCTGAACTTATCCGGCGGGTTAGCAGGGATAATATTATTCTGGTTGCCACCAAAACCAAACTTAAAGCACTTGAAGGTCGACCGCTTATTGTGGATAGTGGCGATCCCCTGCTGGATCAGGAGCTCTGTGGTTATTATCGGGTAACTACCGGGTTCCATGACTATGTAATGTATCAGGTTGCCAGTCCTGCGCTGGACTGACCCAAGATGGAGACATCATGTTAGAGAAGTACGAACAGACACTGGATAATTGGATTGAGTCCATAGTGGTCGGTGGTGATGACGATGCCCTGTTTGCCAGTGGTTATCTGCAGGGACACTTTGCCGTGGTGCTGGCCGAGATGGAAAGTGAAGGCACGAGTGATCTGGCGTCATTGGATGAGAAGATGAAAGCCTGCCTGGTTCAGGCGACCTGTGAGTTGGAAGACCCTGACTATCGTCTGGTGGCCAGTGCCTGGCAGCAATTGCGCAGCGCCATTGCTGCCTGAGGGCGCTTAGAGAAGGTGCGAATAAGTCCCGTGGGTGCTCTGCCAGTGATGACAGCCCCGAGATGCGCGACGCAGCTCGACGTTAATGGCCTGAGTCCTTAGCGACAGCGGCAACCAAGCAGAGAGGGCTGTCAGCCTCGCCCTTCGGGGCTTTCGGGCAAACACGATTGCTGTGGTATTGCGCTTTGAAAGGCAACCCGCCTTGCTGCAGCTGAATACCTTGAACTCGAATCTGCCCGTAAACCAGAGCGGTGCGAGGACTTGCTCACATCTTTGTTAGTGTGTTTTTTGACCTAAGTCTAAGTTCAAAGGCCTAACTGAAAAGTCAGGCCTTTGTTAGCAGTTTGAAACCAGCGCGATGACGCTGGTTTTGTTATGTTCAACAGGCGGTAATTACACGCGCTTCTTGAATTCACCGGTACGGGTGTCGATCTCGATCTTGTCGCCTTCTTTCACGAATTCAGCAACCATTACTTCCAGATCGCTGCCAACAATCTTGGCAGGCTTCATTACTTTACCAGAGGTATCGCCACGGGCAGCCGGCTCAGTGTAGCCAACCTCACGCACGATAGTAGTAGGCAGTTCAACAGAGATAGCTTTGCCTTCGTAGAAGGTTACCTGGCACTGCTCTTCCATACCTTCAACGATGTACTTAGCAGCGTCGCCCATGTTGTCGGCTTCTACGTCGTACTGGTTGTACTCAGCGTCCATGAATACGTACATAGGATCTGCATAGTAAGAGTAGGTACAGTCCAGACGTTCCAGAATGATCACGTCCATCTTGTCTTCACCTTTGAAGGTGGTTTCAGTGGTAGAATCGATCAGCAGGTTTTTCAGCTTCAATTTTACGATAGCTGCGTTACGGCCGGAACGGGTGGTTTCAGTCTTTTGAACAACCCATGGGCTGTCGTTAAACATGATCACGTTACCTGGACGGATTTCATGAGCAGTTTTCATTAACAAATTTCCTATATTTTGGACGTTTTACTTTAAGGCGGTATCTTAACTATTTTTTGATAAAATGCACTAGCCTTGTGGCCAGATCTGCCATCTTGAGTGCATCGACTGGCCAATGTTTGGCATGGGCCTCAAGTTTTGATCTCATTGTGTCAATTTGAAGCCACTGGCGCTGCACGTCGATTTGTTGCTGACGATTGAATGCCAGATTCAGTTGTTGCCAGCTTTGCGCGACTTCAGGAGCGAGATTGTCGCAGTAAAGTCGCATAAAAGCCTCTAATTTTACCAGATGGTAATCATCTTCCTGCTGATAAATATGCCAAATGAAGGGTCTGGCCGCCCATTGGGCACGAACAAACGAGTCTTCACCACGGACAATATTGAAATCACAGCTCCACAGCAGTTGGTCGTAACCCTGCTGATCTGTCATTGGCAGAATGTGCAGCGTCAGTGAACCTAGCTGAATTTGACTGCCTGTCACAAGATCCTCGGGAGCATCCGGCAGAAGATGAGTCAAGCTATTGAGACTTCTGCCTTTGGGTAGCAGCAGATGAATGGGCTCGGCTGCCCCTGACCAAAGTTCACACAGGGCGCTTAAGGCTTTGGTCTCATAACTGAAGAGGCTGATGACCCGGTGCTCAGGTTCAATGCCGCTAAGCCCAAGATCTGAAAATAGCCGCCCGCGATTATCGGGATCCGCCTGCCAGGCATCGCGCTGGGCAAACAGATCCCGCTCGCAAATCAGGCCGCCTGTCTTGTCAGTAAATCCAGGCAGATAAAAGTATTTGTTGATGCCACCTGGCTGAAAAGAGGGCAGGCCATGACAGCCCTCAACCCAGTCTTCGGCACTCAGGTATTCCAGATTCAACCATACTGGAGGCTTTGATGCTGAAGTCACCGCCTGTTTGACCAGAACGGGCAGTTCGCAGGCAAAGGCTTCAATCAATACCGCGCCGGGAATATAAGTCTGGTCGAGCGGGGTGTTCCATTTAAGGATGCGAACCTGTTGGTGAGTTTGCTCGGCAAGCTGAGGGTTAAGCTCAGGCAGAATATGGGCAAAACTGCCCAGATCATCCACCCACAGATTAACTGCAAGCTGATATTCGCCTGCCAATTGCTTGGCCAGTCGCCAGGTGACCCCTATGTCGCCATAGTTATCGACCACGACACAGAATATGTCCCAGTGCTCTGAGTGGGATTGTTGGAGGTTCATCGCAAATCAAGCCGGTTAACGCTGCCAAAGCAGCCAATAAAAAAGGCGACTGCATTGCCGCCTTTTTATGACTCAGTGTATCTGGTTTGGAAGACTAGTCTTCCAGCTCCGCCAGACACATCTCTTCATAGATCTGCTTGACCCAAGCATCGACACGCTTTTCGGTCAGCTCTGGCTGACGGTCTTCGTCGATACCCAGACCGATAAAGTGGTTGTCATCGATTTGCGCCTTGGAGGCTTCAAATTCATAACCGGCAGTTGGCCAGTGGCCAATGATGATGCCGCCGCGTGCCTGTACGATATCGCCTACCATGCCCATGGCATCGAGGAAGTATTCAGCATAGTCTTCCTGATCACCACAACCGAAAATGGCAACCAGTTTGTCATCGAAGTTAATTTGTTCCAGTTCAGGGAAGAAATCATCCCAGTCGCACTGAGCTTCACCGTAGTACCAGGTCGGGATACCAAAGATCAGCAGATCGAACTCGGCGATCTCTTCTTTGGTGCTCTTGGCGATGTCTTTCACATCTACCATCTGCTTACCTAGTTTTTTCTGGATCATTTTGGCTACAGCTTCGGTATTGCCTGTGTCGCTACCGAAAAAAAGACCTACAGTTGCCATTGTCTTTCCTTAATGTGTCTAATGCGCAATATCACGTTTATCGTGGAACAAATACGGTCAGCAGTCGATTTGCTTTAGTAGAAGTAATTCGATTAACTGGCTACGGCTGATGTTACTTTCTAGCGCTTCGCGGTTCAAGGCGTCATATAATTCTTGTGACACTTTTAACTCTATCCGCTTCAAGCCCTTAGCTTTGTCCCGCTGGATCTGATTGCGTTTGTTAACCTTAAGTTGCTGTTCGCGAGGCAGCGGGTTGGTTCTGGGGCGTCCGCGTCGTTTTTCGTTGGCAAACAGGTCTATGGTCGTTCTGTCTGTTACTTCTTTAGCCATGTTATTGTCGTTTAACCAATACCCGAGGTTTCCCAAGTAAACTGGATAATACCTTTTAGCACAAACCCGGCGCAGCCGAGAAAGAGCACTAACCAAACAATGAATTGACCAAATTTGGGCACATTTCCCTGTTTCAGTACATCCCTGATAGCCATTCCGATAAAGAAGAATATCGCTGCAAAAAACAGATCTAGGCCAAGGGTTTCGATCTGTTCCATGTACTGATTCAGCATAGCTTTATGTCCTTTCCGTACGGCCCCGGTCAAAAGAAGCGGGAATATACCATATCGACAGCGTCAGAGCCATATGAAGCTCAGGCCTCCGCAGCCTCATTTGTGGCTTTGTCGATAAAGTGTTCAACGATGCGATTGAACTGCGCCGGTTTCTGTGCGTGCAGCCAATGTCCTGCACCAATAATGGTTTTTGCCTGTACGTTGGGAAACTGTGCCAGAATGGCCTGTCTGTGGTCACTCAGTACATAGTCTGATTGATCACCGCGAACAAACAAGGTTGGTCCCTCATATTTTAGTGCTGTATAGGGCCAATCGATCAGGTGAGAGTAGCATTCCTGCAAACCGTTCAGGTTCAATTTCCAGTTAAAGCGGGTATCTGTCCGTTGTAGGTTTTTCAGCAGGAATTGGGCTGTGCTTTCATCTATGCCTGAGTC
Source organism: Shewanella sp. (assembly GCA_021462625.1). Lineage (GTDB taxonomy): Bacteria > Pseudomonadota > Gammaproteobacteria > Enterobacterales > Shewanellaceae > Shewanella. Next base: position 35,419 of record JAJNAU010000016.1, read on the forward strand.
AGTCAGATAGGTCAGAGCATCGCGCCTGTCTTTAACTCTGTCCAGGGGCAAGCTGGTCATTCCTTCAAATACTTTGGTGTGTCTGGCGTGATAGGCGACCGGCGCGATATCTGCTGCGACCAAACTCAGCACACGATTTGACTGTGTTAAGGCCACTGCCATGGCCACCTTGCCACCCATTGAATGTCCCACCAGATGCGCGCTTGCGAGATTTTTCCTGTCCATAAACTCAATGAGTGCCTGAGCCATGGCAGCATAGTGCATATCGTGGGTGTGAGCACTTAACCCATGGTTGGGCAAATCAATGCGCCATACACGATACTTTTGTTCCAGCTGCCGACTTAGCCCTTTGAGGTTATCAAGGTTTCCAAACAGTCCATGAATAAGAATAATGTCTTTGCCTTCACCACTGACTTCGTAATGTATCTGCAATTGTCCCAAGTCCCTGCCTCCGGGTGGTTAAATTGGTCAGGATTTTGCCTTTTTTTTGAATTGAATAATAGTTTCAACTGATTTTAGTCTGGATAGCGGACGCCGAATTGAACCTGAGTAAGGGTTGTTATCCAGATATCCCCGCACTAGAAGCGATTCCAATGACGGTAACTGCGGGGAAAACTGGTCGATAAAGCATAATCCGATGATTTTTCATTATCATGGCGCTTATCAATTTGTTAAATCTGACATACACTGATCGCCTTTAATTGTCCTGCCAACGGTTGTGGGACAGGTGACAAGAGTTATCTATAGGAAAACTGCTCATGAAATATATCGAGGTTGATGAGGAGCTGTATCGCTACATTGCCAGCAAAACTGAACGAATTGGCGAGAGTGCTTCGGATATTCTGCGTCGTTTATTGGGCTTGACTGTAGAGCAGGCGCCAGTAGAAGTGCCAGAGGATATCAGTCATCCCGGCAGGCAGGTCAACGTTAGTGTTGAGGAGCCACTGCAGTCCACTCAAACTGTGGTATTTACTGAATTGGTCAATGAGGCTCAGCTGGAAGCTCAGAAAGGCGCCGTCGGTCGATTCCTGTTTATTCTCGAAAGCCTTTACCTGGCAACCGGCCGTCAATTTGACAAGGTCTTGCAGGTGCAGGGTCGGGGGCGACTGTATTTTGCGACCTCCAAAGATGAACTGCTGCAGGCCAGCCAGTCAGCCAATCCCAAAGAAATTGGCAGCAGTGGATTCTGGGTCACAACCAATAACAACACTGCCAAGAAGCGTACTATCCTGACCGAAGTGTTGCAGCAATTTGGTGCAACTGCCACGGAGGCCGCTCAGTTGGCTCAGCGTCTTTAAGTGAAAAGGAACAAGTTTTGGCTATTCACCAACGGGCAGGCAAACCTGCCCAACAATCTGATCTGACAAACATTCCGAAGCTCATCAGTCATTATTTCCGAGTGGTACCCGATATGACTCAGCCGTCACAGCGGGTGAGTTTTGGGACCTCAGGTCACCGCGGCTGTGCACTTGATGCTAGTTTCAACGAGCCACACATTATGGCTATTACTCAGGCAGTGGTTGATTTTCGCCGTCAGCAGGGGATTAACGGCCCACTGCTGCTGGGCATGGATACCCATGCGTTGTCTCAGGCTGCTTATATTACTGCGATGGAAGTACTGGTCGCCAATCAGATTAAGGTGATTGCGCAGCTTGACGATGCATTCGTGCCAACTCCTGTGGTCAGTCAATATCTGGTCGCGGCTAACAGAGGCAAAAGCCAGCATGATCCAAGCCGTATCGATGGCTTGATTATCACGCCTTCCCATAATCCTCCCAAAGATGGGGGCATCAAATACAACCCGCCTCACGGTGGACCGGCTGAAGGTGAAATCACCGCCTGGATTGAGACCCGGGCCAATGATTATCTGCAGGCTCAGCTTGAGGGGATCAGCAGGGTAAATATTGCGGTGGCGTTAACCACAGGCTTGGTCGAGCACAGGGATCTTTACCTGCCTTATATTGAATCCCTGGCTCAGGTGATCGATATGCAGGCTATTGCCCACGCCAATATCCGAATTGCAGTAGATCCTCTGGGGGGCTCAGGCATTTACTACTGGAACAAGATTGCCGCTCACTACGGCCTGAATATCACAGTGGTTAATGACAAGGTTGACCCTGCCTTTGGCTTTATGCCGCTGGATAAGGACGGCAAAATCCGGATGGACTGCTCATCCCCTTATGCCATGGCGGGTTTGCTTGAGCACAGGGATAATTTCGATCTCTGTCTGGGCAATGATCCTGACT
>JAJNAU010000017.1 GCA_021462625.1 Shewanella sp.
TTATCGACGAATATAAGCAAACGTTGTCGAACAGAAAGTGGACATTAGCCTTGCAGTAAGTGAGGTGACCATATATGTCCTGTCTTTTCTTTGTACGGGTCACTTTTTCATACCCGGCAACATACTGAGTGGTCAGGTAAGTCGTGACACCGCCTTCTACTTTGACATCATACCGTTCATATCGCTGTTGACCTGCATCGTACTTAAACCGGGTTTGTTCGTTACCACGGGTGATGCGGGTTACCTTGTCATCGCTGTTGTATGTCAGCCGGGCGCAGCATGGATGTGATCGGTTCACACTTCCATGACTATTCAATAACCTGGTCGGTGTGAGAGGATTCGAACCTCCGACCTTTTCGTCCCGAACGAAATGCGCTACCGGGCTGCGCTACACACCGTTTCGCGTCACTGAGCTCTGTAATAGCGTATAAATAACAAGCTATTGGGAGTTTAATTTTAGGTCAAGTGATTTTCGCGGTAGCCCCAGGGGCAACTGGGGCAAACTCAGGGCGGATAAGGCCTGCTGACAGGACACCAGTAATGGATGTGGGCCTAGGTAACTTCGCTTGTGTCTTATCGGCTGGGTCATCGCAGTTGTGTTACAGCGGCTTGATGGTACATCGCCATACAGACTGCACTGGCAGGCCAGACGGCGGTTATGGCCGTTCTGTCCGATATTGTCCAGCACATCATTTTCATCTTCATTTTTGGGGCTGAGATTGGCGGCACCATCGATGACTTCCATGGCGCAGGTGCCGCAGGCAGCCCTATCTGCTCTGTTGCCGCTCTTGCTAAGAACTCAGGCCATTAACGTCGAGCTGCGTTGCACATCTAGGGGCTGTCATCACTTGCAAAGTACGCACGCAATGCTGTTCACTTAGTATGTTTCCGTTACGTTTGAAAGAGAAAGATTGAACCACGAAGACCACGAAGAAAAGCTTTTCTTTGCTATCCCTTCGTGTCCTCTGTGTAGCGAGCGAAGTGAGCGCTTCGTGGTGAACTGCTTTTCAAAAACAAAAAGAGCCCTGCTTTAGCAGAGCTCTTTTTATATTCGCCTTAACTGAACGGTATTGAAGTACGCACGGGACTTATTCGCACCTTCCCTAAGGCATGTAGTAAGTCGCTGCGCCCGGGCCTACAGGCATACCGAGTGCAAATACCCAGATAAAGAAGAAGCTCACCCAGCCGACGAAGAACACCAGAGTGTAAGGCAGCATAGTGGCGATAAGGGTACCTATGCCCAAATCCTTTTTGTAGCGGCAGGCCACCGCCAGGATCAGGCCAAAGTAGCTCATCATAGGGGTGATAAGGTTGGTCACTGAGTCACCGATACGATAGGCCGCCTGAATGGTCTCCGGTGCATAACCAATTAGCATCAGCATAGGCACGAAGATAGGTGCGGTAACCGCCCACTGTGCCGAGGCACTGCCCAGAGACAGGTTGATCACCCCACACATGGCGATAAACAGCACAAACACCAGCGGACCGGTCAGGCCAATGGCGTTGAGGACATCAGCTCCGGCAACGGCCATCACGGCGCCCAGATTGGTCCACTTGAAGAAAGCTACAAATTGAGAGGCGAAGAAGACCAGCACAATATACATGCCCATGGTGCTCATGCTTTCAGACATGGCATTAATCACGTCCTTGTCGCTTTTCATGGCGCCGATGGCTTTACCGTATACCAGGCCGGGAATGGCAAAACCGATAAAGATAAAGGCGACGATCCCCTTCAGGAATGGCGAACCAGCGACATCACCGGTCACCTGATTGCGTAGTGGTGCACCTTCCGGAACCACCAGCGCGGCAACAACCAGGGTAACGGCCAGCGTCGCCCAGCCCGCTTTTTTAAGCGCGTGCTTTTCCTCTGGGGTCACAGTCTCCATTTTTTGGCCTGACAGATCAATGGAGGCTTCCTGAGGGTTGTAATTGCCCAGATTGGGCTCAACAATTTTCTCGGTAACAAAGGCACCGAGAATAGTGATCAGGAAGGTTGAAACAAACATAAAGTACCAGTTCACCTCAGGGCCAACTGTATAGTCCGGGTCAATCATCTGTGCCGCGGCTTCGGTAATGCCGGACAGCAGCGGGTCTACTGTGCCCAGCAACAGGTTGGCACTGTAGCCACCGGATACACCGGCAAAGGCGGCAGCAAGACCCGCCAGCGGATGACGTCCCAGGGAGTGGAAAATCATGGCAGCCATGGGGATAAGCACCACATAACCGAGCTCAGAGGCAGTATTGGAGACGATACCGGCAAATACAATTACCAGGGTAACCAGACGCTTTGATGCACCTATGACCAACAGGCGCATGGCAGCAGACAGCAGACCGGAGCGCTCGGCAATACCCACGCCCAGCAGGGCGACCAATACAGTGCCCAGTGGGGCGAAACCGGTAAAGTTGGTGACCAGGTTGGATACAATAAGACGAAGGCCTTCGCCATTCATCAGGCTGACCACATGGATAAGCCCATCGGCACTGCGGCCGGATGCACCTTCAGGACGTGGATCGACAACAGACAGTTCAAAATAGCCTGCGATGCCTGAAATCAGCATAACGCCAATACAGAACAGGGCGAACAGAGTGATGGGATGTGGCAGCAGATTGCCCAGACGCTCGATGCCATTGAGGAACTTAATAAACCAACCCTTTTTGCTCAGGTCGGCAGGCGAATGTAACTGAGTAGTACCGCCTTGCTCGGATGATGAACTCATGCTGATTCCTATACTTCTATTTATTGTATTTATGATGGGAACCGAGGTTAACTCAGAATTAACTTTTTTATTGTATTCTGAGTACTTTCTGTGGATGCTGTTTGCTCAGTTCCGGGCTTCATCATACTGGCTCATGCTGTGGGGTTAAAGGTGTAAAGTTAAAATTCTACGGTATTTGCCTGCAATTTTGTGTAAAGCATGAATTTTATATAATTGTTTTGCTGAAAATTAGCGTTTTTTTGATGAATGCAATGTCATGCTGTTCAATAAATACCGATTTGAAAATTAGTTTATTCACTGATAAATAAGGGATATTCTTATAGCCTCAGCTGTGTTGCTCGGTGGAAGCCGGAATTTGCCTGATTGACGCAACTATCTCTGGAATGTCGTTGAAAGTATGTTTGTCAACAGGGGATTGGCACAAATAAGTCGGAATTTCATTGATTGACTGGTTGAAAAATCACCTCTACATAAAAGAGATGATGATGGGGAGGAAGAATCATTTTGCGTTGTGTATGGATGCTGTTGCTGGTGGCACAGAGTGCTCTGGCCGGCGAGGGAAACAAGCCAACCATAGTGGCCCGCTATTCGGAGCAGGGCATTGCCGACAACCCGGACAAACTGAAGGTCTATCGTCACGTGAAAGCCAATGGCAGCGTAGTGTACAGCGATCAGCCCCCCGGCAATGGCCAGTTTGATATCCTACTGTATGACTGTTTCGCCTGTCGGCCTGACTCACCTGTTAACTGGGGCAAGCTGGCGTTGAAGACCCAGAGATATACAGATGCCATTGAGTATGCGGCATCCACTCATAAGCTGGATTCGGCGTTGATCAGGGCCGTGATCCACGCCGAATCCAACTTCAATCCCTATGCTCTATCCCGTCGCGGCGCCATGGGGCTGATGCAGTTGATGCCGCCCACAGCCAAAGAGCTAGGGGTCATCAATGCCTTTGAGGCCCGCGACAATATTCTCGGCGGCAGTGCTTACCTGTCGAAAATGTTGGCCCGTTTCAACGGGGATTTGGATTTTGCGCTGGCGGCCTATAACGCCGGGCCTTCCAATGTGGATAAATATCAGGGGATCCCGCCCTTTGCAGAAACCCGCGCCTATGTGGAGCGGGTCAAAATTTTGCTGGGAAGATACAAAAACGAGATTTAAGACGCAACTGCTGAGTTGCTGTCAGGTGCCAGAGCGGCCTGTGGCCTTCTAGGGCACAACTTCGTTGTTTCGAGGGCGTTCGCTTCGCTTACTGCGAGGGCGGCCGCGGCCTTCGAGAGCGCAAATCGGAGATTTGCTTGAGGGGGAATTGATAAGCTTTTTCTCGCCTTCTCGTAGCGAAGCGTCTCAGAAGCTCTTTACCACAGAGTACTCACTGCGTTCGCTGCACAGAGGACACTGAGAAAAGAGCGAAGTTGAACTGGTTGTGGCTTTTGCTTTTTGTCGCAGCGAAGCGTTCTCGTATTCTCGAAGTCAGCTTTGCTGACGTTCTCGAAGAGCCTTTAGCTCGCTCTTACTTACTCACCCACTTCCCATTCCACTCGGGTAAAACCAGTGCCGCGATTGAATTTGCCATGTAGGTAGTCCAGCGTAGCCTTGGCCTGCTCATCCAGCTGCCAGGGCGGATTGATCACCCACAGGCCGGCGGCTGTCATGCCCTTTTCATTGGTGTCTGCTGAGATAGCCTGCTCAATCCGCAACTGACGGCGGATGCCGCTGGCCTTGAGACGATCGAACATCGCCTCAGTGCGTTCACGGTCAACCACTGGGTACCAGATCATGTATATACCAGTGGCGAAGCGCCTACAGGCGTCGATCACCCCATCGGCAACATCCAGATAGTCAGATTTAATTTCATAGCTGGGGTCGATCAGGATAAGACCACGACGTTCCATCGGCGGCACGGCGGCAATCAGGCCCGCCAGCCCGTCCTTGTGCAACACCTTAACCTGACGACCGCCGGCAAAAACCTGAGTCAGTGTCTGATAATCTGTGCTGTGCAGTTCATGCAGCACCATGCGATCTTTTTCCCGCAGCGTCATATCCACAAAGCCTGGTGAGCCGGGATAGTAATCCAGCTCATCGGATCCAGTGTTGAAGGCATTCACGGCTTCCACATACTCAAGCAGTGGCTTAGGCAGATCCGTCTGCTGCCAGATTTTGGCCACTCCCTCCAGATACTCTCCTGTCTTCTGGGCAAAATCATCTTGCAGACTGTAGCCACCGGCACCGGCGTGGGTGTCGATGTACACATAAGGCTTACTCTTTTTCTGCAGTAATTTGATGGCCTGCAGCAGCATAGTGTGTTTGAGCACATCGGCGTAGTTGCCGGCGTGGTAGCCGTGGCGGTAACTGAGCATCTTATTTGGTTCCGGGATACTGAAATTGGCCAGAGTATACCCGAAACGGCTTGCGATAGCTTTGTATGCCCAGCGGAGAGGTTAATCCACCCAAATGATTGCGCATGAAAAACCTGAGAGTGGCATAATAGCGGCAGATACAAACCACTGAATGATTACCGTGACCCAACACATCTTCTTCAACCCATCCGATAACCGCATCGCCGAGATTTGCGCCCATCAGCAACTGATCTTTGATGAAAGCGCCCCGTTTGAACTGGTGTTTGAGGATGATTGTCTGACGCTGAAGAAGCAGGATGAGCCTAAACTCGGCGGGATCTTTGTCGACTTTGTCTGCGGCGCTATTGCTCACAGGCGCAAATTCGGTGGCGGCAGAGGGCAGGCGATTGCCAAGGCGGTTGGGCTCAAACAAGGGGAAAGCCCATCCGTGGTGGATGGTACTGCAGGTCTGGGCCGTGATGCCTTTGTATTGGCGAGTTTAGGCTGTCAGGTCACTATGGTAGAGCGTCATCCTGTGGTGGCGGCACTTTTGCAAGATGGCCTGCGGCGCGGTTATGAAGATAGTGAAATTGGCGCCTGGATGCGCGAGCGTATGTCCATGGTGCATGCCTCCAGCCTTGAAGCCTTACCTGAGTTGGGATTGGCGCCGGATGTGGTGTATCTGGACCCCATGTATCCCCACCGGGAAAAGTCGGCGCTGGTCAAAAAAGAGATGCGGGTGTTTCAGTCGCTGGTGGGCGCGGATTTGGATGCCGATGGCCTGCTGGTTCCGGCACTGGCGCTGGCAGCTAAAAGGGTGGTGGTGAAACGCCCGGATTACGCCGAAGACCTGGATGGCGTGAAACCCAGCACCGTCATTGCCACCAAGAAAAACCGCTTCGATGTCTATGTCAAAGCGGCGATGAAGCCCTGAGATAGACTTGAACCATGAAGCGCTCACCTTGTTTGCTGTACAAAGGACACGAAGGAAAGGCTAAAGAGATGGTTTTTCATTTGGGCTTTGCTTTTCTAGATTACCAGTCTGCGAATTCCTTGTTTGAGTTTTGACGCGTTGAAGTTAATTGGGGAAGGTGCGAATAAGTCCTGTGCGTGCTCTGCGACAACTTATTTGCACCTTCCATAGCAAAAAACCACTTATATATCAATAGCTCCCATTCGCCCTGGGCTTTTTCATCAGCCATACCTGGACGCACAGTCCGCCTTCGGGGCGATTGGTGAGAACCACTTTGCCTTTGTGAATGTCGACAATGCGTTTGATAATGGCCAGGCCCAGGCCTGTGCCGACGCTGCCACGGGCGGTATCGCCGCGGGTGAAAGGTTGAAACAGGGTTTCTATCTGGCTTGGGTCTATGCCTGGGCCATTGTCTTCGACGCAAAAGCCCACGCGGTCGGGCAGGTGTTGGGTGCTCAGGCGCAGCCAGCCATTGCCGTAGCGCAGGGCGTTTTCCACCAAATTGCTGACCACGCGTTTGATGGCGATAGGCGCCATGAGCACCTCTGGGCACTCAGCCAACTCTACTTCGATATTGTCGCAGCGGGTGGTTTCTGCCTGCGCCACTTCCTGAATGATGCGGTTTATCTGATCTGGCTGCAGGTTGGGCTTTTGATCCCGTCGGATGTAGGCGATGAACTGATCGATAATGGCATCCATATCTTCGATGTCGTTGATGATGCCCTCCTTGAGGTACTCATCCTCTTTGACCATCATCTCAGAAGCGAGGCGAATGCGGGTCAGTGGCGTGCGCAGATCGTGTGAGATACCTGCCATCAACAGGGCTCTGTCCTGCTCCAGTTGATGCATGCTGTGGGACATCTGGTTGAAGGCGTTGGTTACCTCAATGATTTCCGTGGAGCCTTTCAATGGCAGTGGTGGCGGGAAATTACCGCTGGAGACGGCAATCGCGGCTTTTTCCAGGGACTTCAGCGGGCGGTTTTGCTGGCGGGCAAACAGCCAGCCGCCGACGACGCTCAATGCGCCAATCACCACCAGATAGAGGGTCAGGGGCGACAGTTCATATTCGTTGAAGCTGGACAGCGTGAAGCGGATCCACACTGAGGGTTCCTGCGGCGGGCGGATCCAGATAAAGAAATGCTTACCCTGTTGGACCCTGACTTCAGCATTACCGCCCAGGTATTCTGACATTTGTGCCGATAAGGTACTGTAATATCTGGCTCTATCGACACCGGCATCTATGGCTTGTTGCAGGTTATACACCTGTATATCGCTCTGGAGGATCTTACTGTTGAGGGCGTCAACCACGGTCAGGTTGTCGCGGTCGATCTCCACACCATCGGTGAACAGGAAATTCACCTGGTGGGCAATTAACTGATTAATTTGCTGGTAAGTAGGCTTGATAAAGTAGATGGCTACCGTAACGTAAGAAACGATCTGGTTAATCAACAGCAAGCAGGCGATCAGCAGAAAAATCTGACTGAACGCACTGCGTGGCACAAAACGCCGCCACCACTTTCCCATCATTTACGGGCGCTGCCGTCGGGCACAAACACATAGCCAAGCCCCCATACGGTTTGAATGTACCTTGGGCTGGCTGGGTCTTTTTCGATTAAACGGCGCAGACGCGATACCTGCACATCAATAGAGCGCTCCAATGCTGAATAATCACGACCACGGGCCAGGTTCATCAGCTTGTCCCGGGACAGGGGTTCACGCGGATGGGACACCAATACTTTGAGTACGGCAAACTCGCCACTGGTCAGGGCAATGGCCTCATCGCCACGGGTCATTTTGCGGGTGGCCAAGTTCAGGTTGAATTCGCCAAACTCAATCACCTCTTCCTGCTGTGACGGTGCGCCGGGCACTTCCTGCACCTGACGACGCATAACGGCCTTGATGCGTGCCAGCAGTTCGCGCGGATTAAAGGGTTTGGGCAGGTAATCATCGGCACCCAGCTCCAGACCAATAATACGGTCCACCTCATCGCCTTTGGCGGTCAGCATGATGATGGGTAACTGACTGCCCTGCTGGCGCAGACGGCGGCAAATCGACAGCCCATCTTCGCCGGGCAGCATCAAGTCCAGCACCAGTAAGTGGAAGTTTTCCCGCTCCAGCAGGCGATCCATCTGCTCAGCATTGCCGGCAGCCCGAACCTGATACCCCTGTTCAACCAGGTAGCGTTCCAACAAGGAGCGCAGGCGCATGTCATCATCCACAACCAGAATTTTTGAGGTTTCTTGTCCCATGGGAGTTATCCGTTACTTACTGATTTCAATCAGTTACTTCAGGCTACTATAGCCGCAATGGCTGGTGTAAAACAGCGTTTGCCGGCCATTGAGATGCCAATGTCACATGCCACTGTGGCGTTAAGGCTTTATCTCTTTGATTTGAAATAACTATCAGCCTTTCTTCAGGGAGCTGAAAATTGTAACCAAGTCTTTGACGGCGCACCTTCCCCGACGCTTCCCGCGACAAAGGCGGTGTTTTGGGCAGGATTGCAACCCGATTGTTTGGACACTCGCAGCCCAAAAAATGGGCAGCAGTGGTATTGACTGTGACTTGTTGTCGTTATCAGGATTCCGCTGCGCCTCAGGCGGCCTGAGATCTTAACTTGAACAGCGCCAGCAGCGGAATGAGCACCAGATAAGAGACGAAGAGAAAGCCAAAGGTGTACACAAAGGCCAGCATGGTGGATTGCTCATGCAATTGCTGGGTAATCCAGGCGATAAAGTCCGGATTGGTGATCTGCGTGTGCTTGAGTGCCGCAGCTTGCTGCAGCAGTGGGTTATCCGGTGTTAAACCGGCACCCAGATTGTGCCAGTTGGCCTGCTCACAGCGGCTGAAGTAGGTATTGACTATGGATATACCGAAAGAGCCACCTATGGTGCGGCACAGGTTGAATACCACTGCACCGCCAACAGTATCCTGTTTGCTCAGGGTGGCGTAGGCCAATTGGCTTAGTGGCGAGAATACCAGCCCCATACCCGTGCCCTGAATAATGCTGGGCAGCAACAACCAGAAAATGTTCACATTCAGCGAATATTGGGTCATGTACCAAGTGCCGGTGGCATTTAGTAACAGGCCAATCAGGATCAGTAACCTAGCATCAATCCTGTCCATAAAGCGCGACATAATCAGCAGCACGATGGCAGACGTCAGCCCCCGAGGAGCCATAAGAAAGCCAGTGGTTTCAACTGGATAGTTCATCAGCTGCTCCATCATCATGGGCTGCAGCTGGGTAATGCCGAACATCCCCATGGAAAAACAGGCCATGATCAGACAGGAAACCGCCAGATTTCTGTCTTTGAGCAGCCACATAGGTGCAATATCGGCTTTGGTCATAAAGGAGCGTGCAACAAAGAAGACGATAGCGATGGCCGAGATAATGGTCGAAAACAGAATCAGATTATCGCCGAACCAGCCCGACTCATTGCCGCGGTCCAGCACCATTTGCAGCAGGCCAATACCAATCGCCATGCCGATAACCAGCGGCCAGTCCACCGAAGTTTCACCGCGGCCATCCAGTATCACAAAGAAGTACAGCAATGCTAAACACAGTATGCCCACCGGCAAATTAACGTAGAAGATCCAGCGCCAGTCCATGTATTCAGTAATAATACCGCCCACAGTTGGCCCGAGGATCGGCCCCAGCAGCACGCCGACGCTGAACAGCGCCATGGCCTTGCCTCTCTCCTGGGGTGAGAAAATCTGCACCATGATGGATTGGGACAAGGGGATCACCGAAGCACCAAAGGCACCCTGCAATACCCTGAAGGTGACCATTTCTGCCAGGGTATCTGCCTGACCGCACAGGGCTGAGGTGATCACAAAGCCCGCGACCGAAATCAACAGCAGATTGCGTATACCAAATTTGAGCGACAGGTAGCTGGCCAGCGGAATAAAAATGGCCTCTGCCATGGAGTAGGAAGTGAGCACCCAAGTGATCTGCTCTGAGGTTACACCCAGAGTCCCCATCATATGTGGCAGCGCCACATTGGCGATGGTCATATCCAGCAACACCATCACGGCTGATAGCATCACTGCCAGCACGATCATCAGGCGCGCGGTACCCTGAATCGGGGCGTTGTCTGTCATTGAGCGGCAGCTCCGGTTGACGGAGCCGTCAACGTATCCACGGTTACCCTGGCGCTGGCACCGACTCTCAGCGCAGGTTCATCCGACGTTTTTTTGATACTGACACTGACAGGGAATCGCTGTGGCACTTTAACCCAGTTGCCGGTGGCATTTTCAGGTGGCAGCAGCGAGAAGGAGGAGCCACTGGCCGGAGAAATGGCGATGACTTTGCCCTGATAAGTGACGTCAGGGTACATATCCAGCACGATATTGGCGGTCATTCCGGGCTTGAGTCTGCCAAGGGCGGTTTCTTTATAGTTGGCTTCAACCCAGAAGGTATTATCTTCTACCAGCGGTATCATGGCGGTGCCTGGCGCCACCACACTGCCCGGATGCACGCTGACTTTGCCCAAATTCCCCGCATGTGGCGCGGTGATATGGGTGTAGGACAGATCCAGTGTGGCCTTGGACAGTGCTGCCGCCGCCTGTTTAACCTGAGGCGCTTCATCACCTTTGGCCCCCTGCTGGGTGATCAATTGGGACATCTTGGCCCGCGCTGCCTCAACGGCGGTCTGAGCAGCCGCCAGTTGCGCTTTGATATCGTCACCCTGCTGGGTAGGCAGTAAGCCTTTGGCTACCAAGTCCGTGATCCGACGGTAATTCATCTGCACATCGGTTAATTGAGCTACAGTATTGTTGACATTGGCACTGGCTGCCAGAATCGCATCATCAGTGGCTTTATTGGTCTGAGTGGCGACTTCGTAGGCCGCTTTGGCCTCTTCGTAGGCCGCTTGATAAGGCGCTGGATTGATGGAAACCAACAGATCCCCGGCATTGACATGCTGGTAATTCTCCGCCATCACCTGCATGATTTCACCGTTTATCTGTGGTGCGATATACAGCAGGTTGGCGTGGACGTAGGCGTCCTCTGTACTGGGGTACTCTTGCTGATGCTTGGTATAGAAGTAACCAGCGATAACCAGCAGGGCTGCAAGCATGCCCAGCATCATGAGATTTCGGGCGACTTTGGAACCGGATTGGGTCATTGGCTTCCCCTGAAGTGCGTAAAGAATATGTTGGCAGGGATGTTTCAAAATAGCAGAAGAGTGTTACGTCCGGGATTAAGGCTGGCTTAAAAAATGTTTAATGTGTTTGTCGCTGATTTTGTGTTGTTTTGCAGGCTCAGGTGCGCAGTAGCGACAGGTAAATAGCACAAAGGTTCATTTTTGTGAGCACAAAAGGTGAGCACAGCAGAATTTTTCCGGCTGCGCCCAGCAGATCCCTGTGTTGATTCACACTTGCAGCCCGGGAGGCTGGGGCGGGTGATCCGGCCGGTGTATACTGTGGCCCGAATTTTAGTCTCTTTTGGAAACACCCGCATGTTCAAGCCGCTTTGCCGTCTCGGCATTTTGACCTTTGCCTTGTCTGTATCCTCCGTATCCTTTGCCTCGTTGACCGGAATGAAACCTATGCCGGTTGACCATGCACCTTTGGGTTATCTGATCCATAACCCTTACGAGAATGCGCCCTTGACCGCCCTGGTGACACTGGATGGCCATAAGATTTCCGATGTGGAAGTGACTGTGCATGCCAAGGGCAAGGCCGGGGTGCCGATCCATTACCAAGTGTCTGATATCAGAGTAATGGATGAGGGCGGGGTGCCGGTATTTGGTCTATATCCTGACTATCTCAATACCTTTACTGTCAGCTGGACTGAGAAAGGCGAGCGCAAATCCCATGATTACCGGATGATGACGCCGGATGTGGACATGGGCTTTTCCGAGTCACAGTGGGCCAAGGCGCCTTTGATTAAGGTTGAGCATGTGGAACCTGAGTTCAAAGACCGCCTGTACTTCCTCAATTGGAGTAACCCGGACGGTAAGGCTTCGCCGCTGATGCACAACAACCCGGAGGCACCGGGCGCGTTTTCCTGGGATGGCAAGCCCGGGTTTTTCATTATTGATACCGCCGGTGATATCCGCTGGTATATGAATCCCAACACCACTCACAACGCTAAAAATTACCATGATGCCGGCTATGCCATGGGCATGAACATTACCCAAGACGGCAATATGGTGTGGGTGCAGGGCCAGAGCTGGAAACAGATGACACTGATGGGAAGGATGATTGCATCCCACAGCTTGCCCGGTAACTTTATTGATGCGTCCCACGAAGGCATTCAGGTGGAAAACGGTAACTTCCTGCTGCGGGTCGCGGCCAAAGATTATCGCCGCGCCGATGGCAAAATGGTCAACACGGTGCGCGATCAGATCATTGAGGTGGATGCAACCGGCAAGCTGGTAGACTACTGGGATCTGAATGAGATCCTCGACCCTATGCGTGACGCGGCGCTGTTGTCGCTGGATGCCGGGGCTGTGTGTCTGAATATCGATTTGAAGCAGGCCGGTAAGATCTCCTCCGAAGCGGAGCTGCGTAATGCGCCTTATGGGGATATTCACGGTGTGGAAACCGGCCGCAACTGGGCCCATGTGAACTCCATCGACTATGATCCCCAAGATGACAGCATTATTATCAGTTCGCGTCATCAGTCGGCGGTAATCAAGATTGGCCGTGACAAAAAGGTAAAGTGGATTCTGAGTCCATCCATGGGCTGGAAAGGCGAACTGGCCTCCAAGCTGCTGACTCCAGTGGATGCCAAAGGCAAGCCGATTACCTGTAGCGCCCGTGGCTTCTGCGCCGGCAGTGATTTTGATTTTGTCTATACCCCGCACACGGCTTACAAGGTGGATGAGAAAGGCACCTGGACTGTGTTTGATAATGGTGATGGCCGTCATCTGGCACAGCCCATGTTCCCAACCGGTAAGTATTCCCGTGCGGTGGAGTACAAGATCGATGAAGGCAAGATGACAGTGCAGCAAATCTGGCAGTACGGCAAGGATGAACTGGGCTATGAAGGCTATTCGCCCGTGACCTCGATTGTGAAGTATCAGCCCGACAAGGACAGTGTGCTAAGCTACTTTGCCTCTGCCGGTCTGTTCGGGCTGGGCGGTGGTTACGGCAATACGAAGATGGATGACACCACAGGTAAGGTGCACTCTATCCTGGTGGAGCATAAATACGGCGAGCAGGAACCTGCGGTACGTATCAATATCGACAGCCACGATATGTTTGCCACCGGCTATCGCGCCCAGGTGATCCACCCAAGCGAGATGCTGAAGTAACGCGCTCTGAATAAATAAAAAACCGGCTTGAATGCCGGTTTTTATGGGGCTGAGAAAGCACAGGGATTACGCGGATTGAACTCACCTCCAGATAGGTGTCGGCAGTCAGGTAAATGGTGCTGGCCCAGACTCCCAGAGAGCAGGCTGAGGCTCAGCATTGTGGCCAGTCGTAAAGGGATCTTTCTTATTGCTGGCTTGTTGCCAACGGAACATACATTGACCTGTGCTGCAGAATCTGTTTGTTGCAGCCTCCCTGTGAACACGGCCGGCTTGAGCATCTCCGGCGTAAGTGATACAAACAGCCGAATTACTGCTTTGTTGTTTAGCTATACCTGTCATCCTATGAAAAAAGCCCATCTGATCACCCGTGCCGGCTGGCAAGCTCTTGACCGCGAACTGAAATATCTGTGGAAAGAGTACCGTCCTGAAATTACCAAAAAGGTGCAGGAAGCGGCAGCCCAGGGCGATCGCTCTGAGAATGCCGACTACACCTACAACAAGCGCTTGCTTAGGCAAATCGACAGCCGGGTGCGTTATCTGGTGAAACGCTTGGAAGAGCTGAAAATCGTCGATTATGACCCACAGCAGGAAGGCAAAATCTTCTTCGGTGCCTGGTTTGAACTGGAAAACCAAGAGGGTGAGGTGGTGCGTTATCGCATCGTCGGCAAGGATGAGCTGGATACCAAGCTGGGGTATATCACCATCGACTCGCCTATGGCCAGGGCCCTGATTGGCAAGCAGGTTGACGACGAGGTCAGCGTGCAGACGCCATCGGGCGTGAAATATTGGTATGTGAACGTCATCCGTTATCAACCCTTCGACGACGCTGAATAAAGGAAGGTGGGAACAGTGCCTTGCATCTACTGGCTGTAAGGGAAAGTGCGATGAAGCCCTGAGATGGACTTGAACCACGAAGCGCTCACCTTGTTCGCTGCACAGAGGACACGAAGGAAAGGCTAAGGAGGGGATTTATTCGCTCCTTCCTAAATGCTGTCTGGCTCAGAGTATGGCGTCAGAGTTCACCACAATTCTGCCGTTGTGTTATCTTGGCGGGAGCTTATTTTATTCCACTGATTATCAGATATTGACATTATGCAGAATATTGCCCGGATTATTGCTCAGGAACTGAATGTTCGTGAGCAGCAGGTGAATGCTACTATTGGCCTGCTGGATGAAGGCGCCACCGTGCCTTTTATTGCCCGTTACCGCAAGGAAGTGACAGGAGGCCTGGATGATACCCAGCTGCGTAACCTGTTCAGCCGCCTTGGCTACCTGCGTGAACTGAATGATCGCCGAGCGGTGATCCTCTCCAGCATTGAGGCTCAGGGAAAACTGACGCCTGAGTTGAGCGCCGCCATTAACAGTGCCGACTCTAAAACCCGTCTGGAAGATCTGTATCTGCCGTTCAAGCCCAAGCGCCGCACCAAAGGGCAAATCGCCATTGAAGCTGGCATTGAGCCTTTGGCCGAGATGCTGCTGGCTGACCACAGTTTGCCACTGGAAGCCCAAGCAGCTGAATTTATTAATGTGGATGCCGGTTTTGCCGATACTAAAGCGGTATTGGATGGGGCCCGTTACATCCTGATGGAGCGCTTTGCTGAAGACGCTGAACTTCTCCGCAAGGTACGTGAGCAATTGCAGGGGCAGGCGCAGTTGGTCAGTAAGGTAATGGTCGGTAAAGAGAAAGAAGGCGCTAAATTCCGCGACTACTTTGACTATCACGAAGCTATTACCAAGGTGCCTTCACACCGTGCCCTGGCCATGCTGCGCGGCCGTAACGAAGGCATTCTGAGTCTGTCGCTGGATACCGATCCCGGCTCCGAAGCCAGCGGCAGCGCGTGCGAGCTGACCATTATCGACCACTTGCAGCTGAGCCTGGGTAATGGCGAGGTGGATCAGTGGTTGCGCACTGTGGTGACCTCCACCTGGCGTATCAAGATTGCGCTGCAGATGGAAACCGAATTCATTGGCCGTATGCGGGAGCAGGCCGAAGATGAAGCCATCAAGGTATTTGCCCGCAATCTGGGCGATCTGCTGATGGCGCCGCCTGCCGGTGCCAAGGCGACCATGGGGCTGGATCCGGGGCTGCGTACCGGGGTTAAAGTCGCTGTGGTGGACAACACAGGCAAGCTGGTGGCACACACCACCATCTTCCCCCATGTGCCACAAAACCAGTGGGAAAAGTCAGTGCGCACTCTGGCTAATTTGGTGAAAATGCACAAAGTTGAGCTGGTGGCCATAGGCAATGGTACCGCCTCACGGGAAACCGATAAGCTGGCCGCTGAGCTGCTGACCTATGTGAAAGATGTGGCGCCAGGCTTGACCAAGGTGATTGTGTCTGAAGCCGGTGCATCAGTGTATTCCGCCTCTGAGCTGGCGGCTGCCGAGTTCCCGGATCTGGACGTGAGTCTGCGCGGCGCCGTGTCGATTGCCCGCCGTCTACAGGACCCTCTGGCCGAGCTGGTGAAGATTGAACCTAAGTCCATTGGCGTGGGCCAGTATCAGCATGACGTCAGCCAGAGCAAGTTGTCCTCCTCGTTGGAGGTTGTAGTGGAAGACTGTGTAAACCGCGTGGGTGTGGATGTGAATATGGCGTCAGCACCGCTGCTGGCGCAGGTAGCTGGCCTGAATAAGACCCTGGCGAAAAATGTGGTGGATTTCCGCGATGCCAATGGTCGCTTCAACAGCCGTAAAGAGCTTTTGCAGGTATCCCGTCTCGGGCCCAAGGCCTTTGAACAGGCGGCAGGCTTCCTGCGCATCAGCGGTGGCAGCAACCCATTGGATGCTTCCGCAGTGCATCCAGAAGCCTATGCGCTGGTAGAGAATATTGCCGCGGCCAAAGCTGTACCGGTTGAAGCCCTGATTGGCAATACCGAGCTGCTGCGGACCCTGAACGCCGCTGACTTTACTACCGAGGCCTTTGGTCTGCCGACTGTGACAGACATTCTGGCCGAACTGGATAAGCCGGGCCGTGATCCCCGTGGTGAGTTTAAGACCGCCAGATTCAAAGATGGGGTAGAAGATCTCAAGGATTTGAAAGCTGAGATGATCCTCGAAGGGGTGGTGACCAATGTGACCAACTTCGGTGCCTTTGTGGATATCGGCGTGCATCAGGATGGTCTGGTGCATATTTCCTCACTGACTGACAAGTTTGTATCCGATCCTCATGCCGTGGTTAAAGCCGGTGATGTGGTGAAGGTCAAAGTGATGGAAGTCGATGTGGAGCGTCGTCGTATTGGTCTGTCGATGCGACTGGATGAAAAGCCTCAGAGCCACAAGCAGCATAAACCTCAGGCGAACAAAGCCCATAAGGGTGGGCCGAAGTTTGGCAATCGTCCTCAGGCGAACCAGCCAATCAACGCCGCCATGGGTAACGCATTTGCTGATGCCTTTGCCAAGCTGAAGAAATAAAGGCTCAGCATAAGTCCCGTGCTTGCTCTGCGTGAGCTTACAGGCTGTAGGTCCAAGGCGCAGTTCGCACTTTTTTGAACAACAATCCCCGCAATTCGCGGGGATTTTTTTACACCTTGCCCGCATTAAAGTAAGTGTTGGGTACCTGATGATTGGGCAGGGCGAGCCATGATGCAGTACGATCGTAACTTTGCCTATATGCAGGGACAGGATCTGGTGATACTGCAGCCCGATAAGAAGCCGCTGGGCTTTACCCTGGAGGCCGATGGCAGTCTCAAGGCTGCCGAGCAACCGCAAGTATTGAAACGTCATGCGTTGGGCATTGCGCTCTGGGGCAGTCTGGCTTACCAGAATATGTGGCATCAGTGAGTCAGAGACTGATGTTGAGGCTGGGCTCAGGTCGGATCTCACTGCTCTGCTGGTAGCGATTGGCAATGACAGCACCAATCTGCCGATAAACAGCGGGAGCTTCATTGGAGAAAAGGGGAGATCGATTTGGCTCCTGGGGTGATGTTGGCTGCGGCGGCATTTGGGTTCTGTCGCGAACATCCCGCCGACTCAGGCCACCATTTTTGGTGGCCAGCTTCATCAGAGCGGCTTTTTGTCCCTCTGGCAGCTGCTTGTGGTTTTCGCCCTGCTGCTGATCACCCTGTTGTTGCTGATCCCTGGTTCCCCGCTCGGCAATCCTGTCCAGCCTTTCCTGCTGTTGCTCTGTCGCCCTTTCCTGGCGCTGCTCAAGACCTCTTTGCTGATGGTTTTTGCTCGGCTCCTGGGGAGGCAACAGTGGCGGTTTTTGCTGATTATCTGTCCGCATACTGTCCGTGGCCACATTGGATGTGGTCACTGGAACATTGGAATAGTGGGACACAATCTGCATTTACCGACCCGCATGATAAACTCGGTTGTCTAAATTATAGTCAATCATCAGCTCCCGGGAAAGAGGGCTAGCCGCTCAGGGCTGGCGACACACCTTATCAAGCCAGCCTAGCAGCCCGCCCACAAACTCCTCAGTGTGTGAAATAAAGGGGGCGTGGGAGGCTTTGGCAATGACCATGTTTTCACTGGCTGGTGTGGTTGGCATGGCGGTGATCACCGGTTTTGGCACCAGACTGTCAAGCCGGCCCCAAATCCGTAACCAAGGCAGGTTGATAGCGTCCAGCTCAGGGCGCAAATCCTCCTGCGCCAACATTGTCAGTCCGGCGGCCAGCGCATCTGACTGTGGCAGGGGGCGCGCCAGTACCAGCTCCCGGATCCGTTTGATATCTTCTTTGGCCGTGGCACTGCCCATGGCCTGGATAGCCAGAAAACGCGCTATGGTTTTCGGCAGGTTCTTACCCAGCTGTTCGCTGAACTGACCCAGCACCTGATGGGGAATACCAAACCAGCCTTCCTCCTCTCTGGCCATAAAACAGGGCGAGGATGCGATGGTGACCAAACCTCGAACATGCTCCGGGAAATCCAGCGCCACACGGGTAGCGACCAGCCCCCCCAGAGACCACCCAGCCCAGAACGCTCCCCGGGGGAGCTGCTTGGCCAATTGTGTTGCCCAGGCTTTTAGGCTGTTGTCTGCTGGTTGACTGAAGCCGAACCCGGGCAGATCCACATAGTAGACCCTATACTCAGATAGGTGGTCGTACAGGGGCGCGAAGGCGGCGCTGTTAACGCCCCAGCCATGCAGCATCACAAGCTCCGGGCCTTGGCCCCGGATATTGATATGAAGTTGAGTCACTGATCTTTTGATCCCAGGTAGCCGAGATTGATAAATCGAATTTTCAAACAATGGGTTAAACTGATGGGTGCCAGTTTACCCAACCGCTGCTTGCTGTGCCATCAAAGTATCCACAGTGCTCAAACGGGTTTGTGTGGCGATTGCTTACAACAGGGACTCTACCGGCAGCCAATCTGTCTTGGTTGTGGTCGGGGGATGACGCTGCAGAGCCGCTACTGCGGTGGTTGCCAACAAACTGAACCGTTGCCGGTGATCGCTCCGGCCAGTTATCATCAGGGACTGGGCGGTGTTGTTGCAGATATCAAATATCGGGGAGAGCTGGCGCCTTTGCAGGTTCTGTGTGAGATGCTGGTGAACAGAATTGAAGCGCTGGAAGCGCTGAATATCATCAGTCGTCCTCAGGCTTTGCTGCCTGTACCTTTGCACCCCTCGCGGTTGCGGCAGCGGGGATTTAATCAGGCCTATGTGATTGCCGAAACATTATCTGCAGCCCTGAATATTCCTGTGTTGGATGGGATCCTTGTGCGTACGCTGGCGACCAAGGCGCAGGCCGGGCTCGACGGCAAAGCCAGACGGCGTAATCTCAAGGGTGCTTTCATGCTGATGCAACCTGTACCTTTCACTCGCATTGCCATCGTAGATGATGTGGTGACAACAGCTTCGACCGTGGAAGAAATGG
Organism: Shewanella sp.; assembly: GCA_021462625.1. Taxonomy (GTDB): domain Bacteria; phylum Pseudomonadota; class Gammaproteobacteria; order Enterobacterales; family Shewanellaceae; genus Shewanella. Next base: position 19,108 of record JAJNAU010000017.1, read on the forward strand.
CGAGGTTGCTGAGGTGGCAGGCCCCGGATCTGCAGGTCTGGTGTTTGGCCCGGGCGCAGGCGCCGGGCCTGTTAGATTGAGTGCCTGCTAAGACCTATTTCATGCTGACGGGCACAAAGTACAGCGCATTGGCGTAGAGTTTTTCAGCCCCCAGCCAGGTATTACGGAACAGCAAGTTGTCCGCCAGCGCCACCAGTTCTCCCTGACCTTTGGTTTCGACCAGCACGGCAGCGGTTCCTGCCAGTTTATCTTCATATTCCCGGGCCAGATAACCACTTTTCAGCATAGGTTTGCCATAACTGGCGGCGACCATAAAAGGCTTATCCACTGACTTGAAGCCCTGTACCTGATTTTTCATCACCGGCAGTTTGGCGTCTGTCAGTCCATAGCTGATGGGGTGACCGGGATCCAGCGTCAATTCAACGATGGCACCGCCAATGGTTTTGCGGGCATTGAAGTTTTCCCGATCGGCAAAGCCCAGTTCTTTGGTATCGAACAGGCTGTCAAATTCCCAGGAGGGGATAAGCGATGCCGTCATCAACTTATGTTTGTTCAACCATTGAAGAGCGCTCTGTTGGGCAATAACTGTGCCGCCCTGACGCATAAACGCAGCAATATCTCCCGCCATGTCAGGATCCAGCGTACTGTAGCTACCGCCAGCCAAAATCAGGTGGCTGTATTGTTCAAGGGGAATTTTCCCCAGGCGTGAGGCGTTGATCAGTGGTGTGGCTATACCCAGTTTGGCATCGAGGAACTGCCACAGCTCGCCGACTTCGGTGGTGCGGGTGCCTGTGCCGGCGAGCAGCAGCGGCTTGACCGGTTGGATCACTTTAAAGTCGTCACTGCCCAGATCCGGGCCGCTGGCTGAGGCGAAAGAGCCGATCGCTGTTACCGGAACTTGCCAATCCTGACTCAGTCCTTGCAGCAGGATTTTGACGCTGGTTTTATCCTGTTTCACCTGTTTGGCGGGGATCAGCAGGCTGCCAGCGGGCCAGTTTATCTGGCTGTTATCGCGCAGGCTGAATTCGCCGGTCGCAACCTTTACAACAAGTTCTTCATTGAGCAGTTGTTGCAGCAGCTGCGTCGAATTGCCGTGGCGCCAGTCAATCAGATAGGCCACTGCCTTGTCCGGCAATATGGCCTGAGGCTCTATCTGTGGTGTATCGCGCAGCTGTTTGTCAGACAGTTTTACATCACTGGCCATGGCAAGATCATAGGCAGACTGCAGATCAAAACTCGAGACATCGTAGAAAGTGGCATCACTGAACTCGGTACGCTTATCGAACATGGCAGCAATCAGCGCCTGTTGAGGTTGCCGGGCGGGAATAAACAGACTGTCCTGTGGCGCGAAGGTTTGGTTATTGGCGCTGATCGGCTGTGACAAATACATGAACCGGATTTGATGTTGCTTAAGCAAATTGGCCAGTGCATCACGGCGTGCGGGATCCTGCCTGGCCTGCAACAACCTGCCTGTCATGCGGCCGCTCTGCATGGCTTTGCCTCGAAAAAACTCCTGCTGGTACTCCCTTAACTCATGCTGCAACGCCAGCGCACCTTTCAAACTGGAGATTGACGTGGCGAACTGGTTGGCAATGGCCTGAGCCAGTAGCACAGGGCCATTGGCCGATTGCTGCAGCTGGCCGCGGGCGCTGGCCTGTTCAAACAGCACTCCGACCGTGCCATTGATATCCGGATAGGTGGAGCCCTTTCCGTAGTAAAAGTCATCAAAACCTTGACGGCTGAAATAGGGCTGATCTCTGGCATCCAGCGCTGCGCGGTGAAAATCGGCCAGCTTTTCTGTCAGTTGCTGGTTGATAGTCGGTGTCAGTGGGTGAGTGCGTTGCGGTACTCCGGGCTGGAAAAAGTAGGTCTGTTCATGGCCCATTTCATGGAAGTCTCCCAGATAGTGAGGTTGCCATTTATGGAATAACGCCACCCGTCCCTGACTTTCCGGGTGGGCGAGGAACAACCAGTCACGGTTCAAATCTGCCAGATAGTGATTGAACCTCCCCCTTGGCCAATCCTGATTGTGTTCACGGCTGTGATTATCACCAACCGGGACTTTTCCTTTGTGACCATTTACCCAGGTAGCGAATCTGTCCAGCCCGTCCGGGTTTTGGGTCGGGGTAATAAGCACCACGGCACTGTCCAATAACTCCCTGATCCAGGGCTCGTTGCTAGCGGCCAGGTAATAGGCCAGTGCAGTCGCCGCGTGTGCACCACTGGCTTCATCACCATGAATGGAGTATGCAAGCCAAATCACCAGGGGGCTATCGTTGGCCTTTCCCTGTTTAACAGCGGCTCTGTCTGCCAGGATGTTGGTGAGATTTTGCTGGTTGTGGGCTGAGGTCACTACGGCTGTCAGTTGTTGGCGGGCTTCATGGCTTTGTCCTGTATGCTCCAGGCTGATCCTTGGGCTTTGAGTTGCCAGTTGTTTGAGGTAGAAGTTGATTTGGTCGTGGCGCAGGTGCCATTCACCCAAGGGGTAACCGAGAAAGTCAGCGGGAGTCTGAATATTGGTTTGCGTCTGGTTTTCCGGTGGATGCCAATCAGGGCGTTGTGCTGCATGGCCGGTTGACAGCAGCAAGACTGCGGCGAGGATCAGAGGTTTCAGCATAGATCAGGATTTCTTATTGAATTTTCGAATAAATTATCATCTCACTCGGCCTGATACTACTTTCATGTTAATGAAATGATGCATTAACCGTGTTGAAAAAACAGAGAAAAAGCGCTGATTTGGGACTACAAACAGACCCGCCTTATGAGTATCATAGGACTAATTCTTACCAAAATACTCAGGTTTACCCTGACGGAGCAGGTTGTCATGATTACCATTTCCGAGGCCGCTCAGGCGCATTTCGTTAAGTTGTTGGCGGATCAGCCTGAAGGCACCAATATTCGCGTGTTTGTTATCAGTCCGGGAACCCCTCAGGCTGAGTGTGGTGTGTCCTACTGTCCACCGGATGCGGTGGAAGATGACGATATTGAAATAGAATTCGACGGTTTCAGTGCCATGGTGGATGAAAAGAGTGCTCCTTTCCTGGAAGAGGCCAGCATCGACTTTGTGACCGATCAACTGGGTTCACAACTGACGCTGAAAGCCCCTAACGCCAAGATGCGTAAAGTCGCTGATGATGCACCGCTTAATGAGCGTATTGAGTACATGATCCAGTCTGAAATCAATCCTCAGCTGGCCAGTCATGGTGGTCACATCATGCTGGTGGAGATTACCCAAGACGGTATTGCCGTGATCCAGTTTGGTGGAGGCTGTAATGGTTGCTCCATGGTGGATGTAACGCTAAAAGATGGTATCGAAAAGCAGATGCTGGAACGTTTTGCCGGTCAATTGCAGGGCGTACGTGATGTGACAGATCACCAGCACGGCGATCACTCCTACCAGTAAACCATCTGCTATTTGATTGTAGGTAGACAAGTACCCCGTCCATGGCTATTAGACGGGGTATTTTTTATCTGGACAGTACCAGTCGGTAGTGCAATCCCAGAGTCAGGCTGCGGGTCAGCATAAATGTTGACATCGCGGCCCACAGTGCACTGTTGCCATAGCTTTGCAGACTCCACCATACCGGAAAAAACACCACCAGAGTGCAAAACAGCATGCTATTGCGCATTATTTTGCCTTGGGCAGTGCCTATGTAGACGCCATCAAATAAATAGGAACCGAATGCCAGCAGTGGCATTCCAATTAGCCAGGGCAGGTAGTCAATGGCCAGTGCCTGTACCGGTGCAATGTTGGTCAGTGCCCGGATGATGAGTTCACCTGTGCCTAAAAACAGCAGGCTGAAGCCGGCGGCGGCGATGGCTGACCATTGGAAGGCGAGGGAAACCGTATTGCGTAATTCCTGCATATCCTTATTGCCCCAGGTGCGACCGGTTTCGGCTTCGGCATAGTAGGCAATGCCATCCAGGGCATAAGAGATCAGCAGCAACAGATTAAGCAATACAGCGTTGGCGGCCACTGTTTCATCCCCAAGACTGGCGCCGTGAAAGGTCATGAATGCAAAGGCTGCCTGCAAACACAAGCTGCGGATAAATATGTCGGTATTGAGCTTGAGTAATTGGCTGTAACCCGTCGGGCGAAGGGCACGCAATTGCTCCATCAAGTTGAAGCCACCCTGCAATTTAAGCTGTCTGCATACCATGGTCAGAGCGACCATCATGGCGGCAATATCGGCGATAACCGAAGCCAGAGCTGCCCCTTTAACCCCCCAACCCAGGCCGATCACCAGCAGCAGATCCAAAACTATGTTGATGCAGTTGGCGATAATCAATTGCCACATTGCCGCTTTGGGTTGCTGGCGCCCGAGCAGGTAGCCGAGCAGCACCAGATTCAGCAGAGCAAATGGGGCCGACCAGATACGGATCTGAAAGTATTCCCGACAGTATTTTACGACTTCGCTGCTGGCATCTGACATCGCCAGTGCCAGTGACAGTATGGGGCCCTGCAGCAGCAGAATACTCAGGCTGAGCAACAGTGTCAGGCTGGTTCCCTGCAGCAGTAATTGGAACTGTCTTTGGGTATCGTTGGCGCCCCAGGCCTGGGCAACCAGGCCTGTCGTTGCCATGCGAAGAAAGCCCAATAGCCAGAAAATCAAGGTGATAATCGTTGAACCCAGGGCGACGCCGCCTAAATAATAGGCGTTGCTCAGATGCCCTATCACGGCGGTATCCACCAGACCGAGCAGCGGCACTGTCACATTGGACAGAATCATGGGTAACGCCAGAGCCAGCAGACGACGATTACGTTTGGCGTCAAAAATCAGGACTGTTTCAGTCATATTGGTTAGAGGCTTATTTATGTTGAGTATTGTGTGCGCTCATGACACCACTATGTTCAGTGTTTGTGCCGAGTCCCTTAGCCGCCGGTCACATTCATGAACCTGAGGATCTGGCTGCTGCTGTGGCTGAAATAGTGCTGCTGCGGCTTGAGCTCAATGGCCTCAACAATTGCCTGTTTGAGCCGGACGATATCACCAGGATGCTCACGCAATATGGCCTTGAGATCAACCGAATGCTCGTTGCCCAGGCACAACAGCAGCCGACCTTCTACGGTAACCCTTACCCGATTACACTCGTGACAGAAATTATTGCTGTGGGGCGAGATAAAGCCAATATGGCTTTGACTGTCGGCCATATTGTAATAACGGGCAGGGCCAGCGGTACGTGCCTTGGACAGGGTTAAGGGGAAGCGGGTTTGAATGATGTTGCGCACTTCATCGCTGCTGAGGTGGCGGTTTTGCTTGCGCTCGTCCATCTCTCCCAAAGGCATCTCTTCGATAAAGGCGATATTCAGTCCGCGACGGCGGCTGAACTCCACCAGCTCCAGTACTTCATCATCGTTCTGGCCTTTGAGTACTACGGCATTGAGCTTAGTGCGCTTAAAACCGGCGGCGATGGCGGCATCAATACCGGCGACAACTCGCTCCAGTTTGCCGTTGCGGGTCAAGGCCGAGAACCGATTGGGTTTTAAGGTATCCAGGCTGATATTGAGCCTGCTCAGGCCCGCCTGCTTCAGCGGCCCGGCCAGTTTGATCAGGCGAGAACCATTGGTGGTCATGGACAGTTCTTTGAGTCCCGGCAGGGGTGAAATCATACTCACCAGTTCTACACAGTCACTGCGTACCAGCGGTTCGCCGCCGGTCAGACGGATTTTACTGACGCCAAGCTCGGTAAAAGCGCGGGCGATTTGGGCCAGCTCTTCCAGGCTGAGCACCTGCTCTCTGGGCAGAAAGCAGGGATTTTCACTCATGCAGTAGACACAGCGAAAATCACACCTGTCGGTTACCGACAGGCGCAGATATTCGATCTGACGACCAAAACGATCGACCAATTGGTTCACTGGGCTTTGTCCTTACAACAGATTGGCAAAGGGCTGAATAAACACCCGCTCACCCGGCGCCACGGAGTCCGTCTCTTCAGCGATAATGATCAGGCAGTTACCCTTCACCATGGAGCTGAGCATGCCTGAGCCCTGAGCGCCTGTGGTCGCGACATGTAGCTGGCCATCAATGCCCATTCGGTATATACCGCGCAGAAACTCGGTGCGACCGGTGCGGCTGCGTAGCTTCTCATCGGTAATGGCAGGAATGAAGCTGTTTTCCCAGCAATTTTCACCGGCCAGTTTACGCAGGGCTGGCTGCACAAATTGCAGGAAGGACACCATTACAGCCACCGGATTACCCGGCAGACCAAAGAACAGCGCATCGCCTATCTGGCCAAAGGCCAGCGGGCGACCGGGACGCATATTGATGCGCCAGAAGTTGATCTTGCCGATGCGGGCCAGCACCGTTTTGATGAAGTCAGCATTGCCGACTGACACGCCTCCTGAGCTGATGATCACATCGGCGTTGTCGCTGGCCTGGATCAGGGCAGCTTCCAGCGCTGCTTCTGAGTCTTCAATAATGCCCAGATCGATTACTTCACAGCCCAGACGTCGCGCCATGGACTTAATAGTGTAGCGGTTGGAGTCGTAAATACAGTGCTCTGCCAGCGCCTGACCCGGCTGGGACACTTCATCGCCGGTGGAGAACACCGCGACAACAGGTTTGCGCACCACACTGGCGCTGGCGGTGCCCAGTGATGCCAGCAGGCCAATTTCAGCAGCCTCAAGACGGGTGCCGGCCTCCAGCGCCGTGGCACCTTTGGCGATATCTTCACCGGCCAGACGCACATGCTGACCAGCCTTTAACTCACCGCTGAAGGTCACCATCTCGCCGGTTTCACAGGCTAATTCTCTGGGCTGCACGGTATCGGCGCCGGCTGGCAGTGGCGCGCCTGTCATGATGCGTACGGCCTGACCTGGTCTGAGCGTACCGGCATAGCCATGGCCTGCCAGCACTTCACCCACCAGTTGGTATTCTGCATGGCTTGCCGACAGGGCAAAGGCATAGCCGTCCATTGCCGAATTGGTTTGCTGCGGCACATCCACAGGGGAGATGGTATCTTTGGCTAGCACTCTGTTATCCATCTCATCCAGATTGACCGTTTCACTGACGGTAATCGGACTGACTCTGCTAAGGATATGGCCAATGCCCTGCGCCACGGATGACGTGTTTTCACTGCTTAGCTCGCAGGCGGGGACGATAGGCATGGTCACCGCTTCTGTCTGCCAGTTTGTGGCGTAGTGCTGAACAAAGTCTGCAATTTCGCTGATGTTGTTCAGATCAAGTCGGGTGATTTCTGCTGGCAGCTGAGTCTCATCGCAGCAGGCCACCGCCAAAATATTATCGTCATGGGTATGAATAAACGGCTTGCCATGGGCAGCACGGTGCAGCTCAATCTTGGGCAGCTCAAGTTTCTTGAACCCTTCTACCAGCACCATATCTACCTTGTCGGCTTCAATCTGCTTGAGCAGGTGAGGCAGTTGTGGGTCACCGTCCACCGCCTCTTCCGTCATCAGGGCCCAGCGAACGTGAGAGGCGACCAACATCTGGCGGGCGCCGGCTTTGCGCATCTCATAACTGTCTTTACCGGGAATATCTACATCGAAATTATGGTGAGCATGCTTAATGACAGCCAGCTTTACACCGCGGCGATTTAATTCCGGGATCAGCTGCTTGAGCAGGGTGGTTTTGCCAGTGCCTGAATAGGCGCAAAAGCCCAGCACCGGGACGGGCAGGGGGTTGGTGAACGGAATACTCATACTAACCTCATTCCAGGCTGTCAGCCAATTGCTGCTTTTGTTCGGGAGTGTTGACGTTGACGAAGCCCATGGGCTGATCGGCGAAATTGGCAGTGGCAACTTTATGCTGGGCGTACCAGAGATCAATCTTGCGTTCACCGGCGTCGAGAAATGCCTGCATGGAGTTCAGCAATTCAGGTTTGAGCAACAGCACGACCGGCTGCTCGCGTTCACCATCAGTCGCGACAGCCAGATCGGCGCCTGCAGTTTCCAGCGCATTGACCATACGCGCCGCTAAATCGGTTGGCAACAGCGGGCAGTCACAGGGAGCGGTCAACAGATATTGCGCTTTGGTACGCTTGAGGGCGCTGACCATGCCGGCCAGCGGACCGTGAAAACCTTCCTGTTCATCACCGAAGACCGGAAAGCCAAAGGCCGCGTAGGCATTCTGATTACGATTGGCGTTGATCATCAGACCGGCCACCTGAGGTTGCAGGCGTTCGATGGCGTAATGGATCATCGGCTGACTTTTCAGCTCCACTAACCCCTTGTCCTCGCCACCCATGCGGCGGGCACGACCACCGGCTAGGATCACAGCCTCAACTTGTGATGACATTCAGGGACTCCTTTTGTACCTGCCGGTTTCCAAAATGGAAAGGGCTGGCAGTAATTCGTTGATCTTCAATTAACCAGGTTTGACGGCACAGGGCTGTCAGGGCGCAGCTTTGATGGCTGGAGACCAAAAGGCCGGTACCCTGCTGCTTCAGGATGTGGATCATCTCCATCACCAGTCTTGTGGACTCTCTGTCCATATTGGAGACGGGTTCATCCAGCATCAGCAAATCCGGTTGGATTACCCAGGCTCTGGCAATGGCAAGACGCTGGCGCTCACCGCCTGACAGGTTGACGGCATCGGCGTTGAACAGATGTTCCAGCCCGGCCATTTGTGCTGCCGCAGCAACCCGTTGCTGCAGTATTTTACCGGACATTTTATGATGGTGCCCGGCAAAGCTCAGGTTGTATTTCACACTTCCTTCATAAAGATAGGGATGTTGATGCAGGTACACCAATTTGCCCAATTGTGGGTGACGTTGCCACCATTTGGGAGCTTGACCATCCTGCCAAATCAGCTTGCCACTGGTCGGGGGCATGAGCCCCGCCAGTATCTTCATCAGGGTGGTTTTCCCTGTGCCGTTGTCGCCCTGCAAATAGATGGTATCGCCGCGGCGAAAATGCAATTCCTCTGCGGTAAACAGCAGCCGCTGTGCGAACTGCATGCGCAGATTTTTTACTGTCAGTTGCACCATGCGCTATTTCCTCAGTGGCTTCGCGGTTCAGACTTGCCTCTGAGGGTTCCCAGAGCAAAATTCAGCAGCAATGACAGGAACAGCAACACCAGTCCCAGCGCGATAGCCTGGGCAAAGTCGCCTTTGCTGGTTTCCAGAGCGATGGCGGTGGGGATGTTGCGGGTTACGTACATGATATTGCCACCCACCATCATAGAGCAGCCGACTTCGGTCACAATTCGGCTAAAAGCCATCACTATCGCCATCAACAGTGGAGCTTTAAGCTCGCGGCAAAGTATCCAGACGGATGCCAGCCAGGAGGCTCCCAGAGTGCGGGAGGTCTCCCAGGCTCGGCGATCGACACTGGTAAAGGCAGCCTGACTCATGGCGATAAGCACTGGCGCACAGATCATCATTTGTCCCACTATCATGCCTTTCTGGGTAAACAGCCAGCGCAGGTCGCCCAGCGGCCCCATTCGGGTTAACAGCAGATAAGCCAGCAGGCCGATTACCACGGTGGGGATGGATTGCAGGGTCTGCACCAGATTGATGACCGTCCAGCGGCCGGGAAAACGGGCAAATGCCAGCACAAAACCCAGTACCAGAGAGGGCAGCAGGGTGATCAGCAGCGAGATCAGCGAAACATTAAATGAAACACCAATGATGGACCAGGTGTTGGGATTAAGCGAAAACAGCAGGCCAAGGGCCTGCTGTATCAGGGAAAACCAGCTTTCTGTCATTTACTTTCCGTAAGTGGCTTTAAACAGTTGCTCGCCATTGACGCGATAGCTGTTGATCATCTGCTGAGCCTCAGGAGAGATCAACCAATTACTTAGGGCCTGTGCACCTTTGTGATTCAGATCAGGATATTTCTTGGAGTTGATCAGCATGATTTGGTATGGATTGGCGAGAGTTTTGCCGCCGTCAAAATCGACTGCCATATCCAGCTTGTTTTTGTAAGCCACATAGGTGCCGCGGTCTGACAGGGTATAGCCCTGCAATTCATTGGCCATTTGCAGGGTTTTGCCCATGCCCTGACCGACAGAAGTGTAGCCCTTGAAGCCTGGCTGGATACCGGCGTCTTTCCAAATCGCCAGCTCTTTCATATGGGTACCTGAGTTATCACCGCGGGAGATAAAGATCTGCTTGGTGTTGGCAATCTTGCTGAAGGCTTGTTCGGCGGTCTTGCTGTCACGGATGTTGGCCGGGTCATTCTTGGGGCCCAATATCACAAAGTCGTTTGCCATGATGCCGCGAGGTTCAATGCCGTAGCCTTGTTCCACAAACTTGGCTTCGGCAGCTGGCGCGTGGGTCATCACTACGTCAATATCACCTTGACGGCCCAACTTCAGCGCCTTACCTGTGCCGGTGGCAATAACCTGCACCTGATAGCCGCTTTCCTGTTCAAACTTAGGCAACAGATAACCCAGCAGACCCGAATTTTCAGTACTGGTGGTGGTGGCCAACTTAACTATCTGATTATCGGCTTTGGCAGGCAATGAGGTCATCATGGAAACGGTCAGGCTGGCACTGAAAATCAGACTGGAAAGACGCTTAACAGTGAACATTTTTGCACCTTGATATGGAATATGCAGGACGAATTCTTGCGCGGCGATAGACAGCAAATTAGATGCCAAATTCCAAAGTCGGCATTGGGATATGAAATTTGCCCGAAACTGTGACGAATCTCCCGGCGCTTGCCAAAATCCCAGGGACAAAATGTCCAACATAGCAGTTTCTATGGTTCATAGTGACCCTAACTGTCGGGGGAATGATAACCTAATGCCCATCTCACTCATTGCACTTACCAAACATGAGTCTGCATACCAATATGATAAAACCTCTGCCATCTGCTGTTTCTGTGCTGATCGTCGATGATGAACCCGGAATGCGCAGTTTTTTGAGTAAGGCCTTGTCGAAAAAGTTTGCTCTGATCGAAACGGCCTCCAGCGTGGAAGCCGCTGAGCAGCTGCGCAGTCGTTGCCATTTTGATCTGCTGATAGTTGATATCTGCTTGCCCGGTCGCAGCGGGATGGAGTGGCATGAGGCCCTGAGCGATCAGGAGCGCCGCTCCGATATCATCTTTATGACAGGCTACGCTGACATCGACGTTGCCATTGCCGCGCTGCGCGCAGGTGCCGCTGATTTCATCATGAAGCCGTTCCATCTGGAGCAGATGATGAAAGCGGTGGATCGCTGTATTGAGCGTCGCTTGCAGAAGCGGGAAAACCTGATGCTGCGCCGTGACGTGACGATTGGCTATTCCGACAACATCATAGGTAACAGCGAACCCATGATGGAGGTCAAGCGGGTGATAGAGCGCGTGGCGCCAACCAATGCCGTGGTTTTGATCCAGGGCGAGTCAGGTACAGGTAAAGAGCTGGTGGCCCGCCAACTGCATCAGCTGAGCGGTCGTCAGGGACCTTTTGTACCAGTTAACTGTGGTGCCATCGCTCCGGAGCTGCTGGAGAGTGAATTGTTTGGTCACATTGCCGGTGCCTTTACCGGTGCCAAGGGCAGCCGCGAAGGCCTGTTCAGCTTCGCGTCCGGGGGTACCATCTTCCTTGATGAAATCGGTGAAATGCCGCTGAAAATGCAGACCGCGCTGCTGCGGGTGCTGGAGCAGCGAGCCATTCGTCCCGTGGGTGGCGAAAAAGAGGTTGGCATAGATGCGCGGGTTATCGCGGCTTCCAACCGCAATCTTGCTGAAGAAGTGGAGGCGGGGAATTTCCGTCAGGATCTTTATTACCGATTGAATGTACTTGATATTTTAATTCCACCGTTGCGTGACAGGCCGGAAGATATTGTCGAACTGACCCATTTTTTCACTCTGCACCTGTCTTCTGAGCTGGGGGTGCGGGAGGTGGTCTGGAGCCATGAAGACCTGCAAAAACTGCAGCAATATGACTGGCCGGGCAATATTCGCGAGCTGCGCAACATGATTGAACGCTGTATTTTGCTGGGCAAACCTCCAGCCGAATACTGGAAACAGCCGCTGCAGCAGGAGGTGTCCGGTGATGAGGGTTATCCACTCGACTGGCCACTCAAAGAGGTGGAAAGGAGCCACGTGATGAAAGTGGTGGATGCCCATGGCGGTAACAAGTCTGCCGCCGCCCGGGATTTGGGCGTGTCACGCAAGACACTGGATCGGAAATATAAAGAATGGCTTGAAGGCGAAGGGGCTGGCGGAGACGCTGAGTGAGCATTTTTCGCAAACTGTTTGGCGTTAGCTATCAGCAAATGAAGGCCAAGATCAGGTATCGCATTTTGTTCCTGACCCTGCTGCCCATTCTGCTGACCCTGATCAGCCTCATCTTTATTACCATCTACTGGAACATCAGTTATACCAAGACGCAGCTGTTTATGAAGGTCAAAGGCGCTTTGGCGGTGGCGAACAGTCTGCTGCAACCCATTGAACGCATTCACCATGTGATCAACGCGGTGCAGGCAGGGCGCAATGTGCGTATCGGGCCGTTGGGACTTGAGCGGAAAAACGAGTTGTCCAATCTGGCCGCGCAGTTTGACCGTATGCTGGATCAGCTGCAGCAGCGTAATGCCGAGATCTAGGCGGCCGCCGAGCAACTGGAGATAAAGGTGGAGGAGCGAACCCACAGCCTGCAGGAGAAAACCCGTGAGCTGCAGGAAAACATCCGCCTGCTCAATGAAACACGCCAGCAAATGCTGGTCAATGAAAAGCTGACGGCATTGGGAGAGCTTACTGCGGGGATTGCCCATGAGATCAACAACCCGACCGCGGTGATCCTGGGCAATATGGAGCTGATCAGGTATGAACTTGGGGACAATGCCGAAGCGGTTGCCGAGGAGATAGAGCTTATCATCAGACAGGTTGGCCGGATCAGCACTATTATTCGCAGTCTGCTGCAGTACAGCCGTCCCGGTGAGTTTAATGCGCCGCTGGAGATGCATCAGCTGACACCGATTATTGAAGAAACCATGGTGCTGGTACGCCATTCCATCAAGCAGCAGGAGGTGGTGCTTATCAGTGAGCTGGCCGCCACCTGCCCGGTGGAGGTGGATCGGCCGCAATTATTGCAGGTGCTGATCAATCTGGTGGTCAACGCCGCCCATGCCATGGAAGGCAAAGGACAAATTTGGATCCGCAGCCGCAACTGGTATCGCAATAATGACTCGGATGATGAGTTGCTAGGGGTTCAGATTGAGGTTGAAGATGAAGGGCTGGGGATCCCACCTGATTTGCTGGGCCGTATTTTTAACCCCTTTTATACCACCCGTAAGGATGGGACCGGGCTGGGGTTGTCACTCAGTTACGGTATTATCAAGCGGATTGGCGGCACCATTGAGGTGGACTCTACTGTGGGGAAAGGCACGCTGTTTACCATAGGCTTGTACCATCATGCCCGGCAAACCTCCGCGGGAATTTATGATGGCCTGCAGTTTGGCGCTGATGGACAGGGGTAGTGATACCTCTCCTTAAAAAAAGCCGGGATTATATCCCGGCAAAGAGTAAGTGAGCATTACCACGCGTTCGGGTGAGGAGACAACCCTCACCCTGAACACCTTACACAGGAACCAAACCTTGCAGGGAACAGTTCCGGAACGCACGTAAACGATAATAATTCTCACTTGTCTTTGCAAGCTTTGTTTGAATTTATTTTGTGTTTTATAACAATTCGCACAGAAGATTGATCTCATAAGAGCGGTGCCACGGCCACGTAAAGCTGAAAAAATGCCAGGCATGTGCCTGGCATTTTTCAATAAAACAGTCGCTGTTACAGACTTTTTCTCAGGGTGATCTTATTCAGCGCAGAGTTGTCATGGGGTTGCAGTTCGACTACCTGATAGCCACAACGAACCAGCATGCTCAGCATGGGCGCAAAACGGTTCAGGGTTTTCACTTCAATGCGGTTATATCCCTTGGCTTTTGCCCAGGCTTCCTGCTCCAGCAACATAGATTTGGCCAGCCCCAACTGACGAAAGTCCGGCAATACGCCGCCCAGCCAGCTATAAAAGGTGCTGTCATCCAGCGCATAGCCCAGCTTAAAGCCTGCCGGTTCGCCCTCAACGAAGCTGAGCAAGGCCAGATGGGATTGGTGTTGCAGTCTGCTGATCAGAGCTTCTGAGTCGTGGCGGCCATCGAACTCAGGAAGCTGTTGCATCAAGGCGACCAGCGTGTGCAGCTGGTTCTGCGTACAACATTCAATTTTTTCTATGTGACTGGAGTACATGATTACCTCAGGTTAATTGATGTGTAGAAGATACTTGCAGGATCCTCTCCTGCAGCACCTTGAGCAAAACGCCATAGGCCGGCAGGAAGAGACCCAGGCTCACCATCAGCTTAAAGCTGTAATCCACCGCAGCGATTTCTGGCCAATTGGCCGCCATAAAGGCATCACTGGAGGCATAGAAGGCCACACTGAAAAACATCAGAGTGTCGATTAAATTCCCCGCCAGCGTGGAGGCTGAAGGGGCGACCCACCAAGCGCAGTCACGGCGGATGCGGGCGAACACTTTGATATCCATCAACTGTCCCACCAGATAAGCGGCAAAACTGGCCAGCGCAATGCGAAACACAAAGCTGTTAAAGGTTGCCAGCGTATTGAGCTCCTGGAATTGACCGTTGTGGAACAACACGCCAATCACATAGGAAACCACCAATGCCGGGAACATGGCCTGGAAAATAATTTTGCGGGCGGCTCTTTGTCCGAATATACGCACCGTCAAATCTGTTGCCAGATACACGAAGGGGAAGCTCAAGGCCCCCCAGGTAGTATGCAAGCCGAAGATTTGAAACGGTAATTGCACCAGATAATTACTGGCACAAATAATCAGAATGTGGAACCCGGCAAGCAGGAGTACAGCACGGCGGTGCTGTTGGTCAGTGAGCATTAACATTGTTATACCTTTTTCATTTGAGCGGGGTGAGGGAACCCGCGACATTTCGCCTGTCAACATCGTATTGACAGGGCTTTGCCGGTCGCTGCGCATAATTCCATCGCTGATCGGCGGCACATTATAGGTGGCTTAGCAGCCGATGCAAGAGAAATGGCCCCGATTGGCCCGACCAGTTGATTAAATTTGAAGCGGCTCACGGCTGGTAGTTGCTATGATAAGCCTGTCGTCAGCAGGATGCTCCGACGTCTTCAGAAGTCGATAAGGATTGAGATGATGGTAGCCAGTTTGTTCTCCAACTCCTGCCATTCGGCTTTGGGATCAGAACCGGCCACAATACCTGCGCCGGCGTACAGACTGATGCGTCCAGACTCCAGCAATGCACTGCGGATAGCGACAGAAAATTCGCTTTCGTACTTATTGAGATAACCACAGGCGCCGGCATACCAGCCACGCAGATAGCCTTCCTGACTGCGGATAAACCCCATGGCTTCAGCTTTGGGCAGGCCACCCACGGCCGGCGTTGGATGCAGTGCCTGCAGCAATTGAAAGTCGTTGACCTCGGCTTTCAGCTGTGCCCGGATATCCCGGTGCAGGTGCTGAATATGAGTCAGCTTAAAGATTTTGGGAGCGGTATCTGCATCTACCTTGTCACACAGCGGTGTCAGCACATCAACAATATGTTGCTGCACCAGACTGTTTTCGTAGCTGTTTTTGCTGTCTTCCAGCAATTGTCCTGCCAACAGATCATCTTCCTGCTGACTCAGGCCTCTTACTGTCGTGCCTGCGAGCGCCTCTGTGTGCAACTGTCTGTCGTGACGCTGGAACAGCCGTTCAGGTGAACAGGAGATAAATGCTCTGTGGGGGCTGAACTGAAAACCAAATTGGAAACTGTTTTGGTTTCTCCCCTGCCAGCAAGCCAGTACCATCCAGGGATCAATGACTTCATTGACTTCCAGTTGGGAGACCCGCGAAAGCACCACTTTGGGCACGGTACTGTTGAATGCGGGATCGGTCACCTGCTGCACCAACTGCTGCCATCTGGGATAGGCCGGACTGTCGTGACGAGCCATCAGGCCGACTTTATGAGGTGGGTTCAGTGGGCACGGTGGCAACAACTGTTTAATGCTATCCAGTGCGCATTGACGCTCAAGTTCAGGATCAGGGCCAGCAAAATTGAGATTCAGCGCCAACATGAACCTGTCATCACTGCGGCGCAGCTCCAAACGGGGAAGGATAAAGCGGGCGCGGCCGAATTCAGGCCAGCTTTCGATGCTGCGATCGAATGCCACGCCACCGTAATAGCGAATGGCGGGATCGGCCGACAGCGCCTTCTGTTGCTGGTAAATTAGCGCCAGCTGCTTGTCATCTATGCTGTCCTGAAACAAAAAATCCCGGGCACAGCCAATGGCAGCCACTTCTTCCTTCTTGTCTCTGCCATGCCAGTAGATTCGGGGGTACTGCTGCTGCGATGCCAGCCAGGCGATCTGGGGAATGGCGGCATCCACTTCGGCTCTCAGCTGAACGACTTTATCCACTTGTGCGGCTGGCGGAAGAGGCAATGCAATCAGTTGTTGCGTTAGTTTCTCAATGGCGAATGACAGGGATGTGGCTGGCAAATCACACTCCGAAAACAGTAACTTTGCACCCAATGTGCAGACGGGAAACTCGATTCATCAAGGGGAAGATATTTTCCTTAAATAGACGATAAAAACCAGTGTCTATTGATTTTTTATCTTGTACTGGAACAAGTCGGTACAACTTCGTCCCCTTGGCAAAGTTAAGGGGCACCTGTATCAGGTGTCAACCGTAAGGCATTAAGGCTGTGATATGTGTCCCTGGACTCAGTCGTATGGTTTGGCCTGATCCAATGCAACAGGATACTGTCATCGGACAATTTATCCCTTGCTGATAATTGGCGGTAATAATTGTCCGCGGAGTGGCAATACCAATCGACTGGGCGGGATAACCAAGCGTGGTAATCAAACGCTCAGGCGAATGCTTATTCAGGGGGCACGCAACGTATTGGCTTGCTGTGACAGGAAGGATGACCTATTAAGCAAATGATTACAGCAACTTAAGTTACGCAGTCATGCCTGCAAAGTCGCGGTTGCATTGGCTAACAAGCTGGCACGCATGATTTGGGCGGTGATGAGTCAGCAGCAAGCCTTTGATGTTGAAAAAGCATGCAGAGCATCGAGGTTATCAGCGTAAATGAATGCTTTGGTGCGTAGAAACCAAATCAACAAAGCACAGTAGCGGTAATGGTATTAATGAGTTAAACGGTTTGTCTTACTCAAAACCTGTTCGGGACGATGGCCTTCGAGGTCATACTTTTGCAAAGGAGGGTAAGACGTCAAATTGGATCTCATTAGGGCGCACAGAATAGCAGCGACGCCGGATATATGTCGAAAGACCGCCAACCATTAACAACCAGGCCATGTTGTGAAAGGTGAGCTATCGGCAACACATAAGTAAACGAACGAAAAGTGGACGTTAGCCTTGCAGTAGCCTAGGTGACCATATATGTCCCAAAATTACTTTTGTGTTGTGAATAAGGCGACTATTTAGAGTCGCCTTATTCATATTCTTACCGGAGGGTGTTGAAAATTCTGTGTCACGTTAAAAATCACAGATCGATGTAGGCTTCCAGTCGCCCTTCAAAATGGATGGACAGCTGAGACAGCGTCAAATTCCAGCAAAAGACCACAAAAGACAGGACATATATGGTCACCTCACTTACTGCAAGGCTAATGTCCACTTTCTGTTCGACAACGTTTGCTTATATTCGTCGATAATCC
>JAJNAU010000018.1 GCA_021462625.1 Shewanella sp.
TGGCTACATCAGCCCAGAAAACTATGAACTGAGAAATGCAGCTTAGTGGCGTGTCTAGTTTTACTGGAGCGGATCATCTAAGCGGATTGGTATAAGGTGGTGACAAGCAAGTACAATAGAGCCCTTGCCCCAATCAGACAGAGTCAAATTGAGTGTCGATAAGTATTTCTCTTAAGCCTTTTAACACCTTTGGATTAGATCAGAGTTGCTCACTGCTCATTGAAGCTTCTTCTCGGGAAGAGCTAATCAAGACGTCTTTGATGGCCTATGCTACTGACAAACCTATGCTGATCCTGGGAGGCGGAAGTAATCTGGTACTGACAGAAGATTTTGATGGTACAGTCATTCGCATTTTGACTAAGGGGATAGAGGTCACTGAAACTCAGGATACATTTCTGCTGACCATTGAAGCCGGTGAAAACTGGCACGATTTAGTAAAATTCTGTCTTCAAAATGACATGCCTGGATTGGAAAATATGGCTTTAATTCCCGGGACAGTTGGTGCCGCACCTATTCAAAACATCGGTGCATATGGTATCGAGTTTTCTCAGGTGTGTGATTGGGTTGACTATCTTGACTTGCAGACTGGTGAAATTCATCGTCTTAGCAATCAAGAGTGCCTGTTTGATTACCGTGACTCGATTTTCAAGGGCAAACTTAGAGACAAGTCGGTGATCCTTGCCATCGGTTTAAAACTGGCTAAAGCTTGGCAGCCTAATCTTTCTTATGGACCTTTGGCTGACTTTGCCGCAGATACCGTGACAGCGGCAGAGATCTTCGACAGGGTATGCGAAGTCCGACAACGTAAATTACCCGATCCCCAACTGCTGGGTAACGCCGGTAGTTTCTTCAAAAACCCGGTTGTCAGCGCGGCAGAATATCAGCGACTGGCAAATGAGTTTCCTGGAATCGTAGGATACGCGTTGGAGGGGGGGGCAGTTAAGCTGGCAGCGGGTTGGTTAATTGATAAGGCAGGGCTTAAGGGTTACCGGCAAGATGGTGTCGGTGTACATGAACATCAGGCACTGGTATTGGTCAATCTGGGGGCGGCAACCGGGCAATCCGTCTGTGAGTTGGCTCGCCATGTTATTAATAGTGTGTTTGCCAAATTTGGCGTCATGCTGGAACCTGAGCCCAGAGTCATAGGACGCAATGGAGAGGTAACCATCTGATATGCAGGATCATTGGCAACGCAAACGAGCAATACTGGCGCTGTTGGAGCAGGGGCACTTTGTTTCCGGGGAAGTGCTGGCGCATGAATTGGGCATCAGTCGGACTGCCGTAAACAAGCATATAGAGTCTCTTGCTGAATATGGTGTATCGATATTCAGTGTTAAGGGCCGGGGTTATAAGCTGGAAAAACCGGTTCATCTGATTGACCCGGGACAGTTACTCGCGGGTATCCGGCAGCGCTGCTTCTATTTTGATGAGCTGGATTCTACCAATGCATTTATGCTCGGACACGCTCAGGAATTGAAGAGTGGCGATCTGTGTATTGCCGAGTATCAATCCGCCGGCCGTGGACGTCGTGGCCGTACCTGGGTGTCTCCTTACGCCAATCATTTGTATTTCTCGCTGCTTTGGCTTTTTCCGCAGGGTATGGCACAAGCCATGGGGTTGAGTCTGGTTGTCGGCTGCTCTCTATTTACCGTATTACAGCAAATGGGCGTAGCAGGCTTGGGGTTGAAGTGGCCCAATGACCTTTATCGGGATGGCCGCAAGCTGGCAGGTATTTTGGTTGAGATGACCGGGCAGACTGACAGTGAATGTCAGTTGGTGATTGGCGTAGGTATCAATATGTCGATGACTGAGGCCCAGGGCAAACGCATCGATCAACCCTGGAGCGATCTGTCGACAATGACCCAACTGCTTGACAAAACCGAGTTGATGCTTAACCTGCACCGCCAATTGTGTAAAGATCTGCAGCAATTCGAGCAATTCGGGTTAACCCACTTTTTGCCGCGTTGGCAGCAGGCAGATTTATTCACCGGAAAGCCGGTTGATTTGCAGATGGGCGATGAGGTAATCAGCGGTGTTTATGTTGGTATTGACGAGCAGGGTGCAGTAGTGCTGAAAACGGCAGAAGGTCAAAAAGGGTTTGTTGGGGGTGAGATCAGTCTGCGCCCCCAATAAACGTTATTTTCGCAACATCACCTGAGTCACCTGATGGCCAGCACCTTTTTGCAGGATCAGATGGGCACGTTCGCGGGTGGGCAATATATTCTGACGAAGGTTCGGTCCGTTGATACTGTCCCAGATGGCGGCGGCAGTTTCCATCGCCACGGCGTCGGGCAGGTTGGCGTAGTGCTTGAAGTAAGAGCCTTTTTTACTGAAAGCACCGCTGCGGAACTGCAAGAAGCGATTGATATACCATTCCTTCAACAATGACTCGCTGGCATCAACATACAGCGAGAAGTCCACGAAATCAGACACAAATGGTCTTCTTGTCAGGCCAGGAGAGTCAATTCCGGTCTGCAGTACGTTCAGTCCTTCTAGGATCAGGATGTCTGGCTGCCTGATGACCTGGGTATCTTCGCATCTGTCATAAGTAATGTGCGAATACAGTGGCGCATGAACTTGTTTATTGCCAGCTTTCAGGGCTGAAATAAATTCCAGCAGCATGCGGGTATCATAACTTTCAGGGAATCCCTTGCGCTGCAACAGGCCTTTATGTTTTAAGGTTGCTAGGGGATAGATGAAACCATCGGTTGTTACCAAATCCACTTTGGGATGTTCCGGCCAGTGCTGCAGCAATGCCTGCAGGATACGGGCCGTGGTACTTTTACCGACCGCGACACTGCCGGCAATGGAAATAATGTAAGGGCCTTCAGTGGGCTTCTTTCCGAGGAATTCGTTGAGGACAATCCCCCTTTGTTGTTTGGCGCCGATGATCAAATTCAGTAACCGGCTCAATGGCAAATAGATATCTGTTACTTCATCCAATGAAATCTGCTCATTGATACCTCTAAGACCTTCAAGTTCCGCTTCACTCAGGGTCATAGGCACGGCATTTCTGAGCTCTGCCCAGCTGTGACGTTCAAACGCCAGGTAAAGTGCCTCTCGTATATGAGTGTTATTGATCATGGTTTATCCTCACAGACCGGACAGGCACAGTACACCATCAGGGGGGGAGTGAACAATAGTTGCAGGTGCTGGCTATCGAAGCAGAAAGGAAATCTCATCAGCAGGTTGCAATAAAATTACGCAAAACCCGGTGTCTCAGGATAAAAAAACAGCGTTTGATGTTTTTTTTCGGGGAATTGCGATTTTTCTATTGCACTCATGCCGACATTTACCTAATATCCGCTACCGAAATGAAGTGCCGGCATAGCTCAGTTGGTAGAGCAACTGACTTGTAATCAGTAGGTCCCGAGTTCGACTCTTGGTGCCGGCACCATTTTGCTGGAGGGGTTCCCGAGTGGCCAAAGGGATCAGACTGTAAATCTGACGGCTCCGCCTTCGAAGGTTCGAATCCTTCTCCCTCCACCATTTCTTAACGTATTAGGTAGCCTAGTAGGTTATGCGGGCGTCGTATAATGGTATTACTCCAGCCTTCCAAGCTGATAACGCGGGTTCGATTCCCGCCGCCCGCTCCAAAGTTGCTGATATAGCTCAGGTGGTAGAGCGCATCCTTGGTAAGGATGAGGTCGGCAGTTCGAGTCTGCCTATCAGCACCACTAATCTACATTGCTCTGTCCTAATACAAAAACGGATTCGACGAATAATATTGTTTCGTCGAAATTTTTTTGCATCTGCAGGTTTTCATCACCAAGACTCTTGGATTGAGGCACTACCATGGCTAAAGAGAAATTTGAACGTAGCAAACCGCACTTAAACGTGGGTACCATTGGTCACGTTGACCATGGTAAAACTACTCTGACCGCAGCAATCTCTACCGTACTGGCAAAAGTATACGGTGGTACTGCTAAAGACTTCGCATCTATCGATAACGCTCCAGAAGAGCGTGAGCGTGGTATTACCATCAATACCTCTCACATCGAATACGATACGCCAAACCGTCACTACGCACACGTAGACTGCCCAGGCCACGCTGACTATGTAAAAAACATGATCACCGGTGCCGCTCAGATGGACGGCGCAATCCTGGTAGTTGCTTCTACTGACGGTCCAATGCCACAGACCCGTGAGCACATCCTGCTGTCTCGTCAGGTAGGTGTACCTTACATCATCGTGTTCATGAACAAGTGTGACATGGTAGACGATGAAGAGCTGCTGGAACTGGTCGAGATGGAAGTTCGTGAACTGCTGTCTGAGTATGATTTCCCAGGTGATGACCTGCCAGTGATTCAGGGTTCTGCTCTGAAAGCGCTGGAAGGCGACGCAGCTTGGGAAGCGAAGATCATCGAACTGGCAGAAGCGCTGGATTCTTACATTCCTGAGCCAGAGCGTGCAATCGACAAGCCATTCCTGCTGCCAATTGAAGACGTATTCTCAATCTCTGGCCGTGGTACTGTAGTAACCGGTCGTGTTGAGCGCGGTATTATCAAAGTTGGTGAAGAAGTCGAAATCGTAGGTATCAAAGAGACCACCAAGACGACTTGTACCGGTGTAGAAATGTTCCGCAAGCTGCTGGACGAAGGCCGCGCTGGTGAGAACTGTGGTATCCTGCTGCGTGGTACTAAGCGCGACGAAGTAGAGCGTGGTCAGGTACTGGCTAAGCCAGGTACCATCACTCCTCACACCAAGTTTGAGTCTGAAGTATACGTCCTGTCTAAAGAAGAAGGTGGTCGTCACACCCCGTTCTTCAAAGGCTACCGTCCACAGTTCTACTTCCGTACAACTGACGTAACCGGTACCATCGAGCTGCCAGAAGGCGTAGAAATGGTAATGCCAGGTGACAACATCAAGATGGTAGTTACCCTGATTGCGCCAATCGCGATGGACGAAGGTCTGCGCTTCGCAATCCGTGAAGGTGGCCGTACCGTTGGTGCGGGTGTTGTTGCCAAGATCCACGAATAATTTCGTGTCTTGAAGACAACCCTGAAAAAGGAAGCTTCGGCTTCCTTTTTTGTTTTCGACTGTACGCACTTAAATAGACGCAGTTGAAATGTTTGAAATTGCCAGTTGAGCGTCGATGCCATCTTGCGTAGCAAGCTGATTAAGAATACAATCTATGGCCGATTTTTGACTCCTGAGCATGATGCAGTTGCAAGCCAAGGGTGAATTCGGACCACGAATTTGCCTGTTTGGGCTGTTATTGAAGGCTTAGAGTTTACTTGGTGACTCAAGCCCAGGTCGTAATGAGTAACGGAATTAACCGATGACAACGAATACTGAAAACCAGGGCCACTCTCTGGATATGGTGAAGTGGGGTCTGGTATTTATACTGCTGGCCGCTGCTGTTATTGGCAATCAAATGTACAGCGAAGAAGTTAGTGTGCTGGTACGTGCAATTGCTGTGGTGATTGCGTTTGCTCTGGCGGGTTTCACCGCACTGCAAACTGCCAAGGGTAAGCAAGCGTTGGCATTTGCCCGTGAATCACAAATTGAAGTCCGTAAGGTGGTATGGCCTACCCGTCAGGAAGCGCTGAACACGACCTTTATCGTACTTGCCGCTACTGGTATTCTGGCTGTGATCCTGTGGGGCTTGGACGCAGTGCTGCTGCGAATTGTCAATTACATTACTGGCGTATAGGCACCTGAATGACTGAAGCGAAAGAAGCTAAAAAAAGATGGTATGTGGTACAGGCTTTCTCCGGTTACGAAGGCCGTGTCAGTAAGTCGCTGATCGAACATATCAAGATGCACGGAATGGAACATTACTTCGGTGAAGTACTGGTTCCTACCGAAGAAGTAGTTGAAATGCGTGCCGGCCAGCGTCGCAAGAGCGAGCGCAAGTTTTTCCCTGGCTATGTGTTGGTTCAGATGGAAATGAACGATGAGAGCTGGCATCTGGTGAAAAGCATTCCACGCGTGATGGGCTTTATTGGCGGTACTTCTGACCGTCCAGCGCCTATTTCAGATCGCGAAGCTGAAGCGATTCTGCAGCGTCTGCAGGAAACCACTGAGTCTCCAACTCACCGGGTGATGTTTGAACCGGGTGAAGTGGTTCGTGTGACTGACGGTCCTTTCGCTGACTTCAACGGCACTGTTGAAGAAGTGGATTATGAAAAGAGCCGGGTGAAGGTATCTGTCATGATCTTCGGCCGTTCTACCCCAGTAGAGCTGGACTTTGGTCAGGTTGAAAAAAGCTGATTGAAAAAAGCACAAGATCCGTTTGGAATCGGCTGTGGGTTAATATATAATCCGCAGCCGTTGTTTTCGGGGAGCCACTGACATTCCGTCGGTAGCGTTTGCACCCATACTTGAGGAAATTGCTCATGGCAAAGAAAATTGAAGCTTACATCAAGCTGCAGGTTGCAGCTGGTGCTGCTAACCCGTCTCCACCAGTAGGTCCAGCCCTGGGTCAGAAAGGTGTGAACATCATGGAATTCTGCAAGGCGTTCAACGCTCGTACTGAAAAGTTCGAGAAAGGCATGCCGATTCCAGTTGTAATCACTGTTTACAACGATCGTTCTTTCACTTTCGAAACCAAGACTCCTCCAGCATCATTCCTGCTGCTGAAGGCCGCTAGTCTGAAGTCCGGCTCTAGCCGTCCTAACACTGACAAAGTGGGTACTATCAAGCGCGCTCAGGTTCTGGAAATTGCAGAAACTAAAGCAGCTGACATGACTGGTGCTGACATTGACGCGATGGCTCGCTCAATCGAAGGTACTGCTCGTTCCATGGGTTTGGTAGTAGAGGACTAAGACAATGGCTAAGCTGACTAAACGCATGCGCGTAATCCGCGACAAAGTAGACGTAACCAAGAGCTACGAAATCAACGAAGCTGTTGCTCTGCTGAAAGAACTGGCTACCGCCAAGTTTGTTGAGAGTGTTGACGTTGCCGTTAACCTGGGCGTAGATCCTCGTAAATCTGATCAGAACGTTCGTGGTGCTACCGTGCTGCCTCACGGTACTGGCCGTGACGTACGTGTTGCTGTGTTCACCCAGGGTGCCAACGCTGAAGCCGCTAAAGAAGCGGGTGCTGAATTTGTGGGTATGGAAGATCTGGCTGAGCAGGTTAAAGCCGGCGAAATGAACTTCGACGTAGTTATTGCTTCTCCAGATGCAATGCGCGTTGTAGGTATGCTGGGTCAAATCCTGGGTCCACGTGGCCTGATGCCTAACCCTAAGACCGGTACGGTAACGCCTAACGTTGCTGAAGCCGTGAAGAACGCTAAAGCAGGTCAGGTTCGTTACCGTAACGATAAGAACGGTATCATCCACACCACTATCGGTAAGGTTGATTTCGAACCAGCTCAACTGAGAGAAAACCTGGAAGCTCTGCTGTCTGCCCTGAAGAAGGCCAAGCCAGCTGCTGCCAAAGGCCAGTACGTTAAGAAAGTGACCATCTCCACCACTATGGGTGCAGGTGTAGCTGTTGACCAGAACACTCTGGAAACCGCTAACTAATTTACAGGGTGTGTGTATTAGCGTATAATACGCGCACTTTGGTGGGTTGAAGCCTGTTTTTTTGCTCATGGCAAATGCAGGCTTCCGTCCAAGACCGCAGGTGTAAATCATTAGATTCACTTAATTTCCTGCGTAGACGGTAGCAGGCCCCAGTCTAAATTTTTCTGCTGGATACTCTGCGCCGTAAGTCACTGAGCACATAAGTGCTTGGTAGGTAATTTCCGGGGATAATCCCGGGTAGAATCCAGGAGTATAGCCAATGGCATTAAGACTCGAAGACAAGAAAGCGATTGTTGCTGAAGTCAACGAAGCTGCCAAAGGTGCACTGTCTGCAGTAGTAGCCGATTCTCGCGGTGTTACTGTAGGCGCCATGACCACCCTGCGAAGGACTGCCCGTGCCAACGGTGTTTACGTTAAAGTTGTACGTAACACTCTGGTTCGTCGTGCAGTTGAAGGTACCTCTTTTGAGTGCCTGAACGAGGTGTTCACTGGCCCAACTTTGATTGCATTCTCTAACGAGCATCCAGGTGCCGCGGCACGTCTGTTGAAAGACTTTGCCAAAGAGCAAGAGCAATTTGAAGTTAAAGGTGCAGCTTTCGAAGGGGAATTTATCCCTGCAGCACAGATTGATCGTTTGGCAAAACTGCCAACTTACGAAGAAGCACTGGCACAGCTGATGATGACTCTGAAAGAGGCGTCTGCTGGCAAGTTCGTTCGTACTCTGGCTGCCCTGCGCGATCAAAAAGAAGCCGCTTAATATTAAGCTGGCTGCTTGAACTAATTGAATTCAGTACTATAGGAAAACTTTCTTATGTCTATCACTAAAGACCAAATCTTGGAAGCCTTTGCAGCTATGTCTGTAATGGAAGTTGTTGAACTGATCGAAGCTATGGAAGAGAAGTTCGGTGTTTCTGCTGCTGCTGCTGCAGTAGTAGCTGGCGGTGCTGATGCAGGCGCTGCTGCTGAAGAGAAAACCGAATTCGACGTAGTGATGACCGCTCACGGCGACAATAAAGTAGCTGTTATTAAAGCACTGCGTGGTGCTACCGGCCTGGGCCTGAAAGAAGCCAAAGCAATGGCTGAATCTGCTCCAGTAGCTATCAAAGAAGGTATCTCTAAAGAAGAAGCTGAAGCTCTGAAGAAAGATCTGGAAGAAGCTGGCGCTCAAGTAGAGATCAAGTAAGCTATTATTTTAGCTTGCTAAAACACCTGAGAAATCAGGTGGAGGCTGACGGTTTTTTAACCGCCGGCCTTTTTTGCGCTAAAGGCGCTGGCGATTTTTTCACCGTTTGTCGCCAGCGGTTTCAGCAGTTCCTAGCAGTGATTATTGGTTAGGTTCTTGCCATCAACGGTGATGGGCAAACGTGCTGATACAGCCATTGCGGTTGAATCAGTCTTGGTCTTATCTCGCAAGCAGAGGAAACCCATGGTTTACTCCTATTCTGAAAAGAAGCGTATTCGTAAAGACTTCGGTAAGCGTCCACGCGTGCTGGACATTCCTTACCTGTTGTCTATTCAGTTAGACTCTTTCAAAACTTTCATCGATCAAGACCCTAGTGGTGAGCGTGGTTTAGAAGCCGCTTTCCGTAGCGTATTTCCCATCAAGAGCTATTCCGGTAACTCTGAGCTGCAATATGTCAGCTACAAGCTGGGCGAGCCTGTCTTTGATGTGAAAGAGTGTCAGATCCGCGGTGTAACTTATTCTGCTCCACTGCGCGTGAAACTGCGCATGGTATTGTACGATCGCGAAGCTGCACCTGGCACAGTAAAAGATATTAAAGAACAAGAAGTCTACATGGGGGATATCCCTCTGATGACTGAAAATGGTACTTTTGTGATCAATGGTACCGAGCGTGTGATTGTGTCCCAATTGCACCGCAGCCCTGGTGTGTTCTTCGACCACGATCGTGGTAAGACTCACTCATCAGGTAAGGTGCTGTATAACGCACGTATTATTCCTTACCGTGGTTCCTGGCTGGACTTCGAGTTCGATCCTAAAGACGCGCTGTTCGTCCGTATCGACCGTCGCCGTAAGTTGCCGGCCACTATCATCCTGCGTGCCATGGATTTCTCCACTCAGGACATTCTGGACACCTTCTTTAACCGCATTACTTTCAAAGTTAAGAAAGCCTCGCTGGTGATGGAACTGTTGCCCGAGCGTCTGCGTGGTGAAACTGCCAGCTTTGACATCAAAGACAGTGAAGGCACTCTGTTGGTCGAAAAAGGCCGCCGCATTACCGCTCGTCATATCCGTCAGCTGGAAAAAACCAATACAACAGAGCTGGAAGTCCCGGTTGACTATATCGTTGGCAAAATTTCGGCACAGGATTATATCGATCCTGATACCGGTGAAGTACTGGTTAGCGCCAACAGTGAACTGAGCCTGGAAACTCTGGCCCAGCTGTCTCTGGCTGGCATCAAAGAAGTCTCTACGCTGTACATCAACGAGTTGGATCAGGGTGCTTATATTTCTGACACGCTGCGTATCGACAGCACTTCCAATCGTTTGGAAGCCCTGGTTGAGATCTACCGTATGATGCGTCCAGGTGAGCCACCAACCAAAGATGCGGCTGAAGCCCTGTTCCAGAACCTGTTCTTCAGCGATGAGCGTTATGACCTGTCTAAAGTAGGTCGTATGAAGTTCAACCGTCGCTTGGAAATCCCTGACGAAGAAGGTACCGGGGTACTGAGTCAGGACGATATCGTTGCTGTGATGAAGAAGATCATCGAAATTCGTAACGGTAATGACGAAGTAGACGATATTGACCACTTGGGTAACCGTCGTATCCGCTCTGTAGGCGAAATGGCCGAAAACCAGTTCCGTGTCGGTTTGGTACGTGTTGAGCGTGCCGTTCGTGAGCGTCTGTCTCTGGGCGATCTGAACGAGCTGATGCCTCAGGATCTGATCAATGCCAAGCCAATTTCTGCGGCAGTGAAAGAGTTCTTTGGCTCTTCTCAGCTGTCTCAGTTTATGGATCAGAACAACCCGCTGTCTGAAGTAACCCACAAGCGCCGTATTTCGGCTCTGGGTCCAGGCGGTCTGACCCGTGAGCGTGCCGGCTTCGAAGTACGGGACGTACACCCAACTCACTACGGTCGTCTGTGTCCAATTGAGACCCCAGAAGGTCCCAACATTGGTCTGATCAACTCGCTGGCAACCTTTGCCCGCACCAACTCTTACGGTTTCCTGGAAACGCCATACCGTAAGGTGATTGATGGTGCCGTGACCGAAGATGTGGAATACCTGTCTGCCATTGAAGAAGGCCGCTACGTAGTCGCACAGGCCAACATTGCGCTGGACAGCGAAGGTCGTATTCTGGACGAGCAGGTCGCTTGTCGTCACAAAGGTGAATCTACCTTTATGCGCGCATCTGACATCCAGTATATGGACGTATCGCCACAGCAGATTATTTCTGTTGCAGCCTCACTGATCCCGTTCCTTGAACACGACGATGCTAACCGCGCCTTGATGGGTGCGAACATGCAACGTCAGGCCGTACCCACATTGAAGTCTGAAAAGCCTCTGGTCGGAACCGGTATTGAGCGCAATCTGGCTGTTGACTCGGGTGTGGTTGTTGCCGCTAAGCGTGGCGGGGTGATCGACTATGTTGATGCCAGCCGCATCGTGGTGAAGGTGAATGAAGATGAGCTGCGCCCAGGCGAAGCCGGTATCGACATTTACAACCTGACCAAGTACACCCGTTCTAACCAGAACACCTGTATTAACCAGCGTCCATGCTGCTCAGTCGGTGATCCGGTTGTTCGTGGTGACGTACTGGCTGACGGTCCATCCACTGACTTGGGTGATCTGGCGCTGGGTCAGAACATGCGCGTGGCGTTTATGCCATGGAACGGTTACAACTTCGAAGACTCGATTTTGATCTCTGAGCGTGTTGCTCAGGACGACCGTTTCACCACCATCCACATTCAGGAACTGTCCTGTATCGCTCGTGATACCAAGCTGGGCTCTGAAGAGATCACTGCTGACATCCCTAACGTAGGTGAGTCTGCTCTGTCCAAGCTGGACGAGTCAGGTATTGTTTACATCGGTGCAGAAGTGAAGGGTGGCGACATCCTGGTGGGTAAGGTGACTCCGAAGGGCGAAACTCAGCTGACTCCAGAAGAGAAGCTGCTGCGTGCCATCTTCGGTGAAAAAGCCTCAGACGTGAAAGACAGCTCTCTGCGCGTACCTAACTCTGTGAAGGGTACTGTAATCGACGTTCAGGTATTTACCCGTGACGGCGTTGAAAAAGACAAGCGCGCGCTGGAAATCGAAGAGATGCACATCGCTCAGGCTCGTAAGGACCTGACCGAAGAGTTCAAGATACTGGAAGAGGGTATCTTTGGCCGTGCCCGTAACTTGCTGGTTAATGCCGGTTACAGTGAAGCACAGCTGGCTGAGATTGCTCGTAAGGATTACCTGACTCAGGCAATCGACAACGAAACCAAGCAGACTGAACTTGAGCAGTTGGCTGAACAGCACGAAGAGCTGAAAGCTGACTTCGACAAGAAGTTTGAAATCAAGCGTCGCAAGATCACCCAGGGTGATGATCTGGCTCCAGGCGTACTGAAGATCGTTAAGGTTTACCTGGCGGTTAAGCGTACTATCCAGCCTGGTGACAAGATGGCGGGTCGTCACGGTAACAAGGGTGTTATCTCCAAGATCTGTCCTATCGAAGATATGCCATACGATGAGCAGGGTAACCCTGTAGACATCGTGCTGAACCCACTGGGTGTACCCTCCCGTATGAACATCGGTCAGGTACTGGAAGTTCACTTGGGTGCTGCAGCCAAAGGTATCGGTAACCGCATCCAGAGCATGCTGGAAGAACAGCGTGAACTGGCTGAACTGCGTGGTTACATCAAGCAGGCATATGAGCTGGGTGAATCTCAGCAGAAAGTCGATATCGACTCTTTCACCGACGAAGAAGTTCTGCGTCTGGCTAAGCACCTGAAAGAAGGTCTGCCAGTAGCCACTCCTGCGTTTGACGGTGCCAAAGAGAAAGAGATCAAGCAGATGCTTGAGCTTGCCGGCTTGCCAACTTCTGGCCAGCTGAAGCTGTTTGATGGTCGTACCGGTAACGAGTTTGAGCGTCCGGTAACCGTAGGTTACATGTACATGCTGAAACTGAACCACCTGGTGGATGACAAGATGCACGCCCGTTCTACCGGTTCGTACAGCTTGGTTACCCAGCAGCCTCTGGGCGGTAAAGCTCAGTTCGGTGGACAGCGTTTCGGTGAGATGGAAGTGTGGGCCCTGGAGGCATACGGCGCAGCCTATACCCTGCAGGAAATGCTCACTGTGAAGTCTGACGACGTGAATGGTCGTACCCAGATGTATAAGAACATTGTGGACGGCAACCATCAGATGCAGCCTGGCATGCCAGAGTCCTTCAACGTATTGCTCAAAGAAATCCGCTCACTCGGTATCAACATCGAGCTGGACGAAGAGTAATACGGGCCAAGGCCTCGTTGGTAACAGAATCGGTGCTCCGCGCGAGCGGGGCACCCGGTTTAACTCCTTTAGGAGAGAAACGTGAAAGACTTATTAAAGTTTCTGAAACAGCAAAGCAAGACCGAAGAGTTCAATGGTATTAAGATTGGCCTGGCGTCGCCTGATCTGATCCGCTCTTGGTCATTTGGTGAAGTTAAGAAGCCTGAGACCATCAACTACCGTACTTTCAAGCCTGAGCGTGAAGGTTTGTTCTGTGCGCGTATCTTTGGTCCTGTAAAAGACTATGAGTGTCTGTGCGGTAAGTACAAGCGTCTTAAGCACCGTGGTGTGATCTGTGAAAAGTGTGGTGTAGAAGTTACCCAGACTAAAGTACGTCGTGAGCGTATGGGTCACATTGAATTGGCGAGCCCTGTGGCTCACATCTGGTTCCTCAAGTCACTGCCGTCCCGTATCGGTTTGATGCTGGATATGACCCTGCGTGATATCGAGCGTGTACTGTACTTCGAATCTTTCGTCGTTATCGAGCCAGGCATGACCAGCCTGGAGCGCGGTCAGATGTTGAACGAAGAAAACTACCTGGATGCGCTGGAAGAGTACGGAGACGAGTTCGAAGCCAAGATGGGTGCCGAAGCGGTTATGGAACTGCTGAAAGCTATCGATCTGGAGAAAGAAATCGAGCAGATGCGTGAAGAGTTACCATCCATCAACTCTGAAACCCGTCGCAAAAAAGTGACCAAGCGTCTGAAACTGATGGAAGCTTTCTACAACTCCGGTAACAAGCCTGAGTGGATGATCCTGCGCGTACTGCCTGTTTTGCCACCGGATCTGAGACCTCTGGTACCACTGGATGGCGGCCGTTTTGCGACTTCCGATCTGAACGATCTGTATCGCCGTGTGATCAACCGTAACAACCGTCTGAAGCGTCTGCTTGAGCTGGCTGCGCCTGACATCATCGTACGTAACGAAAAGCGTATGCTGCAGGAGTCTGTCGATGCGCTGCTTGATAACGGTCGTCGTGGCCGTGCCATCACCGGCTCTAACAAGCGTCCGCTGAAGTCTCTGGCTGACATGATCAAAGGTAAGCAGGGTCGTTTCCGTCAGAACCTGCTGGGTAAGCGCGTAGACTACTCAGGCCGTTCGGTTATTACCGTAGGTCCGACTCTGCGTCTGCACCAGTGCGGTCTGCCCAAGAAAATGGCACTGGAACTGTTCAAGCCATTTATCTATGGCAAGCTGGAAGGTCGTGGCCTGGCTACCACCATCAAGGCTGCCAAGAAAATGGTAGAGCGTGAAGTGGCGGAAGTATGGGACGTTCTGGATGAAGTGATCCGCGAACATCCGGTACTGCTGAACCGTGCACCAACACTGCATCGTCTGGGTATCCAGGCGTTTGAACCAGTCCTCATCGAAGGTAAAGCGATTCAACTACACCCACTGGTGTGTGCGGCTTATAACGCTGACTTCGACGGTGACCAGATGGCTGTTCACGTACCGCTGACACTGGAAGCCCAGTTGGAAGCCCGTGCGTTGATGATGTCAACCAACAATATCCTATCACCTGCCAACGGTGAGCCTATTATCGTGCCTTCTCAGGACGTGGTATTGGGCCTGTACTACCTGACCCGCGAACGGATCAATGGTAAAGGTGAAGGCATGGTGTTTGCGTCTGTGGCTGAAGCTGAAAAAGCTTACCGCACTGGTGCTGCCGAGCTGCACACCCGCGTAAAAGTTCGCCTCACCGAAACTCAAATTGATGAAAACGGTGAGCGCACTCAGAACCGTCGCATTGTGGATACCACTGTTGGTCGTGCGTTGATGTCCAACATTCTGCCAGCCGGTCTGTCTTTCGACCTGGTGAACCAGGATATGGGCAAGAAGCAGATTTCTCGTCTGCTGAACACCTGTTACCGTCAGCTGGGTCTGAAAGATACTGTTATCTTCGCTGACCAACTGATGTATACCGGTTTCCAGTACGCCACTATCTCGGGTGCCTCTGTCGGTATCAACGACATGGTTATCCCGGACGAGAAGTACAGTCTGGTGAAAGAGGCCGAGGAAGAAGTTCTGGAAATCCAGGAACAGTTCCAGTCAGGTCTGGTAACTGCCGGTGAGCGCTACAACAAGGTGATCGATATCTGGGCCCGGACCAACGAAAAAGTGTCCAAGGCCATGATGGAAAACCTGTCTTCCGAAACCGTTATCAACCGTGACGGTAAAGAGGAAAAGCAGAAGTCGTTCAACAGCATCTATATGATGGCCGACTCAGGGGCGCGGGGGAGTGCTGCTCAGATCCGTCAGCTGGCGGGTATGCGTGGTCTGATGGCCAAGCCAGACGGCTCCATCATTGAAACGCCAATTGTGGCGAACTTCCGTGAAGGTCTGAACGTACTGCAGTACTTTATTTCTACCCACGGTGCCCGTAAGGGTCTGGCGGATACTGCACTGAAGACGGCGAACTCCGGTTACCTAACTCGTCGTCTGGTGGATGTTGCCCAGGATCTGGTCATTGTTGAAGATGATTGTGGCGCGACCGAAGGTCTGACCATGAAACCGCTGATTGAAGGTGGTGACGTAGTAGAGCCGCTGCGTGAGCGTGTGCTGGGACGTGTGGTTGCAGAAGATGTTTACTACCCGAATACTGACAAAGTCTTGGCGCCACGTAACACGCTGCTGGATGAAGCATGGTGTGACAAGCTAGAGGAACACAGCGTGGACGAAGTGCAGGTGCGCTCCGTAATTACCTGTGAAACCGACTTCGGGGTGTGTGCCAAATGTTACGGCCGTGACCTGGCCCGCGGTCACCTGATTAACATGGGTGAGGCTATCGGTGTGGTCGCTGCTCAGTCAATCGGTGAACCTGGTACCCAGCTGACAATGCGTACCTTCCACATCGGTGGTGCGGCGTCCCGAGCGTCTGCTGAAAACAATGTTCAGGTGAAGACTGACGGTAAGCTGAAGCTGCATAACGCCAAGCACGTTACCAACTCTGACGGCAAACTGGTTATCGTATCCCGTTCTTCTGAATTGGCGATCATCGATGACGTGGGCCGAGAGAAAGAGCGCTACAAGGTGCCTTACGGTACGGTACTGAGCATTCAGGAAAATGAAGCGGTTAAATCTGGCCAGATCATTGCGAACTGGGATCCACATACCCACCCAATCATCACGGAAGTGGCGGGTTATGTGAAGTTCCAGGACATGATCGATGGCGTGACCATGACCACTCAAACCGACGAGCTGACAGGTCTGTCTTCTATCGTGGTACTGGATGTGGGTCAACGTGGTTCTGCTGGTAAAGAGATGCGTCCAATGATCCGTCTGGTAGACGAGAGCGGACAGGATCTGGTGATCCCGGGTACCGAAGTACCAGCACAATACTTCCTGCCTGGCAACGCGATTGTGAACTTGGCTGACAACGCTCAGATCCAGGTGGGTGACGCACTGGCACGTATTCCTCAGGAATCGTCCAAAACCCGCGATATTACCGGTGGTCTGCCACGGGTTGCTGACCTCTTTGAAGCGCGTAAGCCTAAAGAGCCTGCAATTCTGGCGGAAATCAGCGGTACCATTTCCTTTGGTAAAGAAACCAAAGGTAAGCGTCGTCTGGTCATTACCCCGGCGGAAGGCGGTAACGCTTACGAAGAGATGATCCCTAAGTGGCGTAACCTGAACGTGTTCGAAGGTGAAAAGGTGGAGCGCGGTGAAGTAATCGCTGACGGCCCGGAAGCTGCTCACGACATTCTGCGTTTGCGTGGTATCCACCATGTGGCCAACTATATCGTGAACGAAGTACAGGACGTTTACCGTCTGCAGGGCGTGAAGATTAACGACAAGCACATTGAAGTTATCATCCGTCAGATGCTGCGTAAGTGCATCATCACCGAAGCCGGTGATTCTGAGTTCCTGGAAGGCGAGCAGGTCGAAGTGGCCCGCGTGAAGATCGCTAACCGTGAACTGGAAGAGCAGGGCAAGATGCCAGCCAAGTACGAACGTGAACTGCTGGGTATCACTAAAGCGTCTCTGGCGACTGAGTCTTTCATCTCTGCAGCCTCGTTCCAGGAAACCACTCGCGTACTGACTGAAGCTGCCGTTGGTGGTAAGAGTGACAACCTGCGTGGTTTGAAAGAGAACGTGATTGTGGGTCGTCTAATTCCGGCCGGTACCGGTTTTGCGTATCATAACCAGCGTAATGAGAAGCGCAATGCCGCTGAGGCTGAAGAGGTTCAGACCATCAGCGCCAGTGAAGCTGAGCAGAA
This sequence comes from Shewanella sp., assembly GCA_021462625.1. Lineage (GTDB taxonomy): Bacteria > Pseudomonadota > Gammaproteobacteria > Enterobacterales > Shewanellaceae > Shewanella. The sequence continues at coordinate 17,188 of JAJNAU010000018.1, forward strand.
CCTGGCTGATCTGCTGAACATGGCCAGCACTCACGACTAACTGCCAAAGTGGTTATAAAAAGGCGCCAAAGGCGCTTTTTTTATTGTATAGAGAGGCAAAAGTTGGCTATTTCTTGACAGTCATCCATTACCTTTCTAAAATTCCGCGTCCCACCATAGTGGGATTAGATTTTTCACACCTATTTGTTGAGCTAGATTCAACTAATTTGGAGCTATTACATGGCAACTGTTAACCAGTTGGTACGTAAGCCTCGTGCAGCCAAAGTCGAAAAGACTAATGTTCCTGCCCTGGAAGCGTGCCCACAGAAGCGTGGTGTTTGTACTCGTGTGTACACCACCACTCCAAAGAAACCAAACTCTGCTCTGCGTAAAGTAGCGCGTGTGCGTTTGACCAACGGTTTTGAAGTAACTTCTTACATCGGCGGTGAAGGCCACAACCTGCAAGAGCACAGTGTAATCCTGATCCGTGGCGGTCGTGTTAAAGACTTGCCTGGTGTGCGTTACCACACTGTTCGTGGCGCCCTGGACTGTGCTGGCGTGACTACCCGTCGCCAAGGCCGTTCCAAGTACGGTGCCAAGCGTCCTAAGTCTTAATGGTTTCCCGTTAAGTAAGGCCAAGCTAAATTTTTGTATTCCAGTTTTGGAAATACCTGAAGCATACGGAGAATTGTTATGCCAAGACGTCGCGTAGTAGGACAACGTAAGATCCTGCCTGATCCAAAATTCAACAGTGAGTTGCTGGCTAAGTTTATCAACGTCATTATGCAGGATGGCAAAAAGTCAACTGCAGAAAAAATTATCTACAAAGCTCTGGATGTTGTCGCCGATAAGAAAAGCGAAGATCATCTGGTTATTCTGGAAGCAGCCCTGGACAATGTACGCCCATCAGTTGAGGTGAAATCTCGCCGCGTTGGTGGTTCTACTTACCAGGTGCCATGTGAAGTTCGTCCAGTGCGTCGTAACGCGCTGGCGATGCGCTGGTTGGTTGAAGCTGCTCGCAAGCGTGGTGAAAAATCTATGGCTCTGCGCCTGGCAGGTGAACTGCTGGATGCATCCGACAACAAAGGCACTGCAGTGAAGAAACGTGAAGACGTTCACCGCATGGCTGAAGCAAACAAAGCGTTTGCTCATTACCGCTGGTAATAAAATTGGCGTGGGTTTCGGCCCACGCCACTACGTTGTTTCCGGGGAGCCATATCCCGGATAAGAGGATATAATCGTGGCTCGTACAACTCCAATTGAGCGCTACCGAAATATTGGTATCTGTGCTCATGTTGACGCTGGTAAAACCACCACAACTGAACGCGTTCTGTTTTATACCGGTCTGTCTCATAAAATCGGTGAAGTGCACGATGGTGCAGCAACAACCGATTGGATGGTGCAAGAGCAGGAACGTGGTATCACAATTACTTCCGCTGCCGTAACCACTTTTTGGCGAGGCATGGATGCGCAGTTCACTGAACACCGCATCAACATCATCGATACACCTGGCCACGTAGACTTCACTATTGAAGTAGAACGTTCTCTGCGCGTATTGGACGGTGCAGTGGTGGTATTTTGTGGCTCCTCCGGCGTAGAACCACAGTCTGAAACCGTATGGCGTCAAGCCGACAAATACGGTGTCCCCCGCATGGTATTCGTCAACAAGATGGACCGTGCCGGAGCCGATTTCGACCGCGTGATCGAGCAAATTCGCACCCGTCTGGGTGCTGCCTGTGTGCCTATTCAGCTGAACATTGGTGCTGAAGACGAGTTCAAGGGCGTAATCGACCTTATCAAGATGAAGGCCATTAACTGGAACGAAGCGGACCAGGGCATGACCTTTACCTATGAAGAAATTCCTGCAAACTTGGCTGACAAAGCAGCTGAGATGCGCGAGTACCTGGTTGAAGCAGCAGCCGAAGCTTCTGAAGAGTTGATGGAAAAATACCTGGAAGAGGGTGATCTGTCAGAAGAAGAAATCAACAAGGCACTGCGCCAGCGTACCATTAATAACGAGATCGTGCTGGCCACCTGTGGCAGTGCGTTCAAAAACAAAGGTGTTCAGGCGGTACTGGATGCAGTAATTGAATACCTGCCTGCACCGGTTGATGTCCCTGCGATTAAGGGTATTGACGACCGTGATAACGAAGTTGAGCGTGAGTCTGATGACAACGCCCCGTTTTCTGCGCTGGCATTCAAGATTGCTACCGACCCATTTGTAGGCACCCTGACCTTTATCCGTGTGTATTCCGGTGTACTGCAGTCAGGTGACGCTGTGTATAACTCTGTGAAGGGCAAACGTGAGCGTGTTGGGCGTATCGTTCAGATGCACGCCAACGATCGTAAGGAACTGAAAGAAGTTCGCGCCGGTGATATCGCTGCAGCTATTGGTCTGAAAGATGTGACCACAGGTGATACGCTGTGTGACAGTAATCACAAGGTTATTCTGGAGCGCATGGAGTTCCCTGAGCCGGTAATTACCATTGCGGTAGAGCCACGCTCAAAAGCCGATCAGGAAAAGATGGGTATTGCCCTGCAGAAGTTGGCTGCTGAAGATCCATCTTTCCGCGTTGAGACCGATGAAGAATCAGGTCAAACACTGATCTCCGGTATGGGTGAATTGCACCTGGATATCATCGTAGACCGCATGCGTCGTGAGTTCAGTGTGGAATGTAACGTAGGTAAACCTCAGGTAGCCTATCGTGAAACTATCCGCGGCAGCGTGGAAGTAGAAGGCAAGTTTGTTCGTCAGTCAGGTGGTCGTGGTCAGTTTGGTCACGTATGGCTGAAACTGGAGCCTAATGAGGAAGGCGGCAGTTATGAATTCGTCAATGCGATTGTAGGTGGTGTGATCCCCAAGGAATACATTCCTGCCGTTGACAAAGGTATCCAGGAACAGATGAAGAATGGTGTTCTCGCCGGCTTCCCTGTTCTGGACGTGAAGGTCACTCTGTTTGATGGTTCATATCACGATGTGGACTCAAACGAGATGGCTTTCAAGGTTGCAGGTTCTATGGGCTTCAAGAAGGGTGCGCTGCAAGCCAGCCCTGTGTTGCTCGAGCCTTGCATGAAAGTAGAAGTAACCACGCCTGAAGACTATATGGGCGACGTGGTCGGTGATCTGAACCGTCGCCGTGGTCTGATTGAGGGTATGGATGACGGCGTGGCCGGCATCAAGATTATCCGCTGTGTGGTGCCTCTGGCTGAAATGTTTGGTTATGCGACTGATTTGCGCTCTGCAACTCAGGGTCGTGCCTCATACTCCATGGAGTTTTTGAAGTACGCTGAAGCACCACAAAACATTGCTAAAGCAGTTATTGAAGCGAGAAGCTAGATTTTCAGCGCTAGGCTGGTATAACTGTTAATTTGTTTGATATTGGTCGGTTCCCCCGAGCCGGCCACTCTCGAAAAGTAAAGGAACATATCGTGGCTAAAGAGAAATTTGAACGTAGCAAACCGCACTTAAACGTGGGTACCATTGGTCACGTTGACCATGGTAAAACTACTCTGACCGCAGCAATCTCTACCGTACTGGCAAAAGTATACGGTGGTACTGCTAAAGACTTCGCATCTATCGATAACGCTCCAGAAGAGCGTGAGCGTGGTATTACCATCAATACCTCTCACATCGAATACGATACGCCAAACCGTCACTACGCACACGTAGACTGCCCAGGCCACGCTGACTATGTAAAAAACATGATCACCGGTGCCGCTCAGATGGACGGCGCAATCCTGGTAGTTGCTTCTACTGACGGTCCAATGCCACAGACCCGTGAGCACATCCTGCTGTCTCGTCAGGTAGGTGTACCTTACATCATCGTGTTCATGAACAAGTGTGACATGGTAGACGATGAAGAGCTGCTGGAACTGGTCGAGATGGAAGTTCGTGAACTGCTGTCTGAGTATGATTTCCCAGGTGATGACCTGCCAGTGATTCAGGGTTCTGCTCTGAAAGCGCTGGAAGGCGACGCAGCTTGGGAAGCGAAGATCATCGAACTGGCAGAAGCGCTGGATTCTTACATTCCTGAGCCAGAGCGTGCAATCGACAAGCCATTCCTGCTGCCAATTGAAGACGTATTCTCAATCTCTGGCCGTGGTACTGTAGTAACCGGTCGTGTTGAGCGCGGTATTATCAAAGTTGGTGAAGAAGTCGAAATCGTAGGTATCAAAGAGACCACCAAGACGACTTGTACCGGTGTAGAAATGTTCCGCAAGCTGCTGGACGAAGGCCGCGCTGGTGAGAACTGTGGTATCCTGCTGCGTGGTACTAAGCGCGACGAAGTAGAGCGTGGTCAGGTACTGGCTAAGCCAGGTACCATCACTCCTCACACCAAGTTTGAGTCTGAAGTATACGTCCTGTCTAAAGAAGAAGGTGGTCGTCACACCCCGTTCTTCAAAGGCTACCGTCCACAGTTCTACTTCCGTACAACTGACGTAACCGGTACCATCGAGCTGCCAGAAGGCGTAGAAATGGTAATGCCAGGTGACAACATCAAGATGGTAGTTACCCTGATTGCGCCAATCGCGATGGACGAAGGTCTGCGCTTCGCAATCCGTGAAGGTGGCCGTACCGTTGGTGCGGGTGTTGTTGCCAAGATCCACGAATAATTTCGTGTCTTGAAGACAACCCTGAAAAAGGAAGCTTCGGCTTCCTTTTTTATTCGTTGCGTGCAGGGCGGTTTAAGAAAAGTTGGCGAGTTTGAAAAAAATCCGTATAATTCGCGCACTTTTGATGGTGAATGACTCGTAGTGGTGGTTATTCACGTAGCGGGCTTGATCATTAGCGATAGCTATGTATAATGTGCCACTCGCTACTATCCGTTAGCGACAGTTGAGCGGCAAATCTGAGCCGACAACTTAATTACAGCGACTCCGATTGGGAGTCGAATGGTTAAATCATCTCGCTCTGTCTTTCCAGTAACGGAAATGGCTAGAGGGTGATTTTTTATGTGTCCATTTTAGGAGCTCTGGTCAATGCAGAACCAAAGAATCCGTATCCGCTTGAAAGGATTTGATCATCGCTTGATTGATCAGTCAACCGCGGAAATCGTTGAAACTGCTAAACGTACTGGCGCCCAGGTACGTGGTCCTATCCCACTACCTACCCGCAAAGAGCGTTTCACCGTTTTGATCTCTCCGCACGTTAATAAAGATGCTCGTGACCAATACGAACTGCGTACTCACAAGCGTTTGGTTGACATCGTAGAGCCTACCGAAAAGACCGTTGACGCCCTGATGCGTCTGGATCTGGCGGCTGGTGTAGATGTCCAGATTAGCTTGGGTTAATTGAGATCCTTTAGAAGAGGTTTGAGAGATGGCTATCGGTCTTATTGGTCGTAAAGTGGGTATGACCCGCATCTTCACTGAAGATGGCGCGTCTATCCCGGTTACAGTAATTGAAGTGGAAGCGAATCGCGTTACCCAGGTTAAGACCCTGGAAAACGACGGTTACCGTGCACTTCAAGTTACTACCGGCACCAAAAAAGCCAATCGCATCACTAAGCCAGAAGCTGGCCACTTTGCCAAGGCGGGCGTTGAAGCCGGTCGTGGTCTGTGGGAAATGCGTCTGGGCAGCGGTGAAGGCGAAGGCATTGAAGTTGGTGCTGAGCTGAAAGTTGATATCTTCGCTGACGTGGCGAAAGTAGACGTTACTGGTCAGTCTAAGGGTAAAGGTTTCCAGGGGGGCGTTAAGCGCTGGAACTTCCGTACTCAGGACATGACTCACGGTAACTCTCTGGCACACCGTGCTAACGGTTCTATCGGTCAGAACCAGACACCAGGTCGTGTATTTAAAGGTAAGAAAATGTCAGGCCACATGGGTGCTGAGCAAGTTACTACTCAGAATTTGGACGTAGTGCGTGTAGATGCAGAGCGTAACCTGCTGCTGGTTAAAGGTGCCGTGCCAGGCGCTACCAACGGCAACCTGATTATCAAGCCTGCCGTGAAAGCTTAAGGTCTGAGGAGATAGTAATGGAATTGGTATTGAAAGACGCTAACAGCGCTCTTGAAGTTTCCGAAACTACCTTCGGCCGTGACTTTAATGAAGCACTGGTTCACCAGGTAGTTGTAGCTTACGCTGCAAACGCGCGTCAGGGCACCCGTGCTCAGAAGACTCGCGCAGAAGTTGTTGGCTCTGGCAAGAAGCCATGGCGCCAGAAGGGTACTGGCCGCGCTCGTGCGGGTGGTGTCAAGGGCCCAATCTGGCGTGGAGGCGGTGTTTCTTTCGCTGCTAAGCCACAAGATCACAGTCAAAAAGTGAACAAAAAGATGTACCGCGGTGCTCTGATGAGCATTCTGTCTGAGCTGGTACGTCAGGACCGTCTGATCGTTGTCGAGAAGTTCGGTGTTGAAGCTCCTAAGACTAAGGAGCTGAAAGCCAAGCTGAAAGCAATGGATCTTGAAGACGTGTTGATCGTTACTGCCGAAGTAGACGAGAACCTGTTCTTGGCAGCGCGTAACCTGTACAAGGTTGACGTACGTGACGTTGCTGGTATCGATCCAGTAAGTCTGATCGCGTTCGACAAAGTGCTGGTAACTGCTGATGCTGTTAAGCAAATCGAGGAGATGCTGGCATGATCCGCGAAGAACGTTTGCTGAAAGTTATTCTGGCTCCACACATCTCTGAAAAGAGCACTGTGGTTGCAGAAAAGACCAACACCGTGGTTTTCCGCGTAGCGATGGATGCCAACAAGGCTGAAATCAAAGCTGCTGTTGAAAAACTGTTCGAAGTTGAAGTAGCTGGTGTTCGCACTCTGGTAAACAAAGGTAAGACCAAGCGTCACGGTGCCCGTGTGGGTCGTCGTAGCGACTGGAAAAAGGCCTATGTGACCCTGGCTGCCGGTGCTGACATCGACTTTGTTGGCGCTGAAGCATAAGGAGATTACTCATGGCAATTGTTAAGTGTAAGCCAACTTCTCCAGGTCGTCGCCACGTAGTTAAAGTGGTGAATGCTGATCTGCACAAGGGTAAACCTTTTGCTGGCCTGCTGGCGAAGAAATCTAAGTCCGGTGGTCGTAACAACACCGGTCGTATCACTACCCGTCATATCGGTGGTGGTCACAAACAACATTACCGTTTGATCGACTTCAAGCGTAATAAAGACAGTATCCCAGCTAAGATTGAGCGTTTGGAATATGATCCAAACCGTACCGCTCATATTGCTCTGGTACTGTACGCTGACGGTGAGCGTCGTTACATCCTGGCTGCCAAAGGCATGCAGGCTGGTGATGTGATCAAGTCCGGTATCGATGCTGATATCAAAGTCGGCAACGCCCTGCCTCTGCGCAACATCCCAGTGGGTTCTGTGGTTCACGCTGTTGAGATGAAGCCAGGTAAAGGTGCTCAGATCGCTCGCAGTGCCGGTGCATATGTACAGGTAGTTGCGCGTGACAACGCTTACGCAACCCTGCGTCTGCGTTCTGGCGAAATGCGTAAAGTTCCAGTTGATTGCCGCGCCACCCTGGGTGAAGTTGGTAACGCTGAACACATGCTGCGTCAGCTGGGTAAAGCTGGTGCTAAGCGTTGGAGAGGCGTGCGCCCAACCGTTCGCGGTGTCGCAATGAACCCTGTAGATCACCCACATGGTGGTGGTGAAGGTCGTACTTCCGGTGGTCGTCACCCAGTGACTCCATGGGGCGTACCAACCAAGGGTTACAAGACTCGCAGTAACAAACGCACTGACAAGTACATCGTACGTCGTCGTAATAAGTAATAAGAGGATTCGCCATGCCACGTTCTCTCAAGAAAGGTCCATTCATTGACCTGCACTTGCTGAAGAAGGTAGAGAAAGCGGTAGAAGCGGGTGACAAGAAGCCTATCAAGACTTGGTCTCGCCGCTCTATGATCATCCCACAAATGATTGGGTTGACTATCGCTGTCCATAATGGTCGTCAGCACGTACCTGTTTTCGTAACTGACGAAATGATCGGCCACAAACTTGGTGAATTCTCACCAACTCGCACTTATCGCGGCCATGCTGCTGATAAGAAAGCGAAGAAGCGTTAATACGGGAGGAATAAGATGGAAGTTTTAGCTAAACATCGTTTTGCCCGTACGTCTCCGCAGAAAGCTCGCTTGGTAGCTGATCAGATCCGCGGTCTGCCTATTGCTAAGGCCCTGGAAATCCTGACTTTCAGCCCTAAGAAAGCAGCCGTACTGGTAAAGAAAGTCGTTGATTCAGCGATTGCTAACGCCGAGCACAACGAAGGCGCTGACATCGATGAGCTGAAAGTAGCCAAGGTTTTCGTAGATGAAGGCCCAGTTATGAAGCGCATCATGCCACGTGCGAAAGGTCGTGCCGATCGTATCATCAAGCGTACCAGCCACATCACTGTGGTTGTATCAGATCGCTAGGAGAGAGCAATGGGACAGAAAGTACATCCTAATGGTATCCGTCTGGGTATCACCAAGCCTTGGATCTCTACCTGGTACGCAGATAAGTCAGACTATGCAAATAATCTGAACAGCGACTGGGAAGTGCGTAAGTTTCTGGAAAAGAAACTGAAAGCCGCTTCAGTATCCAAGATCGTTATCGAACGCCCAGCGAAAAGCATCCGCGTTACTATTCACACTGCCCGTCCAGGCGTTGTGATCGGTAAGAAAGGTGAAGACGTTGAAGTATTGCGTGCGGAAGTTGCCCGTATCACTGGCGCTCCTGCTCAAATCAACATCGCTGAGATCCGTAAGCCTGAACTGGACGCCAAGCTGGTAGCTGATTCTATCGCTCAGCAGCTGGAGCGTCGCGTTATGTTCCGTCGTGCGATGAAGCGCGCTGTACAGAACGCTATGCGTATCGGAGCCCAAGGTATCAAAGTTGAAGTTAGTGGCCGTTTAGGCGGCGCTGAAATTGCGCGTTCTGAGTGGTACCGCGAAGGCCGTGTGCCTCTGCATACCCTGCGTGCTGATATCGACTATGCGACTTCTGAGAGCCACACCCAGTACGGTGTGATCGGCATTAAAGTTTGGATCTTCAAAGGTGAAGTTCTGGACGGTATGCTGCCTCAGATCGAAGAGCCGAAGCAGCAGCCTAAGCGCAAGCCTCGTAACAAGTAGGAGAGCCCGCAATGCTGCAACCTAAACGTATGAAGTTCCGCAAAATGCACAAAGGCCGCAACCGCGGTCTGGCGAACGGTACTGAAGTTAGCTTCGGTACCTTCGGTCTGAAAGCAGTCGGCCGTGGACGTTTGACTGCACGTCAGATTGAATCTGCGCGTCGTGCTATGACACGTCATATTAAACGTCAAGGCAAAATCTGGATCCGCGTGTTTCCGGACAAGCCAATTACCTCTAAGCCTCTTGAAGTGCGTATGGGTAAAGGTAAAGGTAACGTTGAATACTGGGTATGCCAGATTCAGCCTGGTAAGGTACTCTACGAAATGAACGGCGTTTCTGAAGAGCTGGCTCGCGAAGCTTTCGCACTGGCTGCAGCGAAACTGCCAATCAAGACTACCTTCGTAACTAAGACGGTGATGTAATGAAAGCGAGCGAACTGAGAGAAAAGAGCGTTGAAGAACTGAACGCTGAATTGCTTGGTCTGCTGCGTGAGCAGTTTAACCTGCGTATGCAACACGCCACTGGTCAGCTGAGCCAAACTCATCAGCTGAAAACAGTGCGCCGTAACATTGCGCGTGTTAAGACCATTATTACTTCTAAGGCGGGTGCATAATGTCTGACAAAATCCGTACTTTGCAGGGTCGCGTAACCAGCAACAAAATGGACAAGTCCATCACTGTTGCTGTAGAGCGCCAGGTGAAACACCCTATCTATGGTAAGTACATCAAGCGTACTACCAAGATCCACGCTCACGATGAAACTAACCAGTGCAACGAAGGCGATGTAGTCACTATCCGTGAATGCCGTCCTTTGTCCAAGACCAAGTCCTGGGCTCTGGTAGACGTAGTGGTTAAAGCCTAATTGTAAGATAGGCATCTAGGTAAACGGCTCCGAATTTTTGGGGCCGTTTGTTTTTTTATACTACCCAACCCCAAAGTATGGTGTTATACTTGCGGGCTATTTTTGACCAATTTCGGCAAGAATGGGCTTATATATCACCCCGTGTTGGGGAATTTGTGTAGTAACGATAGCGGAGCACTTAAAATGATCCAAATGCAATCGACTCTGGACGTCGCATGTAACAGTGGCGCTCGCAGAGTTCAGTGTATTAAGGTCTTGGGTGGCTCTCATCGTCGTTATGCCGGTATCGGCGACATCATCAAAGTTTCTGTTAAAGAAGCGATTCCTCGCGCCAAAGCGAAGAAAGGTGATGTGTATAACGCGGTGGTAGTCCGTACTAAGAAAGGCGTACGTCGTCCAGACGGTTCTGTCATTCGCTTCGATCGGAATGCGGCGGTTCTGCTCAATGCAAACCTTGCACCGATTGGTACTCGTATTTTCGGACCAGTGACTCGTGAATTGCGTACTGAGCAGTTCATGAAGATTGTATCGCTGGCACCAGAAGTACTGTAAGGAGCTTCAAAATGGCAGCAAAAATCCGTCGTCAAGACGAAGTAGTTGTACTGGCAGGTAAAGACAAGGGTAAAACCGGTAAGGTTGCCCAGGTTCTGCCTACTGGTAAGATGATTGTTGAAGGCATCAATCTGGTCAAGAAGCACACCAAGCCTAACCCACACCTGGGTGTGACTGGTGGTATCGTTGACAAAGAAGCCCCGATTCAAGCATCAAATGTAGCGATCGTAAACCCTGCCACTGGCAAGGCTGATCGTGTTGGTTTCCGATTTGAAGATGGCAAGAAAGTGCGTTACTTCAAGTCGAACGGTGAACTCGTTAAGTAATTGGAGTAAACGATGGCGAAACTGCATGATAAATACAAAGAGACTGTTATCGCTGAACTGACTAAAAAGTTCGGTTATACCAGTGTCATGCAAGTCCCTCGGATTGAGAAAATCACCCTGAACATGGGTGTTGGCGAAGCTGTTGCAGACAAGAAAGTCATGGAAAATGCTGTCCGTGATATGACCGCAATCGCTGGCCAGAAGCCAGTAGTGACTGTTGCTCGTAAGTCAGTTGCCGGCTTCAAGATCCGTGAAGGCTACCCTATTGGTTGTAAAGTCACTCTGCGTGGCGAGCGTATGTGGGAATTTTTTGAGCGTTTGGTTGACATCGCTATCCCACGTATCCGTGACTTCCGTGGTCTGAGCGCTAAGTCGTTCGACGGTCGCGGTAACTACGCTATGGGCGTTCGTGAGCAAATCATCTTCCCTGAGATCGATTATGACAAGATCGACAAGATTCGTGGTATGGATATCGTTATCACTACCTCTGCGAAGACTGACGAAGAAGGTCATGCTCTGTTAAACGCTTTTAACTTCCCATTCAAAAAGTAAGGGTAGCGTAATGGCAAAACAATCAATGAAAGCACGTGAAGCTAAGCGTGCAGTACTCGTGGCCAAGTACGCTGAAAAGCGTGCAGCTCTGAAAGCTATCATCAGCAACCCGGAGTCTTCTGACGAAACTCGTTGGGATGCAGTGATGAAGCTGCAAGCTCTACCACGTGATTCCAGCGCAAGCCGTCAGCGCAACCGCTGTAATCAAACTGGCCGCCCACATGGTGTTCTGCGTAAGTTCGGCCTGAGCCGTATCAAACTGCGTGAAGCAACCATGCGTGGTGAAGTTCCTGGTCTACGTAAGGCCAGCTGGTAAGCACTTGTCACGGAGTAAGCTAATATGAGCATGCAAGATCCTATTGCGGATATGTTGACCCGTATCCGTAACGGCCAAGCTGCTAACAAAGTATCTGTGAAGATGCCTTCTACCAAGCTGAAAGTAGCTATCGCTAAGCTGCTGAAAGACGAAGGTTATATCACTGACTACGCTGTAGCAGGTGGTGCCAAGCCTGAACTGGAAATCACGCTGAAGTATTTCCAAGGCAAAGCAGTTGTTGAGACTATCCAGCGCGTAAGCCGTCCTGGCCTGCGTATTTACAAAGGTAAAGACGAGCTGCCAAAGGTTATGGGCGGTCTGGGTGTCGCAATCGTGTCCACTTCTAAAGGCCTGATGACTGATCGTGCCGCCCGCCTTGCAGGCATGGGTGGTGAGGTTATCTGCTACGTAGCGTAAGGAGCTAGGAAATGTCTCGTGTAGCAAAAGCACCAGTCACTGTCCCAGCTGGCGTAGAGGTGACTTTGAATGGTCAGGAAATTACCGTTAAAGGCGGTAAAGGTTCTCTGACTCGAGTAATCAACAGTGCAGTAGCAGTTGTTGTTGAAGACAACCAAATCAAGTTTGGTCCAGTTGAAGGTATTGAGAACGCATGGGCTCAAGCCGGTACTGCACGTGCTTTGGTTAACAACATGGTTATCGGTGTATCTCAAGGTTTCGTTAAGAAGCTGAAACTGATCGGTGTAGGTTACCGTGCCAAAGTCGTTGGCAGCGGTGTTGACCTGACCCTCGGTTTCTCACACCCACTGGTTCACACTCTGCCTGCTGGCGTCACTGCAGAATGCCCAAGTCAAACTGACATCGTCCTGAGCGGCGTTGACAAACAGTTGGTTGGCCAGGTTGCTGCAGAAATTCGTGGTTACCGTCCACCTGAGCCTTATAAGGGTAAGGGTGTTCGTTACGAAGACGAAAATGTACGCCGTAAAGAGGCTAAGAAGAAGTAAGGTAACGCGATATGGATAAGAAACAATCTCGCTTGCGCCGCGCGACTCGCGCTCGCAAGAAGATCCAAGAGCTGGGCGCAAACCGTCTGGTTGTACATCGTACTCCGCGTCACATTTACGCTCAGGTTGTCAGCCCAGAAGCTGTAGTTATTGCAGCTGCTTCTACTGCTGAAAAAGCAGTGAAAGAAGGTCTGAAATATACCGGTAACGTAGACGCAGCCAAGGCAGTGGGTAAGGCCGTTGCTGAACGCGCGATCGATAAAGGCGTGACTGTTGTTGCCTTCGATCGTTCTGGTTTCAAGTATCACGGTCGTGTAGCTGCGCTGGCAGATGCTGCTCGTGAAGCTGGCCTCCAGTTCTAAGGGGTTTATACAATGGCTAAAGTAGAAGCTCAGCAAAAAGACGATCTGCAAGAAAAACTGATTGCAGTAAATCGTGTTTCTAAAGTAGTTAAGGGCGGCCGTATTTTCAGCTTCACTGCACTAACTGTAGTGGGTGATGGTGCTGGTAAGGTTGGCTATGGCTACGGTAAAGCGCGCGAAGTTCCAGCTGCTATTCAAAAGGCAATGGAAAAGGCTCGCCGCAACATGGTGAACGTAGAACTGAACGAAGGCACTCTGCACCATCCGGTGAAGGGGCGTCACTCTGGTTCTCGCGTATACATGCAACCAGCGTCTCAAGGTACCGGTATTATCGCCGGTGGTGCGATGCGCGCCGTATTGGAAGTAGCAGGCGTTCATAACGTGCTGTCTAAAGCATACGGTTCTACTAACCCGATCAACATCGTACGTGCAACTGTTGACGCTCTGGTACATATGAAGTCTCCAGCGCAGATCGCAGCTAAGCGTGGTCTGAATGTTGACGAAATTCGGGGATAATGCACCATGGCAACTAAGACTATTAAAGTAACTCAGACCAAAAGTGCAATCGGTCGTCTGCCTAAGCACAAAGCGACTCTGACAGGCCTGGGCCTGCGTCGCATCGGTCACACTGTTGAACTGCAAGATACTCCAGCGGTTCGTGGTATGATCAACAAGGTCTACTACATGGTTAAGGTGGAGGATTAATCAATGAAATTGAATACTCTTTCCCCAGCCGCAGGTTCTAAATCTGCTCCTAAGCGTGTAGGCCGTGGTATTGGTTCTGGCTTGGGCAAGACTGCTGGTCGCGGTCACAAGGGTCAAAAATCTCGTAGCGGCGGCGGTGTTCGCGTGGGCTTCGAGGGTGGTCAGATGCCACTGAAGATCCGTTTGCCTAAGTTCGGTTTTACCTCTCGTACCGCTATGGTAACCGCGGAAGTTCGCGTAGGTGAGCTGGCTAAAGTAAACGGTGATGTTATCGACTTGAACGCATTGAAAGATGCGAACGTGATTACCCGCAACATCCAGTTTGCGAAAATCGTTCTTTCAGGTACCATTGAGCGCCCAGTGACCGTTAAAGGTCTGAAGGTAACCAAAGGTGCGCGTGCAGCTATCGAAGCTGCTGGCGGTAAGATCGAGGAATAATACGTCGATGGCAAAACCAGGACTGGATTTGAAAAGCGCGAAGGGCGGTCTGTCAGAACTGAAGACCCGTCTGTTGTTCGTGATTGGTGCAATTATCGTCTTTAGGGCGGGTTCGTTTGTACCAATTCCTGGTATTGACGCCGCTGTATTAGCCGAGCTGTTCGCTCAGCAGAAGGGAACCATCCTAGGCATGTTTAACATGTTCTCGGGTGGTGCCCTTGAGCGTGCCTCTATCTTTGCATTGGGCATCATGCCGTACATTTCGGCATCGATTATCATGCAATTGCTGACTGTTGTGCATCCTGCAATGGCCGAACTAAAGAAGGAAGGCGAGTCAGGGCGTAAGAAGATCAGTCAGTACACTCGATGGGGTACGCTGGTGTTGGGTACGTTCCAGTCGATCGGTATTGCAACCGGATTGCCAAACTTGGTGCCTGGCCTGGTGGTCAACCCAGGTTTAGGTTTTTATTTTGTTGCAGTAGTGAGCTTGGTCACCGGGACTATGTTCCTGATGTGGCTGGGTGAACAAATTACCGAGCGGGGCATTGGAAACGGCATTTCGATCCTGATTTTTGCAGGTATCGTAGCTGGCTTGCCCTCTGCTATTGGCCAAACAGCCGAGCAGGCGCGTCAAGGCGATTTGAATGTACTGGTGCTGCTGTTAATTGCAGTCATCGTATTTGCAGTAACTTATTTCGTGGTGTTTGTGGAGCGTGGTCAGCGTCGTATCGTCGTGAACTATGCTAAGCGTCAGCAAGGCCGTAAGGTATTTGCCGCGCAATCTACCCATCTGCCGCTGAAGATCAACATGGCGGGTGTAATCCCTCCAATTTTTGCGTCCAGCATTATTCTGTTCCCTGGAACCCTAGCTCAGTGGTTCGGTCAGAATGAGTCCATGTCATGGCTGAGTGATTTCTCGCTGGCTGTGTCCCCTGGACAACCGCTGTACTCATTGTTGTACGCTACTGCAATTATCTTCTTCTGTTTCTTCTACACCGCGTTGGTGTTTAACCCACGCGAAACAGCAGATAACCTGAAGAAGAGTGGTGCGTTCATTCCCGGGATCCGTCCTGGAGAACAGACTTCGCGTTACATTGATAAAGTAATGACCCGACTGACTCTGGCCGGTGCTTTATACATTACCTTTATCTGTTTAATTCCGGAGTTCATGCTTATCACTTGGAAGGTACAGTTCTATTTTGGCGGTACCTCACTGCTGATTATGGTAGTAGTGATCATGGACTTCATGGCTCAGGTTCAGACCCATATGATGTCCCATCAATATGAGTCTGTAATGAAAAAAGCCAACTTGGTGAACAAAGCGAATCTTGATCGCTTTGGCCGCTAATCTGGCTTAACGGAGTGGTGAAATGAAAGTTCGTGCTTCCGTGAAGAAGATCTGCCGTAACTGCAAGATCATCAAGCGTAGTGGTGTTGTACGCGTTATCTGTGTTGAACCAAGACACAAACAGCGTCAAGGCTAAAATATCCGGCCAGCTCCTGTCATTCAGGGCTGGCCAAAAAATGATTGCAAACCCGTCATCTGTCGAGTATCCTTTCGGGCTTTTCACAGATGGCCTTTTGACTTTAAGGAGTGCATAGTGGCCCGTATCGCTGGCATTAACATTCCTGATCATAAGCACACAGTCATTGCATTGACTGCTATCTACGGCATTGGTCGTACTCGCGCACAAGCTATTTGCGCGGCGACTGCGATTGCCGAAAACGCTAAGATCAAGGAACTGAGCGAAGCTCAAATCGATACCCTGCGCGAAGAAGTTGCCAAATACACAGTAGAAGGTGACTTGCGTCGTGAGGTTTCCATGAACATCAAGCGTCTGATGGACCTTGGTTGTTACCGTGGCCTCCGTCATCGCCGCAGCCTGCCCCTGCGTGGGCAACGTACCAAGACCAATGCGCGTACCCGCAAAGGTCCACGTAAACCAATCAAGAAGTAACGGGAAGGTAGTATAAATGGCTAAAGTTCCGTCACGTTCTCCGCGTAAGCGCGTACGTAAGCAGGTTGCTGATGGCATGGCTCATATCCATGCGTCATTCAACAACACAATTGTGACTATCACCGACCGTCAAGGTAATGCTTTGGCTTGGGCAACTGCCGGTGGCAGTGGTTTCCGTGGTTCACGTAAATCCACTCCGTTTGCTGCACAGGTTGCTGCTGAGCGCGCAGGTACTGCTGCTCAGGATTACGGCGTTAAGAACCTTGAAGTGTTCGTGAAGGGTCCAGGTCCAGGTCGTGAATCAGCCATTCGTGCGCTGAACGCTGTTGGTTACAAAATTACCAACATTACCGATGTGACTCCGATCCCTCATAACGGTTGTCGCCCTCCTAAAAAGCGTCGCGTGTAACGCGATCTATAGGATAGTTGGAGAAAGATAATGGCAAGATACTTGGGTCCTAAGCTCAAGCTCAGCCGCCGTGAAGGTACAGATCTGTTCCTGAAGAGCGGTGTGAGAGCAATTGATTCAAAGTGTAAGCTTGAAGCTGCACCAGGTCAGCACGGCGCTCGTAAGCCTCGTCTGTCTGAGTACGGTTTACAGCTGCGCGAGAAACAAAAAGTTCGTCGTATTTACGGAGTGCTGGAAAAGCAGTTCCGTAACTACTATAAAGAAGCTGCACGTCTGAAAGGCAACACTGGTGAAAACCTGCTGCAACTTTTGGAAACTCGTCTGGATAACGTAGTTTATCGTATGGGCTTTGGCACGACACGTGCGGAAGCACGTCAGCTGGTTAGCCATAAGTCTGTTATGGTAAACGGTCGTGTTGTTAACATTCCCTCATTCAAAGTGTCTGCGAATGATGTAGTAAGCATCCGTGAGAAGTCTCAAAAGCAAGCCCGTATCAAGGCTGCTCTGGATCTGGCTACTCAACGTGAAAAGCCTACATGGATTGAAGTAGACTCCGCTAAAATGGAAGGTGCTTTCAAGCGCATTCCTGAGCGTAGCGATTTGTCTGCGGAAATTAACGAACAGCTGATCGTCGAGCTTTACTCTAAGTAAGGCTAATAAACAAGAGAGGACACAATGCAGGGTTCTGTTACAGAATTTCTTAAACCGCGACTCGTTGATATCGAGCAGGTTAACCCAACTCGTGCCAAGGTGATCTTGGAGCCGCTTGAACGTGGTTTCGGTCATACTTTGGGTAACGCGTTGCGTCGCATCCTTTTGTCGTCTATGCCCGGCTGCGCGGTTACCGAAGTCGAGATCGATGGCGTGCTGCATGAATATAGCAGCAAGGAAGGCGTACAAGAAGATATCCTTGAAATCTTGTTGAACCTGAAAGGGTTGGCAGTGATCATCGAGGGTAAAGACGAGGCTATGCTCTCTCTGAGCAAGTCCGGCGCAGGCCCTGTCACCGCAGCAGATATCACTCACGATGGTGATGTTTCCATCATGAATCCTGATCATGTTATCTGTCATCTGACAGGTAACCATGACATCAGCATGCGTATCCGCGTTGAGCGTGGTCGTGGTTATGTACCGGCTTCTGCCCGTGCACAAACTGAAGACGATGATCGCCCAATTGGCCGTTTGCTGGTTGATGCTTCTTTCTCGCCTGTAGCTCGCATTGCTTATAATGTTGAAGCCGCTCGTGTAGAACAGCGTACTGATCTGGACAAGCTGGTAATCGATATGACCACTAACGGTACTATCGACCCGGAAGAAGCTATCCGTCGCTCTGCGACCATCCTGGCTGAACAGCTGGATGCGTTTGTTGAACTGCGTGATGTTTCTGAACCAGAGCAGAAGGAAGAAAAGCCAGAATTCGATCCGATTCTGTTGCGTCCTGTCGACGATTTAGAGCTAACTGTACGTTCGGCTAATTGTCTGAAGGCCGAAGCGATTCATTACATCGGTGATCTGGTACAGCGCACTGAAGTTGAGCTGCTCAAGACTCCTAACCTGGGTAAGAAGTCTCTTACCGAGATTAAAGACGTGTTGGCATCTCGCGGACTGTCGTTAGGTATGCGTCTGGAAAACTGGCCTCCAGCCAGCTTGGCCGACGACCTATAAGTCCGGGTTTGTACAGATTTACGTAATAAGGATTAGGTCATGCGCCATCGTAAGAGTGGTCGTCAACTTAACCGCAACAGCAGCCACCGCCAAGCTATGTTCCGCAACATGGCTTCTTCACTGGTACGTCATGAAATCATCAAGACTACCGTTGTGAAGGCGAAGGAACTGCGTCGCGTAGTTGAACCTCTGATAACACTTGCTAAAAGTGACAGCGTTGCAAACCGTCGTCTGGCGTTTGCTCGTACCCGCGATCAAGAAATCGTAGGTAAGCTGTTCAATGAATTGGGTCCACGCTACCAGGAACGTCCTGGTGGTTACACCCGTATCCTGAAGTGCGGTCTGCGTGCCGGTGATAAAGCCCCTATGGCTTACATCGAGCTGGTAGGTCGTCCTGAAGCTGCTCAGGCGGTTGAAGCCGAAGCTGCTGAGTAATCTCAGGCTAGATAAAAAAACCGGACTTTGATGTCCGGTTTTTTATGCCTGCGTACAAATAGTCGCTGCATCTTTCTTAACTACCTGGTACTGGCAAAAGGTTACATTAACGCCGGGCCGCCTCAGGCTGCTGTACCGGTTTGTTTTAATAATATTGTTGTTCAAGTCTCCAATCGCCTGGTCGAGAGATGGGCTTTGGGGGATCGGGCTGGTTTATTGAACCATACCGGCGCACTAGGATCTGTTGACTTTTGGTGATTATTTTTGCGGCAGTTTGTGGGTTCTTTACCAAGGATGAGGCTTCGATGTGGTGTAGCTTGCATGAGAAACCGATAACGCTGGATAAAGGGATCACAACCCCTGCCCGAAGGACGAGTCTGACAGCCCCATCTGCTTTGTTGCAGCTCTCGCTAACGACTCAGGCCATTAACGTCGAGCTACGTCGCGCATCTTGGGGCTGTCATCACTTGCAGAGCAGG
>JAJNAU010000019.1 GCA_021462625.1 Shewanella sp.
TGTAGAACAACTACACCACAATCGCGTTGCTTTGTATAAAACAACGACAAAGTGCTGCAAAAACCATCTTCAAAGGTCAACAGACCCTAGCCATCAGGCCACTTTTTGTTGGGATGTTTTCAGCAACTTTTCTATCTCAAGTCCCAGGTTACGGAAGGTTGAGATACGACTGGTAGTTTGTCGCCATACCAGCCCTATGTCCCGATAGGGGGCTTCTCCGGGAGGATTGATCACCTGTAATTCAGTATCATTGAGGATCCCGGCATCAATCGCCATCTGCGGCAGGAAAGTCGTCCCGAGTTTACTGTTCACCATCTGCACCAGAGTATGCAAACTGGTAGCGGCAAATGGGTTCACCTTGGCACTGTCACTTAACTGGCAGGCGCCTATCGCATGTCCTGTAATACAGTGCTCGCTCTGCAGCAAAAAGATACTCTCGTCAGGCAGCAGTTGATAATCCACAGGATCATGAAAGTCAGCCTGGAGATCTTTGTGTACCACCATCTTAAAAGGGTCGACGCCCACTTTCATCTTGTGGTAACCACGGGTATCCACAGGCAATGCCAGCAACAGCAAATCCAATTCCCCTTTACCCAGCGACTCGAGTAATCTATCGGTGGTGTCCTCCTTGAGTAACAGGGTTAGCTGTGGATAGGTATACTGGCAGTGACGCACCACCCGACTGAGCAAAAACGGCGCAATGGTGGGAATGCAACCCAAACGGATTTCTCCGGTCATGGGTTCGCCCTGGTTGCGGACCAACTCCACCAAATCATCAACATCAGTGAGTAACTTACGGGAGCGCAATACCACTTCTTCACCAATTGCAGTGAACATAAATGACTTATGATCCCGCTCAATCAATTGATGCCCCAATTGCTCTTCCAGATTCTGAATACCACTGGACAGCGTCGACTGGCTGACGTGGCAGACTTTGGCTGCACGATTAAAGTTTTGTTGCTGATGAAGATTCACCAGGTAGAACAGGTTTTTCAGACTGGGCAAGTGTTTCATTTAATCGATTACCTTTTGCTGTTTGCACCTGATTTTTTAACTCTTCGCACTCTAGCACATTTCATCTGGTGAAAAAGCCAATTCAGATCAAACTGACTGCCAAGCAGTCATAAAAATGTATGGTCCACCCCGTTGTTGTAAAGCCACAAATTTCCCAATGACGGGGCTGGCTTGCGCTAATGTGTTTAGGGTTTCTGATGGGAGGCTCTGGCATCCCGTTCTATGATAAGTTCCGCGCCGGATTATCCTCAAAAAGCCCAAGGAAGGTGCGACATACCAGCGCTACGCTCTTTCACATAGCCTTGCCTTATCCGATGCATGGCAGAGATAATCTGTTCATCCTCAGATTTGATAGGCACAAATCACATCGAAGGACGAGATGCCGCAGGTGCAAAAAGAGGCCTTTTTGCTGAATTGTGAAATCGGACTTCCGGCAAGGGTGGTGGCTGATATTGTGGGGATCAGTCATGAAGCTGGGAAAAGCCGTATCCGTTACGCCTATCAGAGATTAAAAGCGTGTGTGGCGGCCAAGTGGGAGGCAAACAGTGGCAGAGCATGAGTTAACAGAGACACAGGAAATCCATCAGCTGTATTTGCACCGGGCCAAAGAGAGGCCACCGCCAGCACTGGATGCCTTGATTGGCGCTGTCACGACTGCACATGGGTGAGCAACAAGCAGATCAGAAGCCGCCCAAACGCGGGCTGTCACCTTGGTTATGGTCGAGTGCGGCATCGGTCTTGATTATTATAGGTCTGAGTCTTTACTTGCCTGAGCTTAACGATCCGTCAGTTGAGCGCCCTGCGATGAGTTCCTCTAAGCCGATAATGATGCACAGTATTGGCTCTGATAAGGCGATTGAGCTCAGTTTGTCCCAGACACAGGATCCCACTGTCAGCCCAGCAGTCACACCAGCGCCAACAAGGCAGGCTGAGCCAGTGGCGGCTGGAAAAGTGAATGCTGCAAAGTTAGCTGAAACCCTGCAGCGAATAATAGAAGTCTATTTGGCTCAGGGCAAGCGGGATATAGCCCGGGAGCTTTATCAATCAATCGCAGGCAAGTTTGCGCGCCTTGCCGACGATAATCCTGAGAAACGCCGGTTTGTGCAATTGGGCAGGCACCTTAAACTTGTCGGTTCACCTTAACAAAAAATCCCGGGTCAGCCGGGATTTTTTGTTTGGGGACAATGCTGTTTATTCGGTGCCTTCCAGTCCGCCCAATGCCTTGATAGTGGACTCCAGCAGGGCAATCAGCTCGCTGCTCATCATGGCAAAGTCGGCATCCAGTCTTGCCAGGGGATCTTCATTGCCAAGCTCATCATTGCCGGCGCGGAATTCTTCAGAGAATTTCAGGCGCTTGAGACTGACATCTGAGCCCAGCAGAAAGGCAACTGACTGACCGAAATGCAGCGCCAGTTTGTGCACCTGCTTACCGGTTTCCAGGTGCGCCAATACTTCATCTTCAGCCAAATCCTGCTGCTTGAAGCGTACGATACCGCCTTCGTCGGCAATCGCTTTGAGCTCGGCCTCATCCTGAATGGTAAAAGGCTCAGGCGCACTGCCCGCTTTGAGCCACTCGGTCATTTGCTGCTCCAGTGGGGTGGCGAAGGAGACAGGGATTACAGGCAGACTGCCCAGGGCTTTACGCAGCAGCGCCAGCAGTTCTTCGGCCTTGGTTGCGCTGGAGCTGTCGACCAGAACCAGTTGCTGCTCAGGCAGGATAAGCGCCTGAATGTGTGATCGGCGGGAGAAGGCTCTTGGCAGCAGAGTGGTGGTGATTTCGTCCTTTAAGGCATCTTTTTCTTTTTTGGTCAGCTTGCGGTTTTCTTCGCTTTCCAGCTGGCTGACCTTATCTTCCAGCGCTTCTTTTACCACAGCGGATGGAAGAATTTTCTCCTCCTTGGTGGCCGCAATCAGATGTCGGTTATTGGCACTGTGAACCAGAGTCTCTCCATGTTTCCCCATGGCATTGGAAAAGCCGAATTTACTGACATCCTGGCTTGAGCAAGGCATAAAACGAAATTCGGTCAGTGCTTTTTCCAGGCTTTCGCTATCAATGGAGAAAGGCTTATTAAAACGATAGAGAGTGAGATTTTTAAACCACATCGGACTGACCCCAGTTCAAATTGAAAAGGAGGGCAGTGTATGTCATCGCAGCGGTCGGGTAAAGGAAGCCAGAGGGGGAAAATCTGCGGTGTTTTGATAACGTTTTGGTAACTGAATTTCGATTGTTAAAGGTCATTCATTCTTAAGTTCAGCATTGGGATATTAATGTTAATGACAATCTGGTGGCAGTTTTATTCAGGTTTGGCCGTTTCTTGGCGCATTTTATTTAAAAAATCCCCGCAAGTTGTAAATTTTTTAAAAGTGAGCATCAACTTGGTGAATTGAAATGATTTTGCAACATTTGGGTGGGAAACTGGCTTCGCTGAAAAATGATATGGATTAATACCCATTACTTAAAGGATGAAATAATGAACACCTTGACTAAATCACTGCTCACTTCTGCCTTTGCTGTGACTCTGGTTTCCAGCGTGCAGGCTGAGGATGCCATGACTGTGTACGGTAAATTGAATATTACAGCACAATCCAATGACGTTCAGGGCAATTCCAAAACTGAAATTCAAAGCAATGCATCCCGTTTTGGAGTAAAGGGTGCTGTCGATTTGGGTAATAACCTGGAAGCTTTCTATGCCATTGAGTATGAAGTGGATACCGGTGCCGATACCAAAGATAACTTCAAAGCCCGTAATCAATACGTGGGTCTGAAAGGTAGCTTTGGTTTGTTATCTCTGGGCCGCAATGACACTCTGCTGAAGCAGTCTCAGGGTAAAGTTGACCAGTTCAGTGACCTGAGCGGTGACTTGAAAAACCTGTTTAAAGGCGAAAACAGAATGGCTCAAACTGCCACTTACATGACGCCTGCATTCAGTAACGTTAAATTTGGTGTGACCTATGTGGCTGAAGCGGATGCCGATCAGGATTACACCTATATAAATGGTGCCGGTGAACCCATTCTTAAAGAAACTGATGGTTTCAGTGTTGCCGGTATGTATGGTGATGCCTCTCTGAAGAGCACTTCTGTTTATTTTGCCGTGGCTTATGACTCTGAAGTGAAAGGTTATGACATTCTGCGTGCCACTGCTCAGGGTAAACTCGCCGGTTTGAAGATTGGTGGTATGTATCAGCAGCAGGAAAAAAGTGAAAACGGTGATCCCAACTCAGGTTACCTGTTAAGTCTGGCCTATGATATCGACGCTGTGACGCTGAAAGGACAGTATCAGGATATGGAGGATTTGGGCAGTTCCTGGTCAGTTGGCGCAGATTATAAGCTGGCCAGACCGACTAAACTACTGGCTTTCTATACTCAGCGTGGGTACGATGCCAAGCCAAAAGATGACAACTATATCGGTATCGGCATTTCTCACTCATTCTGATGTGAGTATGACCGGACCTGTTCTGACCAAAGGCGCCTGCGGGCGTCTTTCTGCTTTGGTGCGCCGGCAAATCAGGAGATTTATTTAAAAATAACCTGATAACCTGCGATAGGGCCGGTATCCTGAGCCTGTATTCGCTCTTATGTCGCGTAAAGTTGTAGGGATGATTGAGTTATTCTTTTAATATTCCACATGATTTTTTCGATACTACCGCCGTATCATAATTTTGTAATAAAACTGACCAATAATGGCGCCATACAAAATTTGGTACACTGACAGATAAGCTGATTATGACTGCTAGGATACTGATTGTTGAAGATGAGTTGGCCATTCGCGAGATGCTGACTTTTGTGCTGGAACAGCATGGTTTCAGTATCTGTGCTGCCGAAGACTTTGATTCCGCTGTTGCCCTGATGACGGAACCTTATCCGGATCTGATCCTGCTGGACTGGATGTTCCCCGGTGGCAGTGGTATTCAGCTGGCGAAGAAACTGAAGCAGGATGAGTATTCCAGACTGATCCCCATCATTATGTTGACGGCCCGGGGTGAAGAGGAAGATAAAGTCAAAGGGCTGGAAGTGGGCGCGGATGACTATATTACCAAGCCATTCTCACCCAAGGAGCTGGTGGCCCGCATTAAAGCAGTGCTGCGCAGGGCAGCACCAACCCGTCTGGAAGAGACTATAGATGTGCAGGGCCTGAAACTGGATCCGGTCAGCCACCGGGTAACTGTGGGTGAAACTGTGCTGGATATGGGGCCGACCGAATTTCGCCTGCTGCATTTCTTTATGACCCATCCCGAGCGGGTATACAGCCGTGAGCAACTGCTGGACAATGTTTGGGGTACCAATGTGTATGTTGAAGACAGAACTGTGGATGTGCACATCCGGCGCCTGCGTAAAGCGGTTGAAATGTCGGGACATGATAAATTTATCCAGACAGTGCGCGGCGCGGGTTATCGTTTTTCAACGCGGATCTAGACTGTTGATAGCAAGGACTGTCCTGTCGGTCCCAGAGTGATTTTATACATGTTTAATAGTTATTCCGGCTACAGGCTGTTTACCCGTTTGGCGTTTTACGCTGTCCTTGCGTTGGTTACCGGACTGCTGCTGAATGAAGTCGTGCTGGTGTTGTTGGTTGCGGCGGTATTGTTGTTGGCCTGGCATTACCGTCAGCTGCAGCGACTTACCCACTGGTTGTGGCGTGACCGCCGGCTGACTCCGCCCCATGGCAGTGGTAGTTGGGAAGGTGTGTTTAACGGTATTTACCGACTGCAGGGCAAAAATCGTCGCAAAGTCAATCAGTTGATCGGTCTCCTTGGGCGTTTCCGACAAGGTGCGGAGGCCTTACCGGATGCCGTTGTAGTGCTGGATTCAGATCACAATATTGTTTGGTGCAACAAGCTGGCGCAATTGATGTTGGGGTTGGTTTGGCCCCAGGATTCCAACCAGCGACTGGACAACCTTATCCGACATCCTGATTTTATTACTTATCTGCATAAAGGTGAGTTCAGAGCTCCGCTTGAGTTGGCCTCGCCTGTGACTGAGCGCCGCACCCTCGAAGTCCGCCTGATCTCCTACGGTGACCGTCAGCTGTTGCTCATTGCCCGGGACATTACCCGTATCCGCAAACTCGAAGGGATGCGTCGTGACTTTGTTGCCAACGTGTCTCATGAACTGAAAACGCCTTTGACCGTGCTGCAGGGCTATCTGGAAATGCTGGAAACCATGGCAGAGTCAGATCCGCTGCAAAGCCGGCCGCTGGAAATGATGCAACAGCAGACCCGACGTATGCAGTCCATGGTTGAGCAGTTGTTGGTGTTGTCGCGCATTGAAGATACGGTGGATATCGATCTTGAGCAGACGGTTAACACTCGGCAGTTGATGGGTATCCTCAAAGATGAAGCGCAGGCTCTGTCGCAGGGGTTGCATCAGCTGGATTTTTACTGTCAGCAGGGGCTGGATACCCATGGCTGTGAACTACAGTTGCGCAGTGCCTGCTCTAACCTGATTGCCAATGCCATACGGTACACTGAGCCGGGGGGGAGTATCAGCGTTCGCTGGGAGATGGTTGCCGGAGGGGCCCGTTTCAGTGTCACAGATTCGGGGATTGGTATTGCGCCTCAGCATATCAGCAGGCTGACAGAGCGTTTCTACCGGGTAGACAGTGCCCGCTCCAGACAATCCGGCGGCAGTGGCCTGGGCCTGGCGATTGTCAAACACGCCCTTGGTCATCACCACAGCGAACTGCAGGTGATCAGTGAACCCAACAGGGGCAGTACATTCAGCTTTGTGATTCCGGCGCATCTTCTGGCCAGAACGCCCCAGACTGTTTAACCCCTTTCCAGTCAACCTGATTTTCGGGTATCCGCTGTAATCTTTTTGTCATAAAAGAGTCATTGCGACGTCACACAGTGAATAAATACTGACCACAGTCAATTACAACTAGTTTGTCAACTTTCGGAGATGAAAATGAAACTTAAGCAACTCGTCGGCGCAATGACACTGACAGCTGCAGGACTGTTCGCGACTTCCGTATCAGCGGCACTGGATCCACAGTTACCCAATTATGAAAAGAGCAGTGGCGTATCGGGCAACCTGTCGTCAGTCGGTTCAGACACGCTGGCGAATATGATGACTCTGTGGGCAGAAGAGTTTAAGCACATTTATCCCAATGTGAACATTCAAATCCAGGCTGCTGGTTCTTCTACTGCGCCACCGGCGTTAACCGAAGGCACTTCTCAGTTTGGCCCGATGAGCCGCAAAATGAAGCCGAATGAAATTGAGGCTTTCGAGAAGCGCTATGGCTATCAGCCAACCATGATCCGTGTGGCTATCGATGCACTGGCCGTGTTTGTTCACAAAGACAACCCAATCAAAGGGCTCAGCCTGGAACAGGTTGATGGTATTTTCTCCTCGACTCACAAGTGTGGCGATAGGAATATCGACCGCTGGGGCCAGCTGGAACTGACCGGGTCATGGGAAAAGCGCGACATTCAGTTGTATGGCCGTAACTCAGTGTCTGGCACTTATGGTTATTTCAAGGAAAAAGCACTGTGTAAAGGCGACTTCAAGAGCAATGTTAACGAGCAGCCGGGGAGTGCTTCTGTGGTGCAGTCTGTGTCGCAGTCACTCAATGCTATCGGTTATTCAGGAATCGGTTACAAAACTGCAGGTGTGAAAGCTGTTGCTCTGTCCAAAAAAGGTAATGCCTATATCGCGGCCACTCCGGAAAATGCGGCCAATGGCAGTTATCCACTGTCGCGTTACCTGTATGTATACATCAATAAGCATCCCAACAAGTCTTTAGCGCCAATGGAACGCGAGTTTATCCGCTTTATTCTGTCCAAGCAGGGGCAGAAAGTTGTTGAAAAAGATGGTTATGTATCTGTGCCAATGCGTGTTGTTTCCAAAGAGTTGCAAAAGGCCGGTATCAGTCTGTAAGTCGAAATGCTGGTGAAAAACCTCCTGCGGGATAACAGCATTCAGTTAAGCGAGTCGCCGTGCTTGAACTGAATGGGGTACTGTGTTTTTGAGATACCCACGGTCCGACTTTTGGGCCGTTTTCTCTTTTTTGGCAGGATGTAACGTTTCACTCTTTACCGCATTTTTTCAGTTTGCCAGGAGTGCTGTCAGGGGAAGTAATCGCACCGCAAAGGAATTCATTCTGATTTTTGCAATGACGTGAAAAAGCTAAGGAAGGTGCGAATAAGTCCCGTGCCTGCTCTGCGAGTGATGACAGCGTCGAGATGCGCGACGCAGCTCGACGTTAATAGCCTGAGTTCTTAGCAAGAGCGGCAACCAAGCAGATAGGGCTGTCAGCCTTGCCTTTCGGGGCTTTCGGGCAAACACGATTGCTGTGGTATTGCGCTTTGAAAGGCAACCCGCCTTGCTGCACCTGAATACCTTGAACTCGAATTTACCCGTAAGCCAGAGCGGTGCGACAATGCTGTTCACTTAGTATGTTTCCGTTACGTTTGAAAGAGAAAGATTGAACCACGAAGGACACGAAGACCACGAAGGAAAGCTTTTCATTGCTATCCCTTCGTGTCCTCTGTGTAGCGAGCGAAGTGAGCGCTTCGTGGTGAACTGCTTTTCAAAAACAAAAAGAGCCCTGCTTTAGCAGAGCTCTTTGTATATTCGCCTTAACTGAACGGTATTGGAGCGGTGCGAGGACTTGTTGGCAGCTTCCCTAAGGAAGATCGGTTAAGGCAAAACCTTAACTAAGCGGTGATAGCCAGATGGCCGCTTGCTTTTTGAGTTGCCGTTAGCGGCCTTTGGGAGATACCCCAAAAACCTGAGTTGTATGTTGTTTGCCTTTCAGCTGTATCTGGCCCAAATCATGTAATTGATAGTGAGAGCTTTGGTTTTCCAGACGATTGACCAGGTTGCCTGACAGCAACATGCGCTGACCCAGCGGGTTGCATTGATCCTGCAGTCTGGCAAGGGTATTGAGTACATCAGAGAAGAAACTGATTTCCTGTTTATTGACACCAACAACGGCGGCGACCACTTGACCGCAGTGAGCGGCGGCTTTGAATTTGGGCACAAAACCATAGTGTTCTTCGAAGTACTGACGTTGCCAGTTGAGCTGCTGGCTGAACTCAAAATAGATGTTGATGCAGCGATCCTGAACAATCCCTTCATCCAGAGGCCAATGGATCAGTACGGCATCTCCGATATAGCGATAAATTTCGGCTTCATTACGGGTGACGGTTTCTGTCAGCAGGCTAAAGCTGTCCTGAATTAACCGGCTGAAGCGGTAGTCCCCGAGAGTTTCAGCGTGGGTAGTGGAAGACACCATATCCAGATACAAAAATAGGCGCTGTTCATATCTTGGCTTGTGGTATTTTCCCATGCCGATATTGATCAGCACCCTGGGGCCAACCAACAGACTCACTTGTTCGATAAACGCCAGACTGATCCGCACCACCACCAGATAAACGAGCAGAGCCTGAAACGAGGGTGTGTACAGTACGTGAGCTGTCAGCATCTGACGCAATGTTGCCATGTGATTTTCGATAGCCCACATATTCAGAAATTGGGTGATATACGCCAGCGTGGTAGCGCCAAGCAGCAGAAACAGGCCCTTGAAGATAACGGAAAACAGGTAGGGAAGGCGGTTGATAGCGCTGAAATCAGCGATCAGGTTGGACATCCAATGCAGGCTGCCAAAACTAACCCCCATATAGACAGACAGTGTTGCCAGATCTGCGGAGCTAACTGCCCATTGGGGAAGCTCCGGTGTTTGCGCATATCTGAAAAATACGAAGGCAGCCATGGCGGTTGTCCACGCAAGCACTGCAAACGCCAGCTTTTTGGCTTGTCGACTCGCTCTCACTGACTATTTATTACTCTCATATGATACTGCCTTGAGGAGCCGCTAGTGTATTCATATCAAGGCAGCTTTTCCAGTGACGTTCGTGATTCAGGTCAAGCTAATGTCGAATGCCGCCACCGGTGTTAGTGATCCACCTGCTCCGCCTGGTTTTTTTGATGAGAAAAGCGAAGGGTATTAGGGTGTTGTAACATTAGCCGTAAAATATCCTTCGTCTGATTAAGACATGTGGGGTGGTAGCAATGTCACACCAACCCAATGTAAAACCCACTTTCTTCGACATCCACACTGCAGGTTACCGGTCGGGAGAATTTTCTGTGAGTATTGCTTATCAGGGTGTTCTGCTCAGGCGGGAGGAGCAAATGCCCGGCTCAATATTTCTGCGGTAAAATTAGTTTTGAGATAGAAGCCTCGGGGATTGGTTTGTATGATCTGCCCATCCAGCCCGATACTTTCTGTGACCACACGGCTGTTGGCTGCCTTGGGCCTGAGCTGCAGCACATCGCCATGACGCGCTGTGATACGTTCAACTTGCCCCAGGGCAATGAGCTCCATAATCTCTTCCCAATCCCGTTTCAGCTGAGCTTCTTCCTGTGCTGAGGGGGTCCACAGAATACCAGTGCCGATACGACGCTGAGCGACGGGAATGCCTCTTTCACCCTCTATGGGTATCCATAAAACTCGCTGCAGCTTGTGGCGCACCAGACTGTTTTGCCAGGTTAGACCTTGAATATTGATGAGTGGTGCGACACACACATAAGTCGTTTCCAGCGGTGTACCGGAATAACTCAGAGGAATGGTTTTGAGTTCAACGCCAAGGTGAGCGAAATCCTGCATGGGTTTTGAGCCTGCAGTTGCACCCAACTCAGTTTCGATCAGCTGACCAATCCAGCCCTTGTCTCGACGCAGATTAACGGGGACAGGAATACCGATATGACTTGCCAGTTGGCCCAGTGTGATGCCGGCCATGTTGTTCACTCTGTACATCAGCTCATCTATGTCTTTTGGGGGGAGGTGGTTCAAGTCGGTTTCCTTTGAAGGGCCTGGAATGGTAATTCTATCAGGAAAGTACAGATGTTTTGACACTGACCCTATGGTCTGTGAGTTGCTGTTGCCGAAGGGTGACTTAAATGTTAGTTGGTTATTTTTTGAGCGCGGCAATGGCTGATTGTCAGAGTGATTTGCAAGTGTCCTAACTCAATGAAAAATAAAGGGTATGTCAAGTGCTGTAGAAATTTCTTCAACAGCCTCACGATTTACTCGCTGCTTTCCCCTCTGTTCCTCACAAATTTATCCACAGATTTTTGGGATAACTTCTCCTGACTAGACTCAGCATCATAATTATTGCGAATCCAATCAACTAACTAACGGTATTCAACCACAATTCTGTGCATTGTTTAAGTAAGGCTGTGAATAAGTGTGGTACTGAGTCAGGGAGAAACTGCGGAGTTTTACTTGCGGCTAATAAATGTACCTTGTGTGGTTTTGGTGTTTTTGGAAGTGCGATGGATGTTTTGTGATTCAATAAAATCAAATAGTTATATTTATTTGTGTCTTCGCGGCTGTGAGTGCTACTTATTCAGCTATGAGGCTTTTTCCTGCAATCTACCAAGTTTTGAACATAGATATCCACAGATTTTGTGGATAATGCGCAGGCCATTGAATTTGAATCTGTTGATAAATGTATATATGCCAGAGTATTTATCCAAAATGCTCCTGGAAATAGACGTTTGCCGAGGATGCCGCTTTGTGAAACAATCAACTCATTGAAAGTTATGTATCTGGAGTCCATGTGATTGACAGCGACGGTTTTCGCGCAAATGTGGGCATCATAATCTGTAATAAATTTGGACAAGTCATGTGGGCCCGGCGGTTTGGTCAACATTCATGGCAATTTCCACAGGGCGGGGTGGATGACGGGGAAACGGTCGAGCAGGCCATGTACCGGGAATTATACGAGGAGGTCGGGCTGAGGCCCGAGCATGTACAAATTCTGGCATCTACACGCTCCTGGCTGAGGTACAGATTGCCCAAGCGCTTGGTGCGTCAGGATAGTAAACCCGTGTGTATCGGGCAAAAGCAAAAGTGGTTTTTATTGCAGCTGAAAAGCCATGATAATGCCATTAACCTGAATTCGTCCGGTCATCCGGAATTTGATGACTGGCGTTGGGTCAGTTATTGGTATCCGGTTCGCCAGGTGGTGTCCTTCAAGCGCGATGTATACAGAAGAGTCATGAAGGAGTTCGCCCCAACTGCATTGCCATTTCAAACGCGGGAGTCGGGTTGGCGAAAGTCTAAAACCAAAAGTGCATAGAATGAAGAGGGTAACTAGCGGTGCTGACGACACTCAGGGACATCACCCAGTCGGTAGCCATGTCATCAAGTCTGGAGGAGGCTATGACCTCTTTGGTGCAGCGAACCAAACAGGCGATGATGACCCAATGCTGCTCTGTTTACCTATTACAGCAGCAAGATCTGGTTCTCTGCGCGACTGATGGTCTGGCGCAGGAGGCCATTGGCCGGGTCAAAATGCCCTTATCCGAAGGTTTGGTTGGTTTGGTTGCCCAACGGGAAGAGTTGGTTAACCTTGCCAAAGCCCACTTACACCCAAGATTCAAGATCTTCCCCGAGGCGGCAGAAGAACATTTTCAGGCTTTTCTGGCGGCTCCCATTATTTACCAAAAGCAGATATTGGGTGTTATCGTGGTCCAGCAGAATAAAGCCCGCCAGTTCAGCGAAGGGGAAGAAGCCTTTTTGATGACGCTGGCGGCGCAGCTGGCCATACTGATCCATTCACTGCAGAAAAAAGTGTCCTACCAAAGCAATGGTAATCAACCCGTTATCTATGAAGGGATCAGTGCCAGTCGCGGTATTGCGATTGCTCATGCGCTGGTGCTGGGTGGCGATATTCCACTGGAGCAGCCCGATAAGGTTTGCAGTGATGTCGCGATTGAGCAAAAGCGCCTTCAGCAGGCATTGCAACGCTGCCGGGACGCGCTGAATTCACTGTTGCAGCGGTTTGAGCGGGAAGATGACGAAGTTGGCCATATAATGAAAGCGCTTCTGGCACTGCTAGATGAGCAGAGTCTGGGTGGCGATTATCTGGCGGAAGTTCGCGCCGGTTGGCAGGCCGAGTCGGCGGTCAGCCGGGTATCTCTGCGCTATATAGTACAGTTCAGCGCCATGGATGACCCCTATCTGAAGGAGCGCTCCCGCGATGTTAGGGAACTGGGGCAAAAGGTCCTGCGCCAGCTCATTGAGCCGGATAAGTTGATGCTGCATCCGGATGAACCTGTGATCCTGGTTACACGGGAGGCAGATACCGGGTTGCTTGCCGAGTTTCCCAGGCAAAAACTCGCAGGTGTGGTCACCGAGCTTGGCGGGGTAAACTCACACGCTGCGATTGTTGCTAGGGCGTTGGGAATTCCGGCCATTATCGGCATGGAGCAAATTTTCAGTCGCCCACTGGATGGTCAGCTGATGGTCATCAATGCCAACAGGGGACAACTGCTGGTCGCCCCCGAACCCTCGGTGATCCAGGAGTATCGTAGTCTTATTGCCTCTGAGAAGGCGCAGCAACAGGAATTTGCCAGAGAGCTTGATAAACCGGCCGTTACGCTGGATAACAAACGAATTCATCTGTTCATTAATGCGGGGCTGCTCAGCGGGGTCGAGAATCAGTTCGCCGAAGCGGCAGCGGGCATAGGGCTGTACCGCAGCGAAATTCCCTTTATGCTGGAGCACAGTTTCCCCAGTGAGTCGGCTCAGGTCAAAATATACTGCCAGGTGTTGAAAGCCGCCTCTCGTCGGCCGGTTGTCATGCGAACACTCGATGCCGGTGGTGATAAGGCATTACCCTATTTTCCCATTAATGAAGAAAATCCATCCCTGGGCTGGCGCGGTGTCCGTTTTTCTCTGGATCATCCTGAGTTGTTTCTTATTCAGTTACGGGCGATGATGAGGGCGTCGGCGCTGGAGAAAACGGCGGTTTCTATTTTGCTTCCCATGGTCTCCTGCATCGACGAGATCACTATGGCGATGGCGTATTTTGACTAGGCATTTGAAGAGATCAAACAGGAGATTGGCCCGGGCACAACCCGCCCGAAGGTGGGCATCATGCTGGAGGTTCCGGTGCTGCTGTTTCAGCTGGAGGAAATCGCCCAGCTGGTGGATTTTGTGTCGGTGGGCAGTAACGACCTGACTCAATACCTGCTGGCGGTTGACCGTAACAATCCCCAAGTGTCAGGTCTGTTTGAAATTTTCCATCCCGGCATTCTCAGGGCGATGCATCGGGCCAGAGTTGACTGCGACAAATATGGCCTGGATGTCAGTGTCTGTGGCGAGTTGGCCGGGGAGCCCATAGTAGCACTGCTGCTGGTTGCCATGGGCTATGATCGGCTGAGCATGAACCAGGGCAGTCTGGCGATGATTAACTATCTGCTGCGCCGAGTGTCCTGCGAGGAGTTGCAGAACCTTCTGCAGCAGGTGTTGTCTCAAACAGGTGGGCAGGATGTGCGTGAAGTCGTCCGGGCGTTTCTGGTCTCTTTGGGCTTGGGGAACCTAGTCAATCATTAACGGCTAGCTCTAGGCACATAGGTGGCTGGCATTGTTATTCGATCAGCAATGTTTTTGGGGGAATGGGTGGACACAGTGATTTGGATTTTTTCCCTGTGTGTATTGCTGGGAAGCATAGTGGGATTTGCCGCCGGCTTGCTGGGAATTGGCGGTGGATTGATAATCGTGCCAGCGCTGCTGTATCTGTTACCCTCTGCCGGGATTGATTCAGCTCATTTGCCCCATGTTGCCATCGCGACTTCCCTCGCGGCCATTATTCTTACGTCATTTTCCTCAGCCAAGGCGCATCAAAAGCGAGACAATATTGACTGGCACATCCTGGCAAGATTGGCGCCCGGTAGTCTCGGAGGCGCCTTGTTGTCCGGTTTTGTGGCCAAACTAATCCCGGCGCAAATGCTGCAACAGGCGTTTGCGGTGTTTGTCATATTGATGGCTTTACAGATGACGTTCCCGTTTAAGCCAACCCAGGGAAGTGGATTGCCCGGTAACGGGGTGATCTTTCTGGTGACGCTGCTGGTGGCTATCGTTGCCGGACTGATGGGCATTGGTGGTGGCGCATTGCTGGTGCCGCTGCTCAGTTTTTGGGGATTGGCGATGCGTTATTCGGTGGGGATCTCGTCAGCCATGGGGCTGCTTATTGCAATGGGCGGTACTCTGGGCTATGTGGTTTCCGGTTTGCATGCGTCGGATATGCCCGCTGGAACATTGGGGTATATTTATCTGCCGGCACTTGCCGGCATTGTGACCTCTTCAGTGTTGGTGGCTCCGCTTGGGGTGGCTGCAGCATCGAACTGGCCGACATCTGTACTCAAGAAGATCTTTGCAATCTTATTGGTGGTGATCGGTATTAAATTAATTTTTAGCTGATCTTGGTATAGTGTTGCTCTTTTGGGCGGATTGGATGAATTATGGCGTTAACATTTCCTCAAATTGACCCTGTGATAGTGTCTTTTGGGCCATTTGAGATTTTTGGACACAGCTTTGAGCCTGCCCTGCGCTGGTATGGTTTTATGTATCTGGTTGGCTTTGTGGCGGCCATGTGGCTGCTGAACCGTTATGCGGACAGGTCAAAGGGTGAGTGGACTCGGGATCAGGTGTCTGATCTGCTGTTTTACTCCTTTTTGGGGGTGATCCTGGGAGGGCGGATAGGCTATGTGATTTTTTATCATTTCGATCTGTTCCTTGCCAATCCCTTTTATCTATTCCAAATCAACCAGGGAGGGATGTCCTTCCATGGCGGCCTTATTGGGGTGATCCTGGCAATGTTATACATTGCCCGCAAGCAGGGCAGAACCTTCTTCCAGGTCTCGGATATGGTAGCTCCTGTGGTGCCTATTGGTCTGGGCGCCGGACGCATCGGTAACTTTATCAATGGCGAGTTGTGGGGCCGGGTGACAGATGTTCCTTGGGGAATGGTGTTCCCGGGCGCCGGTCCTTTGCCACGTCATCCGTCGCAGTTATATCAGTTCGCGCTGGAAGGCGTGGCACTGTTCCTGCTGTTGTACTTCTACAGCCGCAAGCCCAGACAGACAGGTGCCATTTCCGGTATGTTCCTAGTTGGCTACGGTATTTTCCGTTGCGTAGTAGAAACGGTCCGCCAGCCTGATCCCCAGCTGGGCTTTTATTTTGGTTTTATGACCATGGGGCAGATCCTGTCTATCCCCATGATTATTTTTGGTTTGTACTTAATTTTCCGTGAGCAGGACGCGAAGTAATGCAACAGTATCTCGATTTAATGCAGTATATTCTGGACAAAGGCACAGACAAATCTGACCGCACCGGTACCGGTACCCGCTCAGTGTTTGGCTATCAGATGCGCTTTGACCTGAATGAAGGCTTTCCCCTTGTGACCACCAAGAAATGCCATCTGCGCTCCATCATTTATGAACTGCTGTGGTTCCTCAACGGCGACAGCAACATCCGTTACCTGAAAGACAATAAGGTTTCCATCTGGGATGAATGGGCCGATGAGAACGGTGATCTGGGGCCAGTTTACGGCGCTCAGTGGCGCAGTTGGCCGACGCCAAATGGAGATAGCATTGACCAGATAAGTCAGGTGATTGAGCAGATTAAGTCACAGCCGGATTCCCGTCGTCTGATTGTGTCTGCCTGGAATGTGTCAGAGCTGGATAAGATGGCTCTGGCTCCCTGCCACGCGTTTTTCCAGTTCTATGTTGCCGATGGCAAGCTGTCCTGTCAGCTGTATCAGCGTAGCTGTGACGTGTTTCTCGGACTGCCGTTCAATATTGCAAGTTATGCGCTGCTGACCATGATGGTGGCGCAGCAGTGCGATCTGGAGTTGGGTGATTTTGTGTGGACCGGCGGGGATACACACCTTTACTCCAACCACATGGAGCAGACTGCGTTGCAACTGAGCCGCGAGCCCCGGCCGTTACCCACCATGAAAATTCTGCGGAAACCTGAGTCGATTTTTGATTACCGCTTCGAGGATTTTGAGCTAACCCGTTACGATCCACATCCCCATATTAAGGCGCCTGTCGCGATTTGATTTTCGGTGTTCGGCCAGAAGACACTTCGGAATTTCCGATGTTTTAAGTCGAAACTAGCGATTTTTGATAGGAATGAAATTTAGCTAGACTCACAACGTATTGAAATTTCGGAGTATCTTATGGAAAGGGCAATTAGGAACTTTTTAAGCCAGGAATCAGCAGGGGGTATTCTGCTGCTGATTGCCGTGGCGCTGGCCATGTTAATGGCCAACTCGCCCCTATCATGGCTGTATGCAGGCTTTTTGGATACCCCTATGCAGGTGCGTCTTGGCGCACTGAATATAGACAAGCCATTGTTGCTGTGGATTAACGATGGCCTGATGGCATTGTTTTTCCTGTTGATCGGACTCGAGGTTAAGCGGGAACTGCTTGAAGGAGCGCTGTCCAGCGTATCCAAAGCATCTTTACCAACCTTTGCTGCCATTGGTGGCATGCTGATGCCGGCAGCCTTTTACCTGATATTTAACTATGACGACCCTGTGACCCGTATGGGCTGGGCTATTCCGGCTGCAACAGACATCGCGTTTGCACTGGGTATTATGGCGCTGCTTGGCAGTCGGGTACCTGTGGCGCTCAAGGTATTTTTGCTGGCGCTGGCGATCATCGATGATCTGGGCGTCATTGTGATTATTGCGCTGTTCTATAGTAATGATTTGTCCATTTTGAGTCTGGTGATTGCAGCCATTGCCGTGACAGGTTTGTTTACCCTTAACCGCCGTGGCGTCACATCGCTGGCACCTTATGTCGTGGTTGGGTTAATTCTGTGGGTGGCTGTGCTCAAGTCAGGGGTACATGCGACACTGGCTGGCGTGATTATCGCTTTTGCGATTCCGCTTAGGGCTAAAGATGGCAGTTCGCCTTCAGAGGATCTGGAGCACAGCCTGCACCCCTGGAGCACCTTTATGATCCTGCCGATCTTCGCATTTGCCAACGCCGGGGTGCCGCTGGTCAATATGGATCTGGATACCCTGTTTTCACCTGTCCCAATGGGGATTGCATTAGGGCTGCTGCTGGGTAAACCCATCGGGGTGATGCTGTTCAGTTCCGTTGCGGTGAAACTGGGCCTGGCTGAGTTGCCACAAGGGATCTCCTGGCGCCACATTTTCCCGGTGGCGTTGATGTGCGGTATCGGTTTTACCATGTCTATGTTTATCGCCTCACTGGCCTTCAGCCAAGGTGGTGAAGGCTACGGTGACCTGGCGCGACTGGGAATTTTGTTGGGCTCCATGCTGGCGGCTGTGATCGGCTACTTCTGGTTGTCCAAGGTGTTGCCTGAACAAGGAGAAAAAGCATGAAAAAATGGATAGTGGCTGCGACCTGTTTGTTAAGTGTGTCCCCTTTGGCCCAGGCCGAACCTTTGAGTGCCTGTAATCAAGACAGTAAGTCAGTCAAATGTCAGGCTTATCTTGAAGGGGTTGTGGATGGGGCAATGATCTATCAGCCTAATGCAGTTGGCGCCAGACTGGAAAGCGAAGGCTATAAAGCCCGCGCACTTAAGTATCGAGGCGGTAAGCGATATCAGGAAGCCAATCGTATGTACTGTACCGATCGTCTGCCCAGTCGGGATACCTTGGTGTCGGCAGTGACTGAAGCGGTAACCACGGGTGAGATTAAAGATACCGAATCATTGGATCAGGCGGTACGCAGCCTGCTGGACTGTCAGCGCCTTAACTGATCAGATGCCATTCTCCAAATAAGGTATTATTCAAGAAGCCGCCAACCGAGCGGCTTTTTTGGCTTTCAGGACGCTGGAATACGGAATGTCGCATCTCAACTATAACCACCTGTATTATTTCTGGATGGTCAAACGTAAGGGGTCAGTCACCAAGGCCGCAGATGCTCTGTGCCTGACGCCGCAAACGGTGACAGGTCAAATCCGGGCGCTGGAAGGTCGCCTGGATGGCGAATTGTTCAAGCGAGTAGGGCGCAATCTTGAAGCGACTGAGCTTGGCGAGCTGGTGTTTCGCTATGCCGACAAGATGTTCAATCTCAGCTATGAAATGCTGGATTTGCTCAATTATCAAGAAGATGACCAGGTGTTGTTTGAAGTGGGTATCGCCGATGCGCTGTCCAAGGCGCTGTCGAGCCGGATTCTGCTGTCTGTGGTGCCACTTGATGGCAGTTTGCGCCTTGCCTGTTATGAGTCGAATCACGAAGATTTAATGCGACGTCTGCGGGATCACAAACTGGATATGATTTTGTCTGACAGTGCGGGAGAGTCCCTCAAATACCCAGAAATTCTCTCTAAGAAATTGGGCGAGTGTGGCGTAAGTTTTTTCTGTGCCAATCCGGTTGAGGGTGAGTTTCCTGCCTGTTTACAGAGCGAGTCGCTGCTGATCCCAAGCCGCCTTACCTCTCTGGGGCAGCAACTGTATCGCTGGTTCGATGATAATGGGCTGCAGGTCAACATTCTGGGCGAGTTTGATGATTCCGCCATGATGAAGGCCTTCGGCTTGTTCAAGCAGGGGATTTTTGTCGCGCCTTCCATCTATAAACAGGATATTTTTCAACAAAATATCGCTTTGATTGGTGAGACATCTGAAGTCAGGCAGGAATACCATGTGATGTTCGCTGAGCGTATGATCCAGCATCCTGCCCTGAAGCGGCTGTTGCGCACTGAATTCAATGTGTTGTTCGCGGGCCAAGATGCCCGAGTGAAATCCCTCTGAGTGTGGCTCGATTTTCCCCCGGCAGATTGATACACTTGCTTCACCATAATGATAAGGAATTTTTAAGTGTCTGATATAATGAGCACTTCCCGAGTTAAGTGGGCTTGTCGCCGAGGCATGCTGGAGCTGGACGTGCTCTTCCAACCCTTTGTCGAAAATCGCTATGAAGAGCTGTCTGACGATGACAAACAGCAGTTTGCAAGACTCCTTTGCTGCGAAGACCCTGAATTGTTTGCCTGGTTTATGGGGCATGAGCAGTGTCCTGATCCTGAGCTGGCCAGGATGGTGATTGAAGTCCGTGGTCGCGCCGCGCCTTAAGTTTCATTTTACTTCCTCCTTTTGGCAGCGCCTGTCATTTGTGGGCGTTGCTGCTGCCATTCTTGCCAGTTATCTGTTCTGGCCTGTCGCTTTTATTCCCCAATTTAGCTGGCTGAAATGGGCGCTGTTTTGTTTGACGCTGGGTTATTTTCTGCTGCTGTGGCAGCGGCTGAAGGGCTGGCAGTGTGATTTCATCGTTGCGGCTGACGGCAGCGCATTTTCCGAAGCGGGTGATCCGCTGGAAATTAAGCTTGTCTGGATCAGTCCTTTGATCATACTGCTGCACATCAGCTGTCGTGAGCGCAAGTCTGCCTGCTTTATTTTCAGGGACATGGTCAGTGACAGTGACTACCGCAGTCTGTGCCGTTGGCTGTATTGCCATAAAAAATCAGGGAGCCCCAAAGCTCCCTGAATGCAGCTCACTGTTATGCGGGCTGGAGTATGGTGGGCTGAGGGTTGGCTAGAGTTTCCGGATGATCCAGATTACAATGTAGCCC
Source organism: Shewanella sp. (assembly GCA_021462625.1). Lineage (GTDB taxonomy): Bacteria > Pseudomonadota > Gammaproteobacteria > Enterobacterales > Shewanellaceae > Shewanella. The sequence continues at coordinate 20,355 of JAJNAU010000019.1, forward strand.
CCGGCTTTCCTTGCGGGACATGGCACTGTGGATAATCAATTCAGCTACCTGCACCAGATTACGCAATTCCAGCAGATTATTGCTGACCCGGAAATTGGAGTAGTATTCATTAATTTCCTGCTGCAGCAACTGCACCCTGCGCAGCGCCCGCTGCAGACGTTTGTCAGTACGCACTATCCCCACATAGTCCCACATGAAGAGCCGCAGCTCATGCCAGTTGTGGGCGATTACCACCTCTTCATCTGAGTTACAGACCAGACTTTCATCCCAGGCCGGCAGTGGTCCGGGCATAGGAATTTTACTAAGCTGACTTTCGATATCTTCGGCCGCTGCCCGAGCAAAAACCAGACATTCCAGCAATGAGTTACTGGCCAGACGGTTGGCACCGTGCAGGCCGGTGTAGGCCACTTCGCCTATGGCATACAGGCCGTTGAGGTCGGTCTGACCGTGCAGATCTGTCATTACGCCGCCACAGGTATAGTGAGCAGCCGGTACGACAGGAATGGGCGCTTTGGTGATATCTATGCCCAACGCTAAACAACGCTGATAGATAGTGGGGAAGTGCTTGATGACAAAGTTTTTTGGCTTGTGGCTGATATCCAGGTAGACGCAGTCGGCCCCCAGGCGCTTCATTTCAAAGTCGATAGCGCGGGCGACAATATCCCGCGGCGCCAACTCCGCTCTGTCATCAAAATCCGGCATAAAGCGACTGCCGTCCGGGCGGCGCAGATAAGCCCCCTCGCCGCGTAGTGCTTCGGTGAGCAGGAAATTTCTGGCGTCAGCATGGTACAGACATGTCGGGTGGAATTGATTGAATTCCATATTGGCAACCCGGCAGCCTGCGCGCCAGGCCATGGCGATTCCGTCACCACTGGTAACGTCCGGATTGGAGGTGTACTGATACACTTTGGAGCTGCCGCCTGTGGCCAGTGCAACAAAGCGAGCCCGCACAGTTTCGACATGCTCGGCATTGCGATTCCAGACGTAAGCGCCCACGACTCGGTTGCCACTGAGCCCGAGCTTTTTAGTGGTAATCAGGTCGATGGCATTGAAGCGTTCAAGTACAGTGATGTTGGGATGAGCCAGCACCCGCTCCTGCAGTGTCAGTTGGACTGCTTTGCCAGTTGCATCGGCGGCATGGAAAATCCGGCGATGGCTATGGCCACCTTCCCGGGTGAGGTGATATGGGGCTTCATCCTGATTAGCAAACCCCTCTTCCTTATCGAACGCTACGCCGCTTTCAATAAGCCATTGTATGGCACTTTTAGCATTGGCGGCGGTGTAAGTCACCACAGTTTCATCGCACAAACCAGCGCCCGCGATCAGGGTGTCAGCCACATGGGATTCAATAGTGTCTTCTTTATCGTCAAACACAGATGCTATGCCACCCTGTGCATAGTAAGTCGAGCCCTCGGACAGCGGCCCTTTGGATAATAGAATCACCTTGGCGTTTTCGGCAAGGTGCAATGCCAGTGTCAGGCCGGCGGCGCCGCTGCCGATCACCAGCAGGTCGGATAGGTGTTCAACTACTTGTTTCATCGGGTATCATGATGGCGTTGTAGGTTCGCCTATGGTAAACCATGTTGTCGCTTCAGAACGCGAAATTTTTTAATGGATTTCAGAACTTTTTCATCAGGTGTCAGTCAACATAAGTGAATAAGATTCGAGCGACTGGAAATTTCAGTAAGTTAATCGGGAGAAGTCGGCTCGGATGAGTGGACAAGACAGTGATCTGCAACTCGTAGAGCGGGTGCAGCGCGGCGATAAAAACGCATTCAATCTGTTGGTGCATAAATATCAGGATAAAGTGATCAATTTGATCGCCCGATATATTCGCAACCAAGCGGATGTAGCCGATGTGGCACAGGAAGCATTTATTAAGGCTTACAGGGCCTTACCCAACTTCAGGGGAGAGAGTGCTTTTTATACCTGGTTGTACCGCATTGCGGTGAACACCGCCAAAAATCATCTGGCGGCACTGGGGCGCAGGGCGCCGGCCAACGATGTGGATGCGGAAGAAGCCGAATATTATGATGGTGCCGATGCGCTCAGAGAGGTGGACTCTCCCGAGCGGCTGTTGTTATCGGACGAAATACGCGCGGTAGTGTTTGAAACCCTGGAAACGCTGCCGGAAGAATTAAGAATGGCAATCACCCTGCGTGAGCTGGACGGAATGAGCTATGAGGATATTGCCAATGTAATGGACTCCCCGGTTGGAACTGTACGTTCCCGTATATTCCGCGCTCGGGAGGCGATAGACAAAAAGCTCCAGCCGTTGCTGGAAAATTGACAAAGAGCAAACAGGTGCATAATGGATAAATCAGGTCAGGAGTGGGTATCTGCCGCTGTAGATGGCGAGGTCGATGGACAGGCCATTGCAGATCTGGCAGCTGATACGGAATCTCACGAAAAATGGCGTAACTATCATCTGATAGGTGATGCCATACGGGGTGAACTGCCTCAGACAATCAATCTGGATCTTTCTGCCCGTATTGCTTTGGCGCTGGACGATGAGCCTGCAATTGTGGCCCCCAAAGTCACTGTGAGCCAGATTGCCCGTGATAACCAACAAAAAGCCAGGGTGATCCCGCTGTTCAAACAGTTTGGCCAATATGCCATTGCGGCAAGTGTGGCGCTGGTTGCTGTGGTTGGAGTGCAAAATTATCAGCAGGAAGATACGGAGCAGGAGCCACTGTCAGTACTGTCAACCCGGCCATTGGTGGGCAGTGTCTCTCCGGTGAGCCTGCAAACTGGCCCGGTGCAGCAGGTTCAACAGCAGGGGATGAGTAACGAGCAGGTGTATGAACAACGTCGTCGTCTAAATACTTATATACAGGATCATATGTTGCAGCAAAGGTTGAACGGCAGAGTACTGGAAGATAATGCCAAAACCATTCCAAGCCACCAACATTGATGTAGGAGCTCACTTGCGTATTTTCTTGCTGGCTCTGTTGGTAGCCACCTTCCCGGCGGCTTCTGCTCAACAGGAGCTATCCGCTAAATCCTGGCTTGAGCACATGAGTGAAGCGCTCAGTCAACAGCAGTTTAAAGTCTCCCTTATTCATTTACAGGCAGACCATATCCGTCCTCTGGTTTACCTTCACGGTAAAGTTGATGGTAAGGAAGTGGCCTTTCTTGAACACCTTAATGGCCCGCCAAAAAATGCCGTGAGAGTAGGGAACACAGTAACATTTCTGGAGCATGACCAACCCGCATACAGTGTGACCGCATCCCGTATTCAGGGAGTCTGGCCGGTGGCATTTTCCGGCAGTATAGACAAGTTGGAAACCGGCTATGAATTTGTGCTCGCTGGCCGCAGTCGTATCGCCGGCCGGCCAGGGCAGATGGTTCGCATTATCCCCAAGGACAACACCCGCTACGCCCATCAGGTTTGGGTGGATATGGAGAGTTTCCTGCCGCTGCGCTATGACCTGATGACTGACGATAAGCAGTTGATTGAACAGATGATGGCGGTAGAACTTATTGTGCTGCAGGCGCCGCCGGCGTTGCTGCAGGAAGCCGTAGGGCAGGAATGGCCTGCTGTGATCAACAGTGCTGAGCGGGCAGACGGTCAGAATTGGCAGTTTACCTGGTTACCAACAGGATTTGAGGTGACTACCCGGGACCATCATCGTCTTATTGGCAGTCAGGAAGCCGTCGAGTATGTGGGACTGAGTGACGGTCTGATCAATGTTTCTATTTATATTGCCAGAGCATCCGAGACACCTTTACCTGAGGAGTTGATTACCCGCAGTGGGTTGTCTTTGGTGACTAAGAACCGGGGTAATGCAGAAATCGTCGTGATGGGTAAAATGCCGCCGGAAACCCTGAAGCGTATTAGCAACAGTCTGCGTCTGGACTCCCGCCCATGATGGAGCAACAGGCTCGGGTGCTGAGCCAGACCTATGCGGATTGGGTACAGGTTGAGGTGGAAATGAAAAGCGCCTGCAACCATTGTGATAACAGCGAGCAATGTGGAACGGCTTCTGTGGCCAAGGCGTTTTCTGTTAAGGAGCAGCGTTTTTCTGTACCCGCAGACAGACAATATGAACCTGGAGACCTGCTCAAGCTGGGGTTACCTGAGTCAGTGGTTCTTAAATCGGCGGCGCTGGTATATTTGCCGCCGCTCTTTGGTTTGCTTGGTGGTGGCCTTACCGGGCAGTGGCTGGCATCGTTGAACGGATGGTCGACAAACAGCTTGGCGATGTTTGGCGGATTTTTCGGTGCGCTGTTGTGTTGGTGCCTGGGTAAACGTGCCGCCCGTCAGCTGGAAGCCGAAGCTCAGCCGGTTATTCTGGCTTATCTTGGAAAAGAACTGGCCAAGCCTGCCTGTTGCGCTAATGAAACCGGCGTCCGGGAATAGCTGCCGGACTCCTGTCTGTCATTGATTGTGATTGGTATTACCCCCCTAATCAGGTACAATTTCGCTCCTTTATACAGAATCCATTTTTCAGCTCAGCCTTTGCAGTGGTTCGGGAGTCGAAGAAAACCGATTGGTTACAGCTAACTTGCTGATCTAAAGTGTTTTCTTTTTTCCGGGTGAAGAAACTGTCTTCAGGTGTGGTGACACTGACAGCAAGGCCCGAGATTTTCAAGTTGAGTGAAAAGAAATCCATGATTAACAAGAATATTCGAAATTTTTCGATTATTGCTCATATCGACCACGGTAAGTCGACCCTGTCGGATCGTCTTATTCAGGTATGTGGTGGCCTGACCGATCGTGAAATGGCACAGCAGGTGCTCGATTCCATGGATCTGGAGCGGGAACGCGGCATTACCATCAAAGCCCAGAGTGTGACTCTGGACTACAAGGCCAGAAATGGTGAAACCTACCAACTGAACTTCATTGATACTCCTGGACACGTGGATTTTTCCTATGAGGTATCCCGCTCGCTGGCGGCCTGTGAGGGCGCGCTGCTGGTGGTGGATGCCGGTCAGGGGGTAGAAGCTCAGACACTGGCAAACTGTTACACCGCTCTGGATATGGATCTGGAGGTGGTGCCTGTTCTGAATAAAATCGATCTGCCACAGGCTGAACCTGAGCGTGTGGCCAAAGAAATCGAAGATATCGTGGGTATTGAAGCTCAGGATGCAGTGTGCTGCTCGGCCAAAACTGGTCTGGGTGTAGAAGATGTGCTGGAAACCATCGTTGCCAATATTCCACCACCGGAAGGTGACACTGAAGCGCCGCTGCAGGCCCTGATCATCGATTCTTGGTTTGACTCCTACCTGGGCGTTGTTTCTTTGGTGCGTATCAAGAACGGCAGTCTGAAGAAAGGCGACAAATTTAAGGTAATGAGCACAGGCCAGGCTTATAACGCTGATCGTGTGGGTATCTTTACGCCGAAGAAAAAGGATAAAGATGAGCTGAAAACCGGTGAAGTAGGTTATGTGATCGCAGGTATTAAAGAGATCCATGGCGCGCCGGTAGGGGATACCTTGACGCTGGCCAAACATGGCGCTGACAAGCCGCTACCCGGTTTTAAGAAGGCTAAGCCGCAGGTGTATGCCGGGGTGTTCACCATCTCTACCGACGACTATGAAAACTTCCGTGATGCTCTGAATAAACTGAGCCTCAATGATGCTTCTTTGCATTTTGAGCCAGAAACCTCATCTGCCTTGGGCTTTGGTTTCCGTATCGGTTACCTGGGGCTGTTGCATATGGAGATCATTCAGGAGCGTCTGGAGCGTGAGTACGATCTGGACCTGATCACCACTGCGCCTACCGTAGAGTACGAAGTGCTGCTGACCAATGGTGAAACCGTCTATGTAGATAATCCTTCTGATCTGCCGGCACTGAACTATATCGAAGAGATGCGCGAGCCTATTGTGCAGGCGAACATTCTGGTGCCCAAAGAGTATCTGGGTAACGTTATCACTCTGTGTGTGGAAAAGCGCGGCGTACAGAAGAACATGGTTTACCATGGCAACCAGGTAGCGCTGACTTACGATATTCCTGCTGCTGAAGTGGTAATGGACTTCTTTGACCGTCTCAAGTCAACCAGCCGTGGCTACGCCTCGCTGGAATATAACTTTGTGCGTTTTGAGCCTGCCGATATGGTGCGCCTGGACGTGCTGATTAACGGCGATCGGGTAGATGCGCTGGCGATGATTATTCACCGCTCCAACATTCGTCATAAGGGCATTGCCCTGGTGGACAAGATGAAGGAACTGATCCCACGGCAGATGTTTGATATTGCGATTCAGGCGGCAGTAGGCAGTCAGATTGTGGCCCGCTCAACCGTTAAGGCCTTGCGTAAGGACGTGACAGCCAAGTGTTATGGTGGTGACGTATCCCGTAAGAAGAAACTGCTGCAGAAGCAGAAAGAAGGAAAAAAGCGCATGAAGCAGCTCGGTAACGTGGAGGTCCCTCAGGAAGCCTTCCTGGCGGTACTTAAGCTCAACGACTGATGCTTGAAATAATAGCGCCGCACTAAGCGGCGCTTTGGTTGGTTAGCTATCGAATTTTTAAGCTGACTATACTAAGGAAGGTGCTAATAAGTCACATTCGTCTTCTGCGTAGGCTCACAGCTATCATATGCAAGGCACAGTTCGCCGCGAATGGCCTTAGTTCTTTGCAACAGCGGTAACGCTGCAGATGTCACTGTAAGCCACGCCCGAAGGGGCTTTGGTAGCCGCCGGTTTTCTGCGTTATTCAACTTTTAAAAGCGCCAGAATGCCAACAGTTGAATTCCTGCAGCTACCAAAGCCATCGTAGTGCGAGGACTTGTTAGCACTTACCATTGGATGGTTGTTTTGGTTTTGCCTAATCAACCAAATTCCTGAATGATAACTTTTCCATATAAATGGTATGTTACCGATACTAGGTCAGGGCGACTCTTATTTTCCAACGGCAGGAGTAATTTCATAATATGGCGGCTTATTTTTCGTTAATTCTGGTAATAGCAACACTGGTAACCGGTCTTATCTGGGCTTATGACGCGGTCTTTCTGGCACCAAAACGCCGGCAGGTGTTAGCGTCGACTGTAGCCAGGGGTGGGGGCGAGATCTCCGAAGAGATAAAGCAACAGATCCTGAGTGAGAGTGCCTTGGTGGAAACCGCCCACTCAGTGTTTCCGGTACTCGCCTTTGTACTGGTGCTGCGCTCTTTCATTTATGAGCCGTTTCAAATTCCATCCGGCTCTATGATGCCAACCCTGCTGGTGGGGGATTTTATCCTGGTCGAGAAGTTCAGCTATGGCCTGCGTGATCCGGTATGGCGTAGCAAACTGGTGGAAACCGGTGAACCTGAGCGTGGTGATGTGGCTGTATTCAAATTTCCAGGTGATATCAAGGTAGACTACATCAAACGTATTGTCGGCTTGCCGGGTGACAAGGTGATTTACCGCAACAAACATCTGTGGATTCAGCCCAAGTGTGAAGCCGACGCCGGGTGCCCAGCCCTGCAAATGGTGTCCAGAGTCGAAATTAATCGCGGTGAGTTTATGCAGGATGGTGTTCCGCTGCTCAAATATAAAGAGCTGCTGGGTGATGTTACCCATAGTATTCTGATTAACCCGACTCTCGTCGAGAAAACGCAGTTATTTTACCTTCAGGGCAACTTGCCTGTAGGTGAGTGGATTGTACCTGAAGGCCAATACTTTGTGCTGGGCGATAACCGTGACAACAGCCGCGACGGCCGTTTCTGGGGCTTTGTGCCCGAGGCGAATCTGGTTGGTAAAGCTGTGGCTATCTGGATCAGCTTTGAGTTTGATCGCAAGCCTACTGATACGCTACCAACCTGGGTGCCTTCAGGTGTAAGATTCAACCGTATTGGTGCAATTCATTAAGTGTTATGGATCCGATTAAAAATTTTCCCCGCCTGTGTCGTATCATCGGCTACGAGTTCAACCAACTTAAGCTGTTGACACAGGCGTTGACCCACAGAAGTGCGGCCAACAAACACAACGAGCGCCTGGAGTTTCTGGGCGATTCTATTCTGTCAATCGTCATCTCCGACGCTTTGTACCATCAGTTTCCCAAGGCGACTGAAGGCGATTTGAGCCGGATGCGTGCCACCCTGGTGTGTGGTGATACCCTGGCGAAAATTGCTCAGGAGTTCAAACTGGGTGAGTATCTGCATTTAGGGCCTGGTGAGCTGAAAAGCGGCGGTCATCGCCGTGAATCAATCCTGGCGGATGCTGTAGAAGCTATTATTGGCGCCATCTATCTGGACTCTGATCTGGAAACCTGTCGTGCGCTATTGCTTAATTGGTACCGCGACCGTTTGCAGAACATCCAACCGGGTGTGGATCAGAAAGATGCCAAAACCCAGTTACAGGAGTACCTGCAGGGATTCAAAAAACCATTGCCTGACTATCAGGTCGTCAAGGTTGAGGGCGAAGCCCATGATCAGACGTTTACTGTTGAGTGCCGGGTAATCGAATTGCCTCAGTCTGTGGTTGGTGTCGGCAGTTCGCGCCGTAAGGCCGAGCAACTGGCTGCCGCTCAGGTGCTGGAGTTATTGAAGAAATGAGTGAAAAAAACTTGCCCAACCATCCGCAGATGGACGAAGCGGAAGTGGAGAGCCATGAGCCTTCACTGGACGAACTGCTGGCAAGGATGGATCAGGGGCACGGTAATGCGCCTCATTATGATGTGACCTATTGCGGTATGGTGGCCATTGTCGGCCGTCCCAACGTAGGTAAATCCACGCTGCTTAACCGTCTGCTGGGTCAGAAAATCAGTATCACCTCCCGCAAGCCACAGACCACCCGCCACCGGATCATGGGCATTCATACCGAAGGACCCAGGCAAATTGTCTTTGTCGATACGCCGGGACTGCACATTGAAGAGAAGCGGGCTATCAACCGTTTGATGAATCGTGCGGCTGCCAGTTCGCTGGCCGATGTGTCCATGGTGATCTTTGTGGTCGATGGCATGACCTGGACTGCAGATGATGAGATGGTGCTTAACAAACTGCGTCGAGGCAACGAAGAGCGCAAAATTGTACTGGCGCTCAATAAAGTTGACTACATCAAAGAGAAAGAAGCACTGTTTCCTTATCTGCAGGAGCTGGGTGAAAAGTTCCGGTTTGATGAAATTCTGCCTATATCTGCCAAACAGGGCACCAATGTGCAGCGGCTGCTGGATCTGGCCGTCGAAACTTTGCCTGAGTCACCTTTTTTCTTCCCTGAAGACTATGTGACTGATCGCTCGCAGCGCTTTATGGCCTCGGAAATCGTCCGCGAAAAGTTGATGCGTTTCTTGGGTGATGAACTGCCCTACGACGCTACTGTGGAAATCGAGCAGTTCAAAATGATGGAAAACGGTGTATACCAAATCAATGCGCTTATTCTGGTTGAACGCAGTGGCCAGAAACGCATGGTTATCGGCAAGAATGGCGAGCGAATTCGCACCATTGCAACCGAAGCCCGTAAGGACATGGAACGCCTGTTCGATAACAAGGTGTTTCTGGAAGTATGGGTGAAAGTGAAGTCCGGCTGGGCCGATGACGAGCGCGCACTGCGCAGTCTCGGTTATGGCGAAGACTAATCTGCATTCGGGACGCTGCTTATGAAACGTGGCTATGTCCTGCACTCCCGCCCCTACCGCGAATCCAGCATGATTGTGAACCTGCTGGTTGATGGTGAGGGGCGTGTCGATGCTGTTGTCCGCTTGGGCAGCGGCAAACGCAGCCTCAAAAGCATTATTCAGCCTTTTCACCCCTTGCTGTTTTCCCTCTCTGGTTGCAGTGATCTTAAAACCCTTTCGCGGGTTGAACCCATGTCACCGGCAATTCCGCTGCATGGTGACAGTCTCTATGCCGGTATGTATCTGAATGAATTGCTGATGCGTTTAGTGCATCATGGCGGTGAGTCGTTGTTTCTGGTCTATCACAGGGCAATAATGACGCTTGCAAGAGAGTTTGGTGAGACGCAATTGCGGCTGGTTGAGCTGGCTTTACTCAAAGAGTTGGGGTGCATGCCTTGTTTGACTCTGGATGGTTTGGGACAGGAAATTTTACCCGAGCAACGCTATCAGTTCCTGGCAGAGCAGGGTTTCTGGCCCCTCATTGAAGGTGTCAGTGATGTGCGTGGCTGGTATGGCAGCGCGCTGCTAGGACTGGATAAAGCGCAGATTACTGCTGAAGATCTGCCCGCCCTCAAAATGCTGATGCGATTATTACTGCATCCTTTGCTTGGTGATAAACCGTTGCGAAGCCGCGCCCTGTTTGCCGGTCGTCGCTCGCCATCAACCGGCCGCTAAGGAAGATGCGAATAAGTCCCGTGCGTGCTCTGCCAGTGATAACAGCCTTTAGATGCGCGACGCAGCTCGACGGTAACGGCCTGAGTCCTTAGTGAGAACTGCAACCAAGCAGATAGGGCTGTCAGCCTCGTCCTTCCGGGCTTTCGGGCAAACACGATGACGGTGGTATTGCGCCTTGAAAGGCAACCCGCCTTGCTGCACCTGAATACCTTGAACTCGAATTTGCCCATCAGCCAGAGCGGTGCGAGGACCTGTTCGCACCTTCCCTAAGTGACTTACCTTAGTTCTGTTCCAGCTTTATTGCTGATTGTATTACCCAAGTTTGGGTATTTTTTTCCCTTGGTATGAGTACAATAGGCGCAAATTACAGCATTCGTTATAACTCAGCATCTTAGAAGGGGAGCGGGAATGAGTGGTATTTTGCTCGGCGTTAACATAGACCATATTGCCACTTTGCGTCAGGCGAGGGGCTCCAGCTATCCGGATCCAGTACATGCGGCGGCGGTGGCAGAGTATGCCGGTGCTGATGGTATCACTGTTCATCTGCGGGAAGACCGACGCCACATTCAGGATAGAGATGTTTATCTGCTTGCCAGGACTTTGAAAACTCGCATGAACTTCGAGTGCGCCGTTACTGAAGAGATGCTGAATATCGCTTGCGAAATCAAGCCTACTTATGTCTGTCTGGTACCGGAAAAACGCCAGGAACTGACCACTGAAGGCGGGCTGGATGTCGCTGGGCAGAAAGATAAAATTCGCGCAGCAGTGTCCCGTTTGACGGCGCAGGGCATTAAGGTATCACTGTTTATCGACGCCGATCCGGAGCAGATTGATGCAGCGGTCGAAGTCGGCGCGCCTTATATTGAGCTTCATACGGGTTGCTATGCTGATGCCACAGATGATGTCACTCAGGCCAAAGAGCTTAAGCGTATCAAGGCCATGGCAGCATATGCTCACGGCAAAGGGCTGGTTGTGAATGCCGGCCATGGTCTGCACTATCACAACGTGAAAGCCATCGCGGCTATTCCTGAGTTGTATGAGCTGAATATCGGTCATGCCATTGTTGCCTACGCGGCTATTGACGGCATGGAAAAGGCGGTACGGCATATGAAGACCCTGATGCTGGAAGGGCGTCGGGGCGAGTAGTCTTGACTCAGTACTGGCCTGAATTGGCCAGCACAGGAAAACCATAGGGGAGCCAATGGCAATTATAGGTCTGGGTACGGATATCGTGGCGATCGCCCGCATCGAGCAGCAGTTGCAAAAGAGTGACAGACTGGCTAGGCGGGTGTTGACGCCTGATGAGTTGACTCTGTTTGAGGTATCGTCCCAGCCTGTGCGTTTCCTCGCCAAGCGATTTGCTGCCAAGGAAGCCGCCGCCAAGGCGCTGGGCACAGGCATTGGCCGGGGGGTGTCATTTCAACATATCCATATCAGCAATAATGAACTGGGCGCGCCCAAGCTTGTATTTACTGATGGCGCAGCGGAGCGACTTGAACTGATGGGTGGCTATTTAGGTCATATCAGTATCAGCGATGAGCAGCATTATGCGATGGCAACTGTCATTCTGGAATCCTGATTTATGGCTCTGTTAACGTGTTAGTCTCTCGGTAGTAATTAGGGTCTGTTGACCTTTGAAGATGGTTTTTGCAGCACTTTGTCGTTGTTTTATACAAAGCAACGCGATTGTGCTGTAGTTGTACTACATGAATGAGCGTTAATGCAGTAGAAAGTGACGACAAACGCTGCCCGAAGGGCTCGGCTATACGCGCTTTACTCTTTGTTGCAAGGTATTTGCTTAGGCCCCTAGGCGGCACACCTTGCGTCGCGATTAAAGCGCGTCTAGAACGAGCAAAATTCAACCATGAAAGGTCAACAGACCCTAATAAAAAAGCCAGCGAATGTTCGCTGGCTTTTTGCTCCAGGGAATTAGTTTTACATTAGCGGCTTAGAACTGCAGTCGTGCACCGATAAACATAAAGCGGCCCAGACCACCGCCATAGGCGCTGTCGAAGTTACCGCGACCACCCAGGATGAAAGGCCCTTTCTCATCGAACAGGTTATTGACGCCACCGTACAGGCGCAGCTCGGCGTTGTCGTCGAACTCCCAGTCATAGGACACTGACAGATTGTGTGTGGTCACAGACGGCAGCTCATTGCCATACAGTGCTTCTGGGTTGGCAATACAATCATCCGAGCCATCGGCGCAGCGCTCTGCATTTGCGGCAATGTCCGCCTCCCAGGCCTCATGAGTAGATTGACTGCGACGAATTGAGCTCTTGTAGCGGGTGCTCCAACGTACACGCCAGTCTTCCTTATACCAGGTCAGGGACGCAGAGCCCTTGTCTTCGAAGATATCGGACGACAGCAGGCCTTCATAGTTATCAGTAAACTGACCGTTAGGACCTGTGCTGGTCACTGAATAGCCAATGACGTGGGTCCAGTCTGCTTTAAAGCGGATACGGCCCCACTCTTCAAGGTCATAACGGTATTCCGCAGCGATATCATAACCACTGGTATCGATTTCATCTGTGTTGATAAGGCGTTGCTGAACTTCACTGATCTGGCCGTCGCTGTCACGGGTAATGTCGTTACAGAACTGATTGTCATCACCGTATGGCAGGGAAGAGTTGTAGCAGAAGCCGATAATATCTTCATTGGACAGTGAAGTAATGGCATCTTCAATGCTGATATCATAATAATCTACTGCAATCCGCAGACCTTCCAAAAAGTCCGGTGCCATGGTCAGACCCAGGGTAAAGGTATCAGCTGTTTCTTCCTGAAGCTCAGGGTTACCGACATTTGGTGAATAGCCGTTATTGTCATCTTCGAAAGAGTCATCAGCAGCAATGGTAGCGGCAATGCCAGGGTCTTGACGGCATGCGTCATGACCGGGCTCTGTTGACGTCGCTGTTACGCCATCACAGAGATCATCGAATGAGTCATAATCGCCACGTGGTGGAGACATGAGATCAGTAATGGTAGGAGCACGCTGAGCCCGGGCCCAATTGGCGCGCATAGCATAACCATCCAGGGGCTCATAGATAAAGCCGGCTTTATAACTTTGCATTAAACCTGTGGTCGACCAGCTGTAATCGGCAAAGCGAGCAGACAAGTCCAGCGCCAGGCTCTTGGCGGCGGTCACATCTGCCAGCAGTGGCACCGAGACTTCGGCAAAGGCTTCATAGACATTGACATCACCACTGAATGAAGGGACATAGTTAAAGGTCACACCACCTTCCGGTACATTGGTGGACACAGACTGAGTGTCACGACGGTACTCAAAACCAAAAGCTGAAGCAACACTGCCGGCTGGCATATCAAACAGGTCACCGGTTATATAGCCAACAACATTGGTCATGGTGATATCGGTATTGATTTCCGGCGTTGCGCGAATGTAATTCGCGGCTTCAGCGGTAATAGAGCCTGCACCAAATAAATTGATGGGAACACAGCCGTTGGCGCGAGCTTCCTCACTTTTACACTGAATGGTACCATCATCCAGTACTTCGGCATTCAGGGCTTCGCGGACGCGGGCGACATAGATTTCATTTTGGCGAACCTGCTCTTGTTTGAAGTTACCGTAACCTACCGACAGATCCCATTCCCAATCTTCAAATAGGTAGCCACGTAATCCGGCCCAGGTGCGGTAGGTAGTTCGGGTGTTTTCATTGATGATATTGCCTACTTCGGCAAAGTTTCTGTCCCACTTCACACCTTTAGAGCTGGCATTCTCGCGGATAGCGTCGGGCATGTAAGGGTTATCGTATGGGATGCGACCAATACAGTCCGAGCCAAATTCGCCGGTATCCAAATCGCGGGTAATGATGGAATCACACTCATCTTCACTTTCTGGTGACTTGTCATTGACTGACTTGTTACGGGCAAATTGCAGTTGGAAGTAGGCTTCTACGCCATTATTAAATTCATATTCGGTTTTCACTGCGGCTGACAGAGCTTCATCTGGCACTTTGAGCATGGTGAACTGGTTGAAGTTAATACCATAGCGCTCTTCATGCCAGTCATCGCGCAGTGTCTGACCGTCATACCAAAAACCTGAGTCAGGCTTAGTACTGCTCTTCTCATCAAATACACCACCGTAGATAGAGTCGCTCAGGCTACGCCAGTCGGCCTGGGTAATGTCACGCATACACTGGTAGCCATTCTCGGT